>NZ_AVPL01000059.1 GCF_000768695.1 Knoellia aerolata DSM 18566
CCGTCGCGCCGACGTAGGCCGCCCGCCCGTCCGCCGCGTCCGGGTGGCGTCCGAAGGCGCCGCCGCGACCCAGGTCGAAGACCGCGGCGGCCGGGACGACGGGCACGACCTCGTGGGGCTCGCCGACGCACCAGCCGAGCCCGGCGGCATACGCACCCTGGAGGGCTCCGTCCGCGCAGGCGAGCCCGAAGGCACTCCCGCCGGCGAGCACGACGGCGTCGACGCGGTCGACGAGGCAGGTCGGGTCGAGGAGGTCGGTCTCACGCGTGCCGGGTGCGCCGCCGCGGACCTCGACGCCGCCGACGGTCCCGGGCGGCGGGACGACGACGGTCACCCCGGTGAGCCAGCCCGGCTCGTCCCGGGTGACGTGGCCGACGAGCACCCCGGCGACGTCGGTGATGGCGTTGTGCCGACCGGGCAGGGGTGCGTCCATGGGCCCAGCATGCCGAAGGCCGGCCCACCCGAGGGGGACCGGCCGTCGACGGGACGCTCGCGGCGTCGGTGCACGCTCAGTGCAGGATCACCGGGGGAGCGACCTCTGCGGGGTCGACGTCGTCGAGCAGGTGGCTCTCCTCGTGCTTGCGCGGCAGGAACGCCGCCGTGACGAGGGTGAACGCGACCATGATCGCGGCGACGAAGAACGTGCTGCCGAACACCTCGCCCATCGCGTTCTGGACCGCGGACTGCAGCGCGGCCTGGCCGGCCGCGGCGTCGTTGCCGAAGCGTCCGAGGATCTCGCCGACGAGCGGGAACTGCTGGAGCAGCGACTGCGTGTTGGCGGGGTCCTTGGCCGAGGCCTCACCGAACGCCGCCGCCTGCGACACGAGCGGCTCGTTGCGCAGGCCGTTGGTGAGCACGACCGAGATGATCGCGACGCCGATCGAGCTGGCGACCTGCTGGCTGATGTTGAGCAGGGTCGAGCCGCGCGCCACCTGGTGGGAGGTGAGCGTCTTGATGGCCGACGTCATGAGCGGCATCATCGTCGCGCCCATGCCCAGGCCCATGACGAAGAGGACCGGGATGAGGTAGCCCCAGTAGGACGTGTCCCCGTCGACCTGGGTCAGGCCGAACATGCCGAGAGTGATCGTCGCGAGGCCGAAGGGCACGATGCGGCCGACGGGCAGCTTGTCGGCGAGCGCCCCGGCGATCGGCATCGTGATCATGGCGCCGATGCCCTGCGGGGCGACGAGGAGGCCGGCGTCCAGGGCGCCCTCGCCACGCACCGTCTGGAGGTAGGTCGGCACGAGGAGGAGGCCGCCGAAGAACGCCCCGGCGAAGATGAACATCGTGACGATCGACCACGTGAGGTTGCGGTTCTTGAACAGCCGCAGGTCCAGGAGCGGGTGCTCCGGGCGGAAGCTGTGGAAGACGAAGGCGATGATGAGCACGAGCCCGGCTCCGGCGAAGCCGAGGACCTTGGCCGAGCTGATCGTGCCCTCCTCCGGGATCGAGGAGACGCCGTAGAGGAAGAACGCGAGCCCGGGGCTCATGAGGGCCATGCCGAGCCAGTCGAAGGACTCAGTGGGCTCGGGGGCGTCCTTGGCCAGGGCCCACTGCGCGTAGACGAGCGCGGCGATGCCGAGCGGCAGGTTGATGAGGAAGATCCAGTGCCAGGACACCTTGTCGATGAGCCAGCCACCGAGGATCGGGCCACCGATGGGGCCGAGGAGCATGGGGATGCCGAGGATGGCCATGAGCCGGCCCATCCGGGCCGGTCCGGCGGCGCGGGTCATGATCGTCATGCCGAGCGGCATGAGCAGACCACCACCGAGACCCTGGACGACGCGGAAGAGGATGAGCATGTTGATGCTCGTCGCCGCGGCGCACAGCAGCGAGCCGGCGGTGAAGAGCAGCAGCGCGAGCATGTAGAGGCGCTTGGTGCCGAAGCGGTCGGCGGCCCACCCGGTGAGCGGGATGACGGTGGCCAGGGCCAGCGTGTAGGCGGTGACCGTCCACGCGACCGTGGAGTAGGGCAGCGGGTTGTCCTCGCCGGTGAAGGTCGTCTGGAGGTCCGGCAGGGCGACGTTGACGACGGTGATGTCGAGGATCGACATGATCGCGCCGAGGACGACGACACCCGCGATCTTGAGGACGGCACCGTCGATCTTGTCGGGGTACTCGGGCTGGGCTGGACTGGACAAGGAAGGGTCTCCTCGGGAGAGCAAAAGGATGAAAGGGGTTTCGGCGACGGTGCCGGGGGCGCGGGACAGCCCGCAACGTTTCATTGTGCTCCTGCCCGAACACCGGGCGCCAATCCGTTGTTCCACGGCCGTGGCTAGGCTCGGGGCGTGAACGAGATCGAGATCGGACGTGGCAAGCGTGCCCGGCGCGCCTACTCCTTCGACGACGTCGCGGTGGTGCCCTCACGGCGCACCCGCGACCCCGAGGAGGTCTCGATCGGGTGGCAGATCGACGCGTACCACTTCGCCCTCCCCGTCATGGGGGCGCCGATGGACTCGGTCATGTCGCCCGAGACCGCGGTCGCCTTCGGCCGCCACGGGGGCCTGCCCGTCCTCGACCTCGAGGGGCTGTGGACCCGCTACGAGGACCCGGCGCCGCTGCTCGCCGAGATCGCGACCCTCGAGCCGGCGCTCGCGACCTCGCGGATGCAGGAGATCTACCGGGCCGACATCGTGCCCGAGCTCGTCTCCGAGCGGCTCCGGACGATCCGTGAGGCCGGCGTCACCGTCGCCGGTGCGCTCACCCCGCAGCGCACCCAGCAGCTCTGGAAGACCGTCGTCGACGCCGGCGTCGACCTCTTCGTCATCCGCGGCACCACCGTCTCGGCCGAGCACGTCTCGGGCCGCACGGAGCCGCTCAACCTCAAGCGCTTCATCTACGAGCTCGACGTCCCGGTGATCGTCGGCGGCGCCGCGACCTACTCGGCCGCGCTCCACCTCATGCGCACCGGCGCGGCCGGGGTCCTCGTCGGCTTCGGTGGCGGGGCCGCGCACACGACCCGCCGCACCCTCGGCATCCACGCCCCCATGGCCTCGGCCATCGCCGACGTCGCGGCCGCCCGCCGCGACTACCTCGACGAGAGCGGCGGCCGCTACGTCCACGTCATCGCCGACGGGGGCGTCGGCACGAGCGGCGACATCGTCAAGGCCATCGCCTGCGGCTCCGACGCGGTGATGCTCGGCGCCGCCCTGGCGCGGGCCACCGAGGCGCCGGGGCGTGGCTTCCACTGGGGCCCGGAGGCCCACCACCCGGAGCTGCCGCGCGGCGAGCGCGTCGAGGTCGGGGCGGTGGCCTCGCTCGAGGAGGTCCTCTTCGGCCCGAGCCGGATCGCCGACGGCACGACGAACCTCGTCGGTGCCCTGCGCCGCGCCATGGCCACCACCGGCTACACCGAGCTCAAGGACTTCCAGCGGGTCGAGGTCGTCGTCTCGCCGTACGGCAGCGACTGACCGCCCGGCGACTGCGGCGCAGGTCTCACCGCCGGTGGGTGTCGCTGCGCCGGCGAGTTGGTTACCCTTGAGTAATGACCGATGTCATCGCCGACCCGGAGCTCGACCCCACCGCCACGTACGCCGTCGACCCGGCTCGCGCTCGCGCCCTCACGGCCCGGGTCGTGGCCGGACCCGCGGCCGAGCGGCACGTGACCCACACGCCGATGACCGGCGCGCCGCTGGCGTCGCTGCCGGTCTCGACCCCCGGCGACGTCACCGTCGCCTTCGCGACCGCCCGGGCCGCCCAGCGCTCCTGGTCGGCGTGGAGCCTCGAGCGGCGGGCCGGCGTCATGCTGCGCTTCCACGACCTCGTCCTCGAGCGCCAGGTCGAGCTCCTCGACCTCGTCCAGCTCGAGTCGGGCAAGACCCGCAGCCACGGCTTCGAGGAGGTCGCGGACTGCGCCGTCGTCGCGCGCCACTACGCCCGCCGGGCGAGCGGTCACCTGCGTGACGAGCGTGTCCTCGGGGCCGTGCCCGGCCTGACGCGGACGGTCGTCAGCCACCGCCCCAAGGGTGTCGTCGGCATCGTGTCGCCGTGGAACTACCCGCTCAGCCTCGCCGTCACCGACGCCGTCCCCGCGCTCATGGCGGGCAACGCGGTCGTCCTGCGCCCCGACCTCCAGGCCTCGCTCACCGCGCTCGCCGCCCACGAGCTGCTTCTCGAGGCAGGGCTGCCCGACGGAGTCCTCCAGGTCGTGCTCGGGCCGGGGGCCTCGACCGGCCAGGCGGTCGTCGACCAGGCCGACTACGTCTGCTACACCGGCTCGACCCCCACCGGGCGCACCGTCGGGCAGTCGGCAGCGGCCAGGCTCGTCGGCTTCAGCCTCGAGCTCGGCGGCAAGAACTCGATGTACGTCGCCGAGGACGCCGACATCGACCGTGCGGTCGCGGGAGCCGTGAAGGCGTGCTTCGCCTCCGCCGGGCAGCTCTGCATCAGCGCCGAGCGGCTCCTCGTCCACCGTGACGTGTTCGGGGAGTTCGTCACCCGCTTCGTCGAGGCCGTCGAGGACCTGCGGCTCGGCACCGAGCTGGCGTACGGGCCGGACATGGGCTCGCTCGCCGGCCCGAGCCAGCTCTCGACGGTGCGGCGCCACGTCGAGGACGCCCGGGCCAAGGGGGCGATCGTCCTCACCGGTGGGCGGGCGCGTCCCGACCTCGGTCCGTACGTCTACGAGCCCACCGTCCTCACCGGCGTCACCGCCGACATGGTCTGCCGCGACGACGAGACGTTCGGGCCGGTCGTCGCCCTCTACGAGGTCGGCTCCGACGACGAGGCCGTCGAGCTCGCCAACGACACCGAGTACGGCCTCAACTCCTCCGTCTGGACCCGCGACGTCACCCGCGGCCGGCGGCTCGCCGCGCGCATCCGCACCGGCACGGTCAACATCAACGACCCGTATGCCGCGACGTGGGGCAGCACGGGCGCCCCGATGGGCGGGATGAAGGCCTCCGGCGTCGGCCGCCGCCACGGACGCGAGGGCATCCTCAAGTACACCGAGAGCCAGACCGTCAGCGTCCAGCGCCTCGTCGGCTTCGGCGCGAGCCCCGGGGTCTCCGCGGAGTCCTACGCCCACGGCGTGAGCGTGGCCCTGCGCGCCGCGCGCGTGCTCGGCCTGCGATGACGGCCCCGCGCCCGGCCCCGCGCGTCGCGGACGACGTGGACGTGGACGTGGACGTCGACGTCGACGTCGTCGTCATCGGCACCGGCTTCGGTGGGTCCGTGGCCGCGCTGCGCCTGGCGGAGAAGGGGTACTCGGTCCACATGCTCGAGGCCGGTCGCCGCTTCGAGGACGAGGACTTCGCCAGGACCTCGTGGGACGTGCGCAACTACCTGTGGGCACCGCAGCTGGGGTGCTACGGCATCCAGCGCCTCCACCGGCTGCGGGACGTCATGATCCTCGCCGGTGCCGGTGTGGGTGGCGGGTCGCTCAACTACGCGAACACCCTCTACGTGCCACCGGAGGCCTTCTTCCGCGACCGGCAGTGGAGCCACATCACCGACTGGGCGAGCGAGCTGGCCCCGCACTACGAGACGGCGTCGGCGATGCTGGGCGTCGTCGAGAACCCGTGCGAGGGCCCGGTCGAGCAGATCTGGCGCGACGTCGCCGCCGACCTGGGGGTGCCCGAGACCTTCCGCAAGGCCCCCGTCGCGGTCTTCTTCGGCGAACCGGGGCTGGAGGTCGACGACCCCTACTTCGGTGGGGCCGGCCCGCGCCGCACCGGCTGCATCGAGTGCGGCAACTGCATGGTGGGGTGCCGCCACGGCGCGAAGAACACGCTGCGCAAGAACTACCTCCACCTCGCCGAGGCCCTCGGCGTCGTCATCGAGCCGATGCGCACCGTGACCCGGCTGGGAGTCCTGCCGGGAAGCGAGCGGTCGGGGACGGCATACGACTCCGGCACGGTGACCCACCGGGTCCTCCACGAGCGGACGGGCCCGGTCCACGGCAAGGACCCGCGCGTCATCACGGCTCGCCACGTCGTCGTCGCGGCCGGCACCTGGGGAACCCAGTCGCTGCTGCACGCCATGCGCGACGAGGGTGAGCTGCCGCGGATCTCGGACCGACTCGGGTACCTGACCCGCACCAACAGCGAGGCCCTGCTCGGCGCCACGACGCAGCACGTCAACCCCGACGCCAGGCTCTCGGAGGGCATCGCCATCACCGCGTCGTTCCACCCGGACGAGCACACGCACGTGGAGAACGTGCGGTACGGGCCCGGGTCCAACGCGATGGGGCTGCTGTCCACCCTCATGGTGCCCGGGAGCTCGCGGTGGCCGCGACCGGTCCAGTTCCTGCTCGAGATCGCGCGCGAGCCGAAGGCGCTGCTCACGCAGTTCCCGATGGCGCGCCGGTGGAGCGAGCGCGCCATCATCGGGCTCGTCATGCAGTCTCGCGACAACTCGCTGCGGGTGTCCGGCCGCCGGGGGCTGCTCGGCCGGCCCAGGCTCACCTCGCAGCAGGGTCACGGTGAGCCGAACCCCACCTTCATCGAGGAGGGGCACGACGCGATGCGCGCGGTGGCCCGCCGGCTGCAGGAGGTCACCGGCGACTACACCGTCGCCGGAGGCAGCTGGGGCGAGGTGTTCGACGTCCCCCTGACCGCCCACTTCCTCGGCGGCGTCACGATCGGTGACAGTGCGAGGACCGGTGTCCTCGACCCCTACCACCGCCTCTGGGGACACCCGGGGATCTCGGTCGTCGACGGTTCCGCGATCTCGGCGAACCTCGGCGTCAACCCCTCGCTGACCATCACCGCGCAGGCGGAGCGGGCGATGTCGCTGTGGCCCAACAAGGGTGAGCTCGACGCGCGCCCGTCCCAGGGGGAGGGCTACGTGCGTCTCGCCCCGGTCCCGCCGCACCACCCCGCGGTCGCGCCCGACGTCCTCCGCCTCCCGGTCTGACCCCGCCCCGCCCCCCGACTTATTGCGCATTCCGTCCCCCGCCGCGCGACTGATTGCGCGCAACGGCCGGCTCTGCCGGCCGAAACGCGCAATCAGTCCGGCGCGCTGGGTCGGAATGCGCAATAAGTGGCGGTCGTCAGTCCTCGTCGCGCCAGGCGCGCCAGAGGGCGGCATAGGCGCCGTCGCGCTCGATGAGCTCGGCGTGGGTGCCGAGCTCGCTGATCCGGCCGCCCTCGACGACGCACACCCGGTCGGCGTCGTATGCCGTGTGCAGCCGGTGCGCGATCGCCACCACCGTGCGGCCCTGGGTCACCGCCGCGAGCGAGCGCTCGAGGTGGCGCGCCGCCCGCGGGTCCAGCAGCGACGTCGCCTCGTCGAGGACGAGCGTGTGCGGGTCGGCGAGGACGAGCCGGGCGAGGGCGACCTGCTGCGCCTGAGCCTCGGTGAGGGCGTGCCCGCCTGACCCGACCGTCGTCTCGAGCCCGTCCGGCAGGGCCCGGACCCAGACGTCGGCGTCGACGGCCGCGAGGGCGGCGTACAGCTCCTCGTCGGTCGCGGGGGGCCGCGGGAGACGCAGGTTCTCGCCGAGAGTGCCGACGAAGACGTGGTGCTCCTGCGTCACGAGGGCGACCTCTCCGCGCAGGTCCGCGAGCTCGAGGTCGACGAGCGGAACCCCGCCGACGGTGACCCGGCCCGTGCGCGGTCCGTCGATGCCCGCGAGGAGCCGGCCGAGCGTCGACTTGCCCGCGCCGGACGGGCCGACGACGGCGAGGCGCTCACCGGGACGCAGCTCGAGGCTCACGCCGTGGAGGACGTCGCGGCCCTCGCGGTAGGAGTAGCGGACGTCGTCGACGACGATCGTCTCGCCGCGCGGCTTCTCGCCGGTCGCCACACGGTCCGGCGGCACCTCGCCGACGCCGAGGACGCGGGACAGCGAGGTGGCGGCGAACTGGATCTCGTCGAGCCAGCTGATGAGGTCGCCGAGCGGGTCGAGCATCTGCTGGATGTAGAGCGTCACCGCGGTGGCCGCACCGATGGTGATGTGGCCGTTCCACGCGAGCGAGCCCCAGAGCACCGAGACGGAGACGGGCAGGAAGAAGCCGATCTCGAGGTAGGGGAACCACCGCAGCCGCAGGCTCACGCCGACACGCTCGGCCCGCCCGGCCTCGGCGAGTGCCTCCTCGAAGCGTTCCCCGCGGGCGGGGCCGAGGCCGAGGTTGTCGACGGTCCGCAGGCCCTCGATCGTCTCCGCACCCACCGAGTTGAGCCGGGCGTAGCTCGCGTGCTCCCACAGGTAGACGCGTCCGGCGCGCCGGAGGTACCAGACGCTCGAGGGGACGTGGAAGACGAGCGGGGCGAGCAGGGCCAGGGCCGCGAGCGGCGACGTGAGGACGGCGGCCACGACCGTGGCCGACACCGTCATGACCGACACGACGATCGCCGGGATCCCGAAGCGGATGACGTGGGTCATCGCGTTGATGTCGTTGGTGGTCCGGGCGACGAGGTCGCCGGTGCCGGCGCGCTCGAGCGTGGACAGCGGCAGGCGCACGGCGGAGCCGATGAAGTCCTCGCGCAGGCGGGCGAAGACGTGCTCGGACAGGATGAACGCCGCCCGCCGCGCGAGCCAGGTGAGGACCGTCTGGCCGACGATCGCCGCGGCGAGCACGACGATGAGCGTGTCGATGCGGCCCAGGCTCGCCTCAGCCGGTCCGCCGCGGGTCACCTCCTGGACGATCTGCCCGACGACCCAGGGCCCGACGAGACCGACGAGGGCGGCCAGCCCGTGCAGGCCGAGCACCCACAGCAGCGGGCGGCGGTGGTCGCGCAGGAGGACCTTGGTGTGCGCGACGACCGTCTGGCGGCTGGCGATGGGGAGGGCACGCTTGGCGTGGTCGGTCTCGCCGACCTGGCTGAGGATCGGGGTCATCGCTCAGTCCTGCTCGGCGCGCTGGACGATGCGTTGGTATGCCGGGTGGTCCCGGACGAGATCCCGGTGCGTCCCGCTCCCGGTCACGACGCCGCCCTCGACGACGAGCACCCGGTCGGCGCGGTCGAGCAGCAGCGGGCTCGTGGTGACGACGACGGTCGTGGAGCCGGCGCGGTGCTTGACGAGGCGCTCGGCGATGCGGGCCTCGGTGTGGGCGTCGACGGCGCTCGTCGGGTCGACGAGGACGAGGACCTCGGCGTCGCGCAGCAGCGCGCGAACCAGCGCCAACCGCTGGCGCTGGCCGCCGGAGAGGGCCCGACCGCGCTCCTCGAGCTCCCCGTCGAGGCCCCCGTCGACCGAGTCGACGGCGTCGCCCGCGTCGGCGGTGTGCAGGGCGGCGGTCAGGGCCAGGTCGTCGACCTCGTCGGCGCCGAGCTCGCGGCGGACGGGACCGCTGAAGAGGTGAGGGTCGGGCTGGGACACGACGATGGCCCGCCGGACCTCGTCGATGGGCAGGTCGTCGATCGCCGTCCCACCCCACGTGACGCCGTGCCGGCCCGGGAGCGCCCGGCCGAGGCGGGCGGCGATGGCGCCGCTGTCCTCGGGGCGCGCCGAGACGACGGCGGTCAGCTGGCCGGGAGCGACCCGGACGCCCGACGCCGGGTCGACGAGCTCCCCGCCGGCCGGCGTGTCCGTCCCCAACTCGCCAATTCCCCGGTTGTGCACCGGCGTGTCCGTGCGGAACGGGGGAATTGGCGAGTTGAGGACGGGGGTGGTGCGGATCCGGGTCGGGTGGTCCGGCTCGGCGGCGAGGATCGGGGCGATCCGGCTGGCCGCGACCCGCGTCGACGTGAGCTTGTTGACGAACTCCGTCGCCGTCCGCAGGGGCATCGTGAGGAAGGCCGTGTAGCCGTAGAACGCGACGAGCTGCCCCGGTGAGATGTCCCCGGCCACCGCGAGGTGGGCCCCCAACCCCGTCACGACGAGGACGAACACGCCCGGCAGCAGCACCTGGGACGCGTCGAGCAGCGCCTGGACACCGGACAGACGCACGCCGGCGTCGCGCACCCGACCGGACTGGCCGGCATACCGGGAGAGGAAGTTCTCCTCGCCACCGACGCCGCGCAGGACCCGCAGGCCGGTGACGGTGTCGGCACCGAGCGCCGTGAGCCGGCCCGACTCCTCGCGCTGCGCCTGCTGCCGGCTCTGCAGCGGACGCATGACGAACGACAGCGACGCCAGCAGGACCGGGCCGCCGACGAGCATGACGAGCCCGAGCATGAGCGACCCGCGCAGCAGGATGACGGACACGACGACGAAGCTGACGATCGCCCCGGAGAGCCGGGCGGTGACGTCGAACGACTCGCCCACCCGCCAGAAGTCGCGGGCGAACGTCGTCAGCACCTCCCCCGCGGGCTTCTCGCGCGTGAGCGCCGGCCCGGCCCGGCGCACCGAGCGCTCGGTGACGATCGCCGAGCGGAAGGCGGCGAGCAGCCAGTTGCTCACGGCGAACCAGTGCCGCAGGTTGGTCGTCAGGGCGCTGAGCAGGCCCATGCCGAGGATGACCCCGGCCCACAGGACGAGCGCCCGGCCGTCGCGGGCAACGAGGCCGTCGTCGATGGCCCTGCCGATGGCGGCCGGGACGAGGGCGATCGACAGCATCCACGGGATCCCGAAGGCCGCGCCCGCCGCGAGGGTGCGCCACTGCCGCCGGACCAGCCAGAGGAGGAGGCGGTCAGGATCGGTCGGGGGAGCGGCGTCGGCCTCGAGGGCGTACGGCCAGGTCGTCGTGGGCATCGCACCCCCACGGTAGGAGGAGGCCGGACACCGAGCCACCGAGTTTCCGCCCAGCAGGCCCGATTACGCTCGTGCCGTGCTCCGATCCGCCCGCAAGCCGCGCCACCTCGCGCTGCTCGCGGTGGCGGTGCTCGTCGTCATCGCGTTCGTGCAGCTCGGACGATGGCAGCTCGGCGTCGCCGAGGACGAGGCGCTGCGCGAGGCGCTCGAGCGGGCGCGCTCGCAGCAGCCGGTCGCCGTCGAGACCGTGCTCACCCCCCACTCGGACTTCCCCGGGGAGCTGAGCACGCGACCCGTCGTGGCGACCGGGGAGTTCGGCGCCGACCAGGTCGTCGTCGCGAACCGTCGGCTCGAGGGCCGCGCGGGCTTCTGGGTCGTCGCGCCGCTGCGGGTGGCGGCGACCGGCGCGACGCTGCCGGTGCTGCGCGGCTTCGTCACCTCGGCCGCCGACGTGCCGCCCGTGCCCGTGGGACAGGTCACCGTCACGGGTGGGCTGGCTCCGCCGGAGTCCCCGTATGCCGGTGAGCCGCCTCCCGAGGGCCAGCTCGGCTCGATCGACACCTCGCTGCTCGTCAGCCGCTGGCCCGGCGAGCTCTACAACGCGTTCGTCTTCCAGCAGGAGCAGGCCCCCGCTCCGGCCCCCGCCGACCTGGGGGCGATGGAACGGGTGCCCACCCCGTCGGGTGAGACGGGCTTCAAGTGGCGCAATGCGGCATACGCACTGCAGTGGTGGGCCTTCGCGCTGTTCGCAGTGTTCATGTGGTGGCGGATCGTCAAGGACGACGAGCGGGAGGACGCGGAGCCCGAGTCGCCGGACGTGGCCGAGGAGGCCGGTCGAGAGCCGGTCACGGGCGGCGGGGACAATGGCTGACGTGGCACGGACCAACGAGCAGACCAGCCAGACGCAGCGCGCGATCCGGGACGAGACGGCGGCACGCAAGGCGCTGACCTTCTTCAAGGTGATGGCGTTCGTCGTCGGCGTCGGGTTGCTCGTGCTCCTCGCCGAGATCGTGCTGGAGTACGGCACGTCGATGAAGGGGGAGCAGAACCCGCTGCACTGGTGGCCCCAGCCGCACGGGTTCATCTACATGGTCTACCTCGTCGCCACCGCCAACCTCGGCTTCAAGGTGGGCTGGTCGCTGCCGCGGATGGTGGGGGTCATGCTCGCCGGCTGCGTGCCGTTCCTGTCCTTCTGGGTGGAGCGCAGGGTCGCCGCCGAGGTCGAGGGCCGCCTCGCTCGCCAGTAGCCTGTGCGGGTGAGCGAGACCTCCCCCCTGTCCGACCGTCCAGTCCTCGTCGTCGACTTCGGCGCCCAGTACGCCCAGCTCATCGCGCGCCGCGTCCGCGAGGCCCACGTCTTCAGCGAGGTCGTCCCGTCGACCATGCCGGCGACGGAGATGCTGGCCAAGGAGCCGGCCGCGATCATCCTGTCCGGGGGGCCGAGCTCGGTCTACGCGGAGGGCGCGCCCTCGCTCGACCCGGCCCTGCTCGACGCCGGGGTCCCCGTGTTCGGCATGTGCTACGGCTTCCAGGCCATGGTCCAGGCGCTCGGCGGGAGAGTCGACCACACCGGTCTGGGGGAGTACGGCTCGACGCCGGCGATGGTCTCCGACACCGGCTCGACGCTCTTCAACGGGCAGCCGAGCGACCAGTCCGTCTGGATGAGCCACGGCGACGCCGTGACGGCCGCCCCCGACGGCATGCGGGTCACGGCGTCGACGTCCGGCGCCCCCGTCGCGGCCTTCGAGGACGACGACCGTCGCCTCTACGGCGTGCAGTGGCACCCCGAGGTCATGCACTCGACCTTCGGGCAGCGCGTGCTCGAGAACTTCCTCCTCCGCGGCGCCGGGCTCGCCGGGGAGTGGACCGCGCACAACGTCGTCGAGTCCCTCGTCGAGCAGGTCCGCGAGACCGTCGGCGACAAGCGGGTGCTCTGCGCCCTCTCCGGTGGCGTCGACTCGTCGGTCGCCGCCGCCCTCGTGCAACGCGCCGTCGGCGACCAGCTGACCTGCGTCTTCGTGGACCACGGCCTGCTGCGGGCCAACGAGTCGGAACAGGTCGAGCAGGACTTCGTCGCGGCGACCGGGGTCGACCTCGTCGTCGTCGACGCCCGCGAGCAGTTCCTCAACGCCCTCGCGGGCGTCTCGGACCCCGAGGAGAAGCGCAAGATCATCGGCCGCGAGTTCATCCGCGTCTTCGAGCAGGCCGCCCGCGACGTCGTCGGCTCGGCCGAGCGCGACGGGCACCCGGTCGAGTTCCTCGTTCAGGGAACCCTCTACCCGGACGTCGTCGAGTCCGGTGGCGGCACCGGCGCGGCCAACATCAAGTCCCACCACAACGTCGGCGGGCTCCCCGACGACCTCCAGTTCACGCTCATCGAGCCGCTGCGGCTGCTCTTCAAGGACGAGGTGCGCCAGGTCGGCCTCGAGCTCGGTGTCCCCGAGGAGATCGTGTGGCGCCAGCCGTTCCCCGGCCCCGGTCTCGGCATCCGCATCGTCGGCGAGGTCACGGCCGAGCGGCTCGAGATCCTGCGCCACGCCGACCAGATCGCCCGTCAGGAGCTGTCCGCGGCCGGTCTCGACCGCCAGATCTGGCAGTGCCCGGTCGTGCTGCTCGCCGGGGTGCGCTCGGTGGGCGTGCAGGGCGACGGCCGCACCTACGGCCACCCGGTCGTCCTGCGCCCGGTCTCGTCCGAGGACGCCATGACGGCGGACTGGACCCGAGTGCCCTACGACGTGCTCGCCAAGATCTCGACGCGGATCACCAACGAGGTGCGCGAGGTCAACCGGGTCGTGCTCGACGTCACGAGCAAGCCGCCGGGCACGATCGAGTGGGAGTGACGTCGATCCCTCCGCGTCTGGCAGGCTTGACCGGTACCCCGAGCAGAACTGAGGACCCCAACGCATGTGTGGCATCGCCGGCTATCACGGCCTGAGCGCCAACGAGGCGCTCCTGCAGACGATGAACGACTGCCAGGAGCACCGCGGACCGGACGGTGAGGGCGTCTTCGTCGACGGCCCGTGCGGTCTCGCTCACCGCCGCCTCTCGATCATCGACGTCGCCCACGGGCAGCAGCCCATGGCGACCGCCGACGGGCGCTACACGATCGCCTACAACGGCGAGGTCTACAACTACCTCGACCTGCGGGCCGAGCTCGAGGCCCTGGGCCGGACGTTCACGACCGACTCCGACACCGAGGTCGTGCTCGAGGCGTTCGCGCAGTGGGGCGGGGAGGCCTTCGACCGCTTCAACGGCATGTTCGGCCTGGCCATCTGGGACCGCGACGAGCAGCGGCTCACGCTGGCCCGCGACCACTTCGGCATCAAGCCGGTCTACGTATGCCGCGTCAAGGCCCCCGCTGCTTCCCCAACGTCTGCGGATGCGGTCGCTGGAACCACCGAATCCGCAGACGTTGCGACAGAGGGGGAGGGGGAGGGGGAGGCGCTGCTGTTCTCGAGCGAGATCCGGCCCATCCTCGCGAGCGGGCTGTACGAGAAGAAGCCGAACGAGCGCTCGATCTACCGCTACCTGAGGTTCCGGGCCCACGAGGACGGCACCGAGACCTTCTTCGACGGGATCGAGCGGCTCCAGCCGGGCGAGATGCTCGAGGCCGACGCGAACGGCATCCGTCGGAGCATGTTCACCCGCCTGCGCGAGGAGCTCGCGGAGCTGGCGCAGGAGCAGCGCCCCTACGACGACGAGGCCGCGGCCGAGTACAAGGAGCGGTTCATCGAGGCGGTCCGGCTGCGCCTGCAGTCCGAGGTCCCCGTCGGCACGTCGCTGTCCGGTGGCCTCGACAGCTCCGCCGTCGCCGTCGTCATCAACCAGCTCATCAACGAGGGCGACGAGCGCACCGCGTCGGTCGGCGTCCGGCAGAACACCTTCAGCGCCGTCTTCCCGAACTCGATCAACGACGAGGAGAAGTACGTCGACGAGGTCCTCGAGATCTGCCAGGGCCACGTCGACGGCCACAAGATCCTCCCGACCGCCGACGAGTTCAAGGCCGACCTGCGCGACTTCATCCGGACGCAGGAGGAGCCGCTCATCTCCAGCGGCCCCTACGCGCAGTTCCAGGTGATGCGCGAGGCGACCAAGCACGTCACCGTCCTCCTCGACGGCCAAGGCGCCGACGAGATGATGGCCGGCTACATCCCCTACTACGCCGTCTACCTCCGGCAGCTGCGCGCCCAGGGGGCCCGGGCCGCGGCCGCCGAGCTGAGCAAGTCGCTCGACGTGCTCTACCGCCTCGGACGGTTCCGGGTGAAGGCCAAGCTCACCGGCCGCAAGGACGTCCCGGTGACCTCGCTCCTCAACGCCGAGTTCGCCGCCCGTCACCGCGACGAGCGGTTCCCGGTGGAGCAGAACAACCTCAAGAAGCGCCTCATCGAGGACCTGTTCCACAACAGCCTGCCGAGCCTGCTGCGCTACGAGGACAAGAACACGATGCGCTTCAGCCTCGAGGGGCGAGTCCCGTTCCTCGACAAGGAGGTCGTGAAGTTCATCTTCAGCCTCACCGACGAGGCGATCATCAAGGACGGCTGGAACAAGCGGATCCTGCGCGACGCGACCCGGGGGGTCCTGCCGGAGTCGATCAACCGTCGCCGCAACAAGATCGGGTTCACGACGCCGCAGTCCGAGTGGTTCATGCGCCTCAAGAACCACTTCTACTCGATCTTCCTCAGCGAGTCGTTCGCGAACCGGCCCTACTTCCGCCAGACCGACGTCCTGCACGCGTTCGAGGGCTGGATCAAGGGCAGCAACAACGCCGACACGATGATGTTCTGGCGCCTGATCAACCTCGAGCTCTGGCTGCAGGAGTTCTTCGACGACGCGCCGCCGGTCGACAAGGCCACCACCCAGGCGGCACCCAAGTCCGACCTCGAGCCCAACGCCGGGAAGGCCCTCGACCTCACGACCGCCCTCGGCGAGACGGTGCGGCGCTACCCGCTGCGCACCGACCTCTTCGCCCAGGGCGACGACCTCGACGCCCGGGTGCTCGAGCGGGTCGAGGAGTTCTTCGCGACGCTGCCGACGGCCGGGCCGGAGCACCAGGGCGCGACCGCGGGTCGCTGGTACCTCTTCATCTCCGAGAAGATCATCGCCATCACCCAGGGTCGCTCGTACTTCGTCTGGGACATCAAGGTCGGCAAGCCGGCCCGGGTCCTGTCCAAGTACGTCACCCGCACCCCCGCGGGCATCGGCCTCGGCTCCCCGTTCACCATGCAGCTCGCCATCGAGGAGGCCGGCCTGCCGCGGGTCCTCTACGCCGCTGCCGGCGGAGCCGTGGGCAAGGTCATCGGCCGCAAGGGGATGTTCTACGAGCTCGTCGGCAACGACATCAGTGCCATCGACGGACCGACCGAGTACTCCGCGTACCCGTCGAACGTCTCCGCCAAGCTCGCACCCAAGGACCCCGACCAGGTCGCGGCACGCCTGTCGGCCGGGATCCGCGGACGGGTGCCGACGGCATACAAGGAGCAGTTCGCCGGGACGATCGTCATGGACGCCAACGACATCGGCCGCAACGTCCTCGGCAGCGACGTGCCGGGCGACAAGGCGCGCTTCGAGGAGATGTTCGCCGACAACCCGCTCGGTCAGGGCAGCGAGCAGACCCCGATGGCCCTGGTCTTCATCCAGGACTGACCGCCTGCTGGCGACCTACGGTGCGTTCCGGTCGGGCTCGCCGGGGCCCGCCTCACCGGAACGCCCGACACGTCGGTCCTCGGGGCCCTCCCCGGTGGCGTTCCGCACGCGCGGGCTCAGCGACCAGGCGAGCCAGCCGAGGGCCCCCAGCGGCACCTCCATGAGGTGCGTGAAGATCGAGAAGAGCACGACGCCCGCCCCGGCGGACGCCGAGTCGGCGCCCCACCCGACGAGTGCCACGACCGTGGCCGACTCGGTGACCCCCACCCCCCCGGGCGTGATGCCCACCGCGGTGAGGAGCCGCCCGACCGCGAAGGCGGCGAAGAGGATCCCGAGCGGCAGGAAGACGTTGACCGAGTGCATGATGAGGACGAACAGCAGGTAGTAGAACCCGAAGAACCCGACCATGCCCAGGGTCATCTGCAGCCAGCCCGTGCGCACGACCTCGTTGGTGCGCAGCCGCAGGTCGTGGACGAGCGCGTGGAGGCTCATCGTGCGCTTCCGGCGCCGGAGGAGCGGGCCGAGGAGACGGTCGACCCCACCTCCGATGGCCTGCGCGGCTCGCTCGCTGACGAGGAGCGCGACGAAGACACCGAAGAGGGCCAGACCGGAGATGGTCGCCGCCAGGGCTGCGCTCGTCAGCGACCTCGGCAGCCCGTCGTTGCCGGCCCACAGCATGGCGATCGCGACGATGGGCAGGGCGATCCGGGCGAGCGTGTTCCACACCCCGGTGACGATCACCGAGGTCGACACGTCACGGTTGCGGAACCCCCAGGAGCGCAGGATCGTGTAGGTCGCCGCCAGCCCGACCGCGCCGCCGCCGGGGAGGAGGTTGCTCACCGACGAGCCGCAGATGTTGACGATGAAGGCGCGCCAGTTGCTCAGCCCCGGCAGCGACCCGGTGAACGTCAGCGTGTAGCACCCGAGCCCGACGAGCACGAGGCCGAGGAAGCCGCTCGCCTGCCACCACGACACCGCCGCGATGTGCGCGGCGATCTCGCCCCACGTCGTGTCGGCGAAGATCGGGAAGCCCCACCCGAGGAGGCCGACGGCGAGCGCGAGGCCGAGGACGACGCGGACGACCTGTCGCGCGCGCCGGCTCACGGCAGTCCTTCGAAGATGTCGGTGCGTATGCCGTCCGCGGCCCGGCCGCGAACGCTCGGGTCGCGGAACCACTCGCGCCCGAAGACGACGTCGTAGAGGGGGCGCGGGATCCTCAGGAAGGCGGCGAGGGTCCGGTCGCCGCTCTGGGAGCCGTCGTTCGAGGCCTGGGAGGCGTGGGCTCGCATCGACGCCCGCTTGGCGCCCACGTAGCGGCGGACGTCGATGCGGTGGGTGATGTCGGCCCGGGCGGTGAAGCTGCGCTCGAACGTCGTGGGGTCGAACCCGTCGGGGAACGAGTGGATCCTCGCGGCCCATCGCACCGCCCGGGCGATCGTGTCGCGGGGCACGGTCGCCTCGAGGACACGCGGGGTCCGCGCGATCTCGGCGGCGCGGGCGCCGACCTCGTGGACGCGGACGTGGTCGCGGTGGCCGTAGCCCCCGGCGGCGTCGTAGCTGAGGAGGACGTCGGCCTGCTCGGTGGTGAGGATCGCGGCGAGGCGCTCGGCGGCCTCCTCGACCGGGGCCCGGCAGAAGCGCATCGTCCCGGGCGGGTCCGCAGGGACGGGTCCGTCGTGCCCGGAGTCGGCGTAGCCGAGCCACTCGACGCGCTCGACGCCGAGGGCGGCGGCGGACTCGCGCGTCTCGGCGAGCCGGACCGTGGCCAGGGCGTCGCCGCTGCGGAACCGGTCGGCCGCGAGCCCGAGGTCCCCGTCGGTGGCGACGACAAGGACGACGCGGTGCCCCTCCGCGGCGGCGCGGGCCATCGTGCCGGACGTGAGGAGGGCCTCGTCGTCCGGGTGGGCGTGGAAGGCCACGAGCGTGCGCGTCATCGACTCCATCCTGACGCATGGCAGGCTGGTCGCTCGTGAGGGTCGCCCTGTTGTCGGACTGCTACCTGCCGCGGCTCGGCGGCATCGAGGTGCAGGTGCACGCCCTCGCCCACCGGCTCGTGGCGGCCGGCCACGAGGTCGAGGTCGTCACGGCGACCGCCGGGCCGACCCGCACCCGCACCGTCGAGGCCGACGCCGGAGTGACCGTGCACCGGCTGCCGCTGCCGTTCCCGGGCGCGCCGCCGGTCAACCCCTTCGTCACGGAGGAGGTGCGCCGGCTGCTGGGCTCCGGTGGTTTCGACGTGGCGCACGCGCACATGGGAGTCGTCAGCCCGTTCGCGACCGGCCTCGTCGACGTGGCACTCGCCTGCGCCGTCCCCACCGCCGTGACCTGGCACTGCGTCATCGACAGGAGTGCCCCGATCCTGCGGGCGCTCGGGCACGCCCGGCGCTGGAACGAGCGGCGAGCGGCGCTCTCCGCGGTCTCGACCATGGCGGCGGCGCGCGTCTCCGGGGTCGCCGGCGGCGCCCGGGTGGAGGTGCTGGGCAACGGCATCGACGTGGACGCGTGGCGACCGCAGTCCGACGAGGTCCGCGCGCAGGACGACGTCGTCCGGGTCGTCAGCGCCCTGCGGTTCGTGCGTCGCAAGCGCCCCGGCGCCCTCGTCGACGTCCTGCGCTCGGCGCGACACCGTCTCGACCGCACCCGTCCGGGCGTGCGGCTCGAGGCGCACCTCGTCGGGGACGGGCCGCAGCGCCGGGTCGTCGCCGCCGGCCTCCGCCGCCACGGCGTCGACTGGGTCCACCTGCCCGGACGCGTGACCCGCGAGGAGCTGCGCGACCTGCACCGGCGCAGCGACGTCTACCTCACGACGGCGCGCCTCGAGGCCTTCGGGATCGCGGTGCTCGAGGCCCGGACGGCGGGTCTCGCCGTCGTGGCGCGCACGGGGACCGGGGTGGAGGACTTCGTCACCGACGGCCGCGAGGGCCTGCTCCGGGGGTCCGACGACGCCCTCGCGGCCGCCCTGGCCGACCTCGCCGGCGACCGCACGCGTCTGCACGGGATCCGTGCCCACAACCTCTCCACGCCGCCGGCGCAGTCGTGGGACCGGGTGGTCGAGGGCACGACCGCGGAGTACGCCCGCGCCCGCCGGCTCGCGGGGCACCTGTCGTGATCGAGGTCGTGGCCATGCTCCGTGGCCGCTGGGCCGACGGGTTCGCCCTGGAGCACGGGGCCGACCCGTCGGTCGAGCTCGCGCGGCGGGGGTGGTCGGGTGCTCCGGTGTCCGTGACGCGGAGCTCACCGCAGGACCTGCGGATCACGTATGCCGTCCGGCCCGTCCGCCCGGCGCCCGACGCCGTCGCGTCGGGACCGACGGAGCGGGACGACGGCCTCACCGCGGCCGACGTCGCAAACGCCGTCACCCACCAACGGGTCGCGGCGTATGCCGTCGTGCGCAGCTCGCGCGGGGTGCTCATGACCGAGCTGTCGGAGAGCACGAACGCCGCGGGGATGTGGAACCTCCCCGGTGGCGGGCTCGACCCGGGGGAGGACCCGGCCGTGGCGGTCGTCCGGGAGGTCCACGAGGAGACCGGCCAGCACGTGAGCGACGTCCGGCTGCTCACCGTGATGACGAGGCACTGGGTGGGACGTGCCCCGGGCGGACGGGTGGAGGACTTCCACGCCGTGCGCCTGTTCCACACCGCGCACTGCGCCGAGCCGGGCGACCCGGTTGTGCTGGACGTGGGCGGCTCGACCTCGGCCGCCCGCTGGGTGGCCGAGACCGAGCTCGCGAGCCTTCCGCTCGCGAGCTCGGTCCCTCAAGCCCTCGCCGTCGCCGGCGTGTCCGCGTGAGCGCTCAACCCCTGAATCGCTGGCCACGCAGGCCCGCCAGTCCGAGGACGACGAGGAGGACACCGGCGCCGACGACGGCGACGGGTCCGACGACACCCCAGGGGATGTCGAGATCGGTGGCCTGGGAGACGAGGACCGCGATCGTCGTCAGCAGGCCGAGGAGTCCGACGACCGAGGTCGTCGGGGCCGGGCCGGAGCGGAACTCCGGCACCGCGGTCGAGCCCCGGTAGGGAGCGGCCGCGTCCGGCTGAACCGGCGGGACCGGCGGGACCGGCGGGGCCGGCTGGGTCGGCTGGTCCGGGTGGTCGGGGTTCCGGCGCTGCGCGTCGTCGTCCGACTCGGTCGGGCCCGTCTCGAGGGGCGTGGTCTGGTCGTGCTGGCTCATCGCTCAGCCCTCCTTGATGGTGATCTGGCCGAACGTGATGTCGGCGCGGACGGTGACGGTGGGGGCGCCCGATCCCAGGTTCAGCGTCAACGTCTCGCTGGGTCCGTCGTCGGTGCCCTCGTCCCGGTCGGACCGGCCCGCGGGCAGGTCGCCGAGGACACGCACCTCACCGAAGTCGGCGCGGGCCCGGATCTGGGCGGTGGCGCCGGGGGGGACGATGATGTCCATCTCGCCGGCGCCCTGCTCCACGGTGATCTCCTGCGGGACGGCCGGGACGAGCGCGGACGCCGTGGCCGTCGGGGCCGGGCTGGGGGTGGGCGTCGGTGCCGGGAGGCCCGAGGCGCTGGGTGCCGGGCTCGGGACCACGTCCGGGGTGGGCGCGACCGGCGGTGTCGTCAGGCTGGCGAAGAGCGGGCGCAGGTCGAGGGTGGTGCGGCCCGCACCGTGGCTGTAGCTCGTCGGGGAGTCCGAGAGCACGGGGGTCCAGGTGCGGATGCCGCGCTCGCCACCGATCGTCTCCTCGCCGATGGCGGCTGCCGTCGCCCCGATCCCGAGGAGGACGACGAGTCCGGCCGACATGATGCTGCGACGGCCCGAGAGCCCGATGACGAGGGTGGTGAGGGCGGCCGCGCCGAGGGCGAGGATCACGCCGAAGAGCTCCTCGGAGCCGCTGAAGTCGAGCGGGCCGTCGAGCATGAGACCGGCGCCGTAGCCGACGGCCGCCATGCCCAGGGTCAGCGCGAACCCGGCGAAGCCGGCGTTGCGGCGGCGCGGGCGCGGAGGGGGCGGCGGGGCGACGGGAACCCACGAGCGCGGTGGGACCGGGGGTGCCGGTGGCGGCTGCCACCCGCCGT
>NZ_AVPL01000060.1 GCF_000768695.1 Knoellia aerolata DSM 18566
ACGGCCGGAATGCGCAATAAGTCGGGGGCGGGTCAGCGGGCGGGTCAGGGGTAGGTGAGGTCGGCGGTCTCGGGGTCCGCGCCGGGGGTGGCGCGGGTGACGGAAACGGCGACCCGGTCGTGGGCGAGGTCGGCGGTCACGGTGAGGCCGCGGTGGGTCATGACGAAGCGGTCGCCGTCCGCCTCGATGCGGCAGGTGACGTCGGCGAACCTCGTCTCGCCGATCCCGATGACCTCCCGGCGCAGGGCGATGAGGCGGCGGTACCAGGCGAGCAGCGAGGCGTGCGGCTCCGCGGACAGGTCGTCCCAGCGCAGCACGCTCGCGTCACGGGTCGAGCGCGCCTGGGGGTCGGGCACCGCGTCGGCCCAGCCGTGCGACCCGAACTCGGCCCGCCGGCCGGCGCGGACGGCCTCGGCCATGCCCTCGTCGGTGAAGTCGGTGAAGAACTGCCACGGCGAGGACGCCGCCCACTCCTCGCCCATGAAGATCATCGGCGTGCCCGGGCCGAGCAGGTAGAGCGCGGCCCCGATGGCGGCGCGACCGGGCGTGATCGCCGCGCTGATCCGGTCGCCGGTCGCGCGGTTGCCGACCTGGTCGTGGGTCTGGAGGTAGGTCACGAGGCGCCGGCCGTCGAGGGTGTCGACGTCGACCGGCCGACCCCACTCGTGACCGCGGAAGCTCGACCACGTGCCGTCGTGCAGGAAGCCGCGGGTGAGGACCTTGGCGAGCACGTCGAGCGGTCCACCGTCGGGCATCGCCCGCGTGCCGCCGCCGAAGTCCTCGTAGTAGCCCTGCGTCTCCCCGGTGAGGACGACGTGGAGGCCGTGGTGCACGTCGTCGGCCCACTGCGCGGTCATCCCCATCCCGCCCTCGGCCGTGGGCGTGACCATGGCGGTGTCGTTGAGGTCGCTCTCGGCGATGAGGTCCAGCGGGCGACCGAGCTCACCAGACAGATCGGCGACGGCGTCCGACAGCTCGACGAGCAGGTGTCGCTCGGACTCGTCGACCAGCGCGTGGACCGCGTCGAGCCGGAGGGCGTCGACGTGGAAGTCGCGCAGCCACCGCAGGGCGTTGTCGACGATGAACGCGCGCACGACGTCGGAGCCGGGCGCGTCGAGGTTGACCGCCGGACCCCACGGGGTCATGTGCGCCTGGGTGAAGTACGGGCCGAACCGACCGAGGTAGTTGCCGCTCGGGCCGAGGTGGTTGTAGACGACGTCGAGGCACACGCCGAGCCCGAGCCCGTGGCACGCGTCGACGAACCGCTGGAAGGCGGCTGGGCCGCCGAGGGCGTCGTGGACGGCATACAGGTCGACGCCGTCGTAGCCCCAGCCCCAGCGACCCGGGATCGCCGCGACGGGCAGGATCTCGACGACGTCGACGCCGAGGTCGACGAGGTGACCGAGCCGCTCGACCGCCGCGTCGAACGTGCCCTCCGGGGTGAACGTCCCGACGTGCAGCTCGTAGACGACGCCGCCGAGCGTGCCGGCGCCCTCGCGCGGGCCGCGCCAGTCCGCGTCGCCCCACGCGTGGGCGGAGGCGTCGAAGACCCGGCTGGGCCCGTCGACGCCGTGCGGCTGCCACGCGCTGCGCGGGTCCGGCAGCGCCGGCTCCGCACCGTCGAGCACGAAGGCGTAGTCGAGCTCTGCGCATGCCGGTCCGTCACCGTCCCAGCGCCACCACCCGTGGGCGTCCCGCACCATCGGCTCGCGCCGGACCTGCTCGCCCGGGGCGCCGAGCTCGATCTCGACCCGCTCGGCCGTGGGGGCCCAGACCTCGATCACGGCGTCCTCACCAGCAGTGCGACGGGAAGGTCGACGAGCAGCCCGGCCAGCGGAACCGACCCGGAGAAGGTCTCGGAGTCGTTCTCGGACAGCAGGTTTCGCCACTCACCCGCCGGCAGCACGGCGTGCGCCGAGCCCCATCCGCCCGACGCGGCCAGCTGGTCGGCCTCGCGGGTGATCACGGCGACCACCTGCGGGCCGTTCTCGTCGCCCCGGGCCAGTGCCAGCGCGTGCTCGGACGTCACGGCGACGCCGGCGTAGGAGGCGCCGTCACCGACGAACCACCCGGGGTGCGCCCGACGGAGCCGCAGGGCGGTGGCGGTCACGAGGAGCTTCTCGTCGTCGAGGTCGCGCGCACGCTCCCCCGCGTCGAGCCGGGCCAGCCGCTCGACGCGCGCGGCGTAGTCCACGGCCCCGCGGTTGTCCGGGTCGACCAGGGTCAGGGCCTGCAGCTCGGCGCCCTGGTAGACGTCGGGGACGCCGACGGTGACGAGCTGGAGCAGCTTCTGCGCGAGGACGTTGGAGCGCACCGACGCGCCGTGCAGCGACAGCCACGTCTCGACGTGGGTGACGACGGCGGGGTCCGACACGACGGCGCGGGCGAAGCGCACGACGGCCGCCTCGTAGTCGGCGTTCCCGTCGACCCAGGCGGTGTGGTCCTTGGCCTCGCGCACGGCCTTGAGGAGGTAGCCCTCGATCCGGTCCGGGCTGATCGGCCAGGCGCCGAGCGCCGTCTGCCAGATGAGGTACTCCGTGGCGTCGTCGAGGAGCGGGTCGTGCTGTGCCGCAGCGAGTTCGGAGGCGTCTCGCACCCACTCCTCCCACTCCGACGCACTCTCGGCCAGGGTCATCAACCGGGCGCGCACGTCCTCGGAACGCTTGGTGTCATGGGTCGTCAGCGTCGTCATCGTCGACGGCCAGGTGGCGGCCTGCCGGGCGGCGAACTCATGGAACGAGTCGGCGCTGATCGACAGGTGTGACGGGTGACCGCCGACCTCGTTGGCGCCGGTCATGCGGAACCAGCGGTAGAACGCCGTGTCCTCGATGCCCTTGGCCATGACCGGTCCGCAGGTCTGCTGGAAGCGCACGACGAAGTCGTCGACCAGCGCGCGGTCCGCGGCGACGGGCGCCTCGCCGAGCGCGAGCGAGACGACGAGGTCGAGGTCAGGGTGCGCGGCGGCCCGCAGCAGACCGCGTGCCCGCCCGGCCGCGTCCTCGAGGACGGCCCGCTGCTCAGGGTCCACGGGCGCACCCGGCACGACGTACGCGCGGTAGCGGTCCATCGACACGAGCAGCGCGGCCAGGGCCTCGCGGGCGAGTTCCGGGTGGAGCCCGGGGTGGCAACGGTGCACGAGACGCAGCAGCCGGTTGACCTCGGCGGCCTGCACCGACGCCACGACGAGCTGCTTGGCCTCGAGCACGACGTCGTCGAGCGACTCGCGACCGGGGGCGTGCTCCGCCCACAGGCGGTCGAGCACGTCGTCGCCGGCCCCGGCGGTCAGCACCTGTTGCACCCGCAGCAGGGTGTCGTAGCCGGTCGTCCCGGCGCACCGCCAGGACGACGGCAGCTGCTCCTCGCCCTCGAGGATCTTCTCGGCGACGACCCAGGCGTCCCCGGTCTCGTCGGCGAGCCGGGCGAGGTAGCCACCCGGGTCGGCCAGACCGTCCGGGTGGTCGATGCGGAAGCCGTCGATCGCACCATCGCGGAACAGCGACAGCAGCAGCGCGTGGGTCGCGTCGAACACGGCCGGGTCCTCGACGCGGACCGCCGTCAACGTCGTGACGTCGAAGAACCGCCGGTAGTTGAGGTCCGCCGCACCGTCCCGCCAGTGGGTGAGCCGATAGGCCTGTGCCGCAACGAGATCGGCGAGGCCCAGATCCTCGGTCCCGGGGCGGACGGGGTACTCGTGGTCGTAGTAGCGCAGCACCGTCTCGGTGCCGTCCGCTCCCCCGTCGTGGGCCACCGACAGCTCGCCCGCCGCCAGCACCTCGTCGAGGGACGAGCCCAGCACCGGCATGAGGACGCGGTCCCCGTCGACGTCCCAGTCGACGTCGAACCACGAGGCCGCCTCCGACCCGCGCCCGTCGCGCAGCAGCGACCAGAGCGGGGCGTTGAGGTGCGTCGTGCCCGGCACGGTCATGTGGTTGGGGACGACGTCGACGACGATCCCCAGCCCGTGCTCGTGGGCGGCCGCGACGAGCCGGTCGAACGCCTCGCGCCCACCCGCCTCCGTGTTGAGGGCGTCGTGGCTCACGACGTCGTACCCGTGGGTCGAGCCGGGCGCCGGCTGCAGGATCGGCGAGAGGTAGAGGTGCGAGACCCCCAGCGAGGCGATGTATGCCGCCTGCGCCGCCGCCGCGTCGAACCCGAACCCACCGTGCACCTGGAGCCGGTAGGTGGAGGTGGGCACGGCGCGACGGGCACCGTGGACGACGACGGGCGCGGCCGGCATACGCATCAGAGCTGGCGCTCGGAGGTGGCGGCCCCGACCGTGGGGACGACCTTCTCGCGCGGGGCGCGGAGCACGACCACGGCGCGGGCCCCCACGACGACCTGGGCCCCGGCGTCGTGCCAGCCCGGGTCGACGACGTCGGCGCAGGTGTCGATCTCGGTGACCCAGCGCTCGCCCCACTCGGTCGCGGGAATGGTGAACGACGCCTGCTCGTGGTCGGCGTTGAAGAAGACGAGGAAGTCGTCGTCGGTGATCATCTGCCCCCGCGAGTCGGGCTCGTGGATGGCACCACCGTTGAGCCACATCGCGACCTGCAACGTGTCGCCCTCCCAGCCGAACTCGTCCATCGGCTCGCCGGTGGGCTGCAGCCAGTAGATGTCACCCAGCGTCGACTGCCCGCCGTGGTCGGCGGAGCCGGCGAAGAAGCGGCGACGCCGGAAGACCGGGTGGGTGCGGCGCAGCCTGACGACCGCCTTGGTGAACTCCAGCAGCTGGAGCTGGTCCTCGTCGAGGTTCCAGTCGACCCACGCGAGCTCGTTGTCCTGGCAGTAGACGTTGTTGTTGCCGTTCTGGGTGCGCCCGATCTCGTCACCGTGGCTGATCATCGGCACGCCCTGCGAGAGCAGCAGGGTGGTGAGGAAGTTCCGCAGCTGTCGCAGGCGCACCGCGCGGATCTCCGGGTCGTCCGTCGGCCCCTCGACGCCGTGGTTCCACGAGCGGTTGTGGCTCTCGCCGTCGTTGCCGTCCTCGCCGTTGGCCTCGTTGTGCTTCTCGTCGTAGGAGACGACGTCGCGCAGCGTGAACCCGTCGTGGGCGGTGATGAAGTTGATCGACGCGATCGGCTTGCGGCCGCTGTGCTCGTAGAGGTCGCTCGATCCGGTGATGCGCGAGGCGAACTCGCCCAGCGTCGCCGGCACGCCCCGCCAGAAGTCGCGGACGGTGTCGCGGTACTGGCCGTTCCACTCGGTCCACAGCGGCGGGAAGTTGCCGACCTGGTAGCCGCCGTCGCCGACGTCCCAGGGCTCGGCGATGAGCTTGACCTGGGAGATGACCGGGTCCTGCTGGATGATGTCGAAGAAGGCCGAGAGCTTGTCGACCTCGTGGAACTGGCGGGCCAGCGTGGCGGCGAGGTCGAAGCGGAAGCCGTCGACGTGCATCTCGGTGACCCAGTAGCGCAGCGAGTCCATGATGAGCTGGAGGACGTGCGGGCTGCGCATGAGCAGGCTGTTGCCGGTGCCGGTCGTGTCGTAGTAGTGCTGCTTGTCCGAGTCGACGAGGCGGTAGTAGCTCGCGTTGTCGATGCCGCGGAAGCAGATCGTCGGGCCGAACTCGTTGCCCTCGGCGGTGTGGTTGTAGACGACGTCGAGGATGACCTCGATGTCGGCCTCGTGCAGCGCCTTGACCATCGCCTTGAACTCGGTGACCTGCTGCCCCTGCTGCCCCTGGGCGTAGGAGTTGTGCGGCGCGAGGAAGCCGATGGTGTTGTAGCCCCAGTAGTTCGTGAGCCCCTTCGCCTGGAGCGAGGTGTCCTGCACGAACTGGTGCACCGGCATGAGCTCGATGGCGTTGATGCCCAGGCCCTTGAGGTGGTCGATGATCACCGGGTGGCCCAGCGCGGCATACGTCCCGCGGATCTCCTCGGGCAGGTCCGGGTGCGTCATCGTGAGGCCCTTGACGTGCGCCTCGTAGATGACGGTGTCGTGGTACTCGTGGCGCGGCGGCCGGTCGTGGCCCCAGTCGAAGTACGGGTTGATGACGACGCTGAGCATCGTCTTGCCCAGCGAGTCCTCGGTGTTGCGCCGCGAGGGCTCCATGAAGTCGTACGAGAAGATCGCCTGGTCGTCGGAGACCTGCCCCTCGATCGCCTTGGCGTAGGGGTCGAGCAGCAGCTTGCTCGGGTCACACCGGTGCCCGGCCTCGGGCTCGTACGGCCCGTGCACCCGGTAGCCGTAGCGCTGGCCCGGCTGCAGACCGGGGAGGTAGCAGTGCCACACGAAGTGGTCCACCTCGGGCATCTCGATGCGGGTCTCGACGCCCTCGTCGTCGATGAGGCACAGCTCGACCTCCTCGGCGATCTCGCTGAACAGCGCGAAGTTCACCCCACTGCCGTCGTACGTTGCACCCAAGGGGTATGCCGTTCCGGGCCAGATCTCCATGGCCGCCTTCCGCGTCGTGTCGTGTCGTGTCGTGTGCCGAGCTCGGTCCTGCGTCTCACCCGGGACGGCGGCGGCCCGTGCGGCGCGCTCAGCCGCTCAGAGAGGTGGGCTGGGTATGGTTCGCGCAGTCGCATAACCTACCAATCCCTGAGCACCTCGAGGAATCCGTCGTGACCCCTGTCCGCACCGCCATCGTCACCGGAGCCGCGCGCGGCATCGGGGCAGCCACCGCCCGGCGCCTCGCGAAGGACGGGTACGCCGTCGCGGTCCTCGACCTCGACGAGGCGGCGTCGGAGGCGGTGGCCGCGACGATCCGTGCCGCCGGGGGCTCCGCGATCGGCGTCGGGGTCGACGTCGCCGACGCGGAGCAGGTCGCGGCGGGCGTGGCCCGGGTGGCGGACGAGCTCGGCCCGCCGGTCGTCCTCGTCAACAACGCGGGCATCATCCGCGACAACCTCATCTTCAGGATGACCGAGGCCGACTGGGACTCGGTGATGAACGTCCACCTGCGCGGTGCCTTCCTCATGACCCGGGCCTGCCAGGCGCACATGACGGAGGCGTCGTTCGGTCGCATCGTCAACCTGTCCTCGTCCTCGGCGCAGGGCAACCGCGGCCAGGCGAACTACTCGGCGGCCAAGGCCGGCCTCCAAGGCTTCACCAAGACCCTCGCGATCGAGCTCGGCCGCTTCGGCGTGACGGCCAACGCCGTCGCGCCGGGCTTCATCCAGACCGACATGACCGCCGCCACGGCCGAGCGGATCGGGGTGCCGTTCGAGGAGTTCCTCGCGCACGCGGCGTCGCAGACCCCGGTGGGCCGCGTCGGTCAGCCCGAGGACATCGCCGCGACCATCTCGTTCCTGTGCTCGGAGGAGGCCGGCTTCGTCTCGGGGCAGGTCATCTACGTGGCCGGGGGGCCGCTCGACTGACATGGCCGACGCCTCCCAACGCCAGCGGGCGTTCGACGTCGCCCGCGGCATCGCGATCCTCGCCATCGTCGTCGGGCACGTCCTGCGTGGTCTGACCGCCGCCGAGCTGGTGCCGCGCACGTCGCCGACCGTGCTCGAGGTCGACGACGCGCTCTACGTGTGGCACCTCACGGTCTTCGCGCTCCTGGCCGGGGTGTTCCTCCGACCCGGCGTCGACAAGCACGGGGTGGGCGGGTACCTGCGGTCCCGGCTCCCCCTGTTCGTCTACCTGTATGCCGTGTGGACCCTCGTGCAGGCGTTCGCCCGGTTCGTGACCGGCCGGTCGGGCGACAGCGAGGAGGCGCTCGACAACGTGTTCACGGCGCTCCTCGTGGCCGACGGGCCGCTGTGGTGGCTCGGGTTCCTCGTGCTCGTGAGCGTGGCCGGGGCCGTGGCCCGGCCCTGGGCCTCGCGGGCGCGCGCCGTCGTCTCGACCGTCGTCGTCGCGGGCGTCTCGGTCGCAGCGTGGGGCTGGACCGGTCCGTGGGTGTTCCTCGAGGGCGTCGCGCTGACGAGCTTCTTCTGGCTGGGGATCCTCCTCGGGCGTGAGCGCGTGGCCCGGCTCACGGCCCTGCCCGTCGCCGTGTGGGTCGCCGCGGCCGGGATCGGGGTCGGCGGTGCGCTGCTGGTCTTCGTCGACCCGATGCCACCGAGCTCGTGGATGGGGCCGCGGACGGTGAGCGCGCTGGCGCTGGGCGTCCTCGCCTCGGCGGTGCTGTGCGCCGGGGTCTTCGGGCTGTCCGGGCTGCTCACCCGGACCGCACTGGCGCGTCCCCTCGGGTTCCTCGGCGAACGGTCGCTCGAGGTCTTCCTCGCGCACGTCGTCGCGACGACGCTCACCCGTCGGGCGCTCTCGGGCGCGGGCGTGGACGAGGTGTGGATCCACCTCGTGGTCGGCAGCCTCGCCGGTGTGCTGCTCCCGCTGGCCGTGTGGTGGGCCGGGCGGGCCGTGGGCTTCCCGTGGCTCTTCCGGCTGCCGCCGCGGCTGCAGGGGCCGGGGCCGACACCGCGGCAGCAGACTCTTGACCGATCGGTTAATTAACCGCTACGTTAAGTGCATGGCCGACCCGCTCAGCACCACGTTCGCCGCCTTGGCGGACCCGACGAGACGGGCGATCCTCGCCCGCCTCTCCTCGGGCGACGCCACGGTCGGTGAGCTCGCCGAGCCCTTCGCCATGTCGCTCCCGGCGATCTCGAAGCACCTCACCGTGCTCGAGCGCGCCGGCCTCGTCACCAAGAGCCGAGATGGGCAGCGGCGCCACTGCCGGATCTCGGTCGCACCCCTCCAGGACGCGACGTCGTGGCTCGAGCTCTACCGCAGGCACTGGGAAGAGCAGTTCGACAGCCTCGGCGAGTACCTCGCGACCATCCACGAGCCCCCTCGCGGGGGACGACCCGACCCGACCCAGGAGAAGTCATGAGTACCAACGCATCGACCCGCACCACCCACGCCCACGAGCGCGCCACCATCGAGACCGACGGCGCGGAGATGGTCGTCACCCGCACCTTCCCCGCGTCCGCCGACCTCGTCTTCGAGGCGATGACCAACCCCGAGCACATCCGCAAGTGGTGGGGCGCCGGGCACGGCGAGATGACCGTCTGCCAGGTGGACCTGCGCGAGGGCGGCGCCTGGCACTTCGCGCAGCGCGCGTCGTCCACGGGTGACGAGGTCTCGTTCTCCGGGCACTACCGGCAGATCGAGCGCCCCGGACGCCTCGTGCACACCGAGCGCTTCGACAACGTCGAGAGCCCCTACTCGGTGATCGACACGACCTACACGGAGTCCGACGGGAAGACCCACATGCGGGCCGTCATCACCTACGACTCCCCCGAGACGGTCCAGGCCGTCCTCGACTCCGGTATGGAGAGCGGGATGCAGGCGTCCTACGACGCCATCGACGACGTCCTCGCCGGGCTCACCACCGGTCGCTGACCACCCTCACCTGACGACCCGGCATACGCCAGCGTCCGCAAACCTGGTCACCTTCCCGACCAGGGTTGCGGACGGTGGCCGTGCCCCCGCTGCTGCTGCGTCCGCAAAGGTGGTCGACTTCCCGACCAGGGTTGCGGACGCCAGCCGTGCCCGCTGCTGCTGCTGCGTCCGCAAAGGTGGTCGGCTTCCCGACCAGGGTTGCGGACGCCGGCCGTGCCCGCTGCTGCTGCGTCCGCAAAGGTGGTCGGCTTCCCGACCAGGGTTGCGGACGCTGGCCCTGCCCGCTGCTGCTGCGTCCGCAAAGGTGGTCGACTTCCCGACCAAGGTTGCGGACGCAGGCCATCGCGTATGCCGTGACGCGCTTCGCGCGCGCCCGCCCGGACCCGCTCGGCGCGCTCCGACCCGCTCCGACCCGCTCCGCCAGGACTTCGTCAGAGGCCCAGGTCGCGCCCGATGAGCTCCTTCATGATCTCGTTCGAGCCGGCCCAGATCTTCGTGACGCGGGCGTCGCGCCAGGCGCGGGCGACGCGGTACTCGTTCATGAACCCGTAGCCGCCGTGCAGCTGGACGCACTCGTCGAGCACGTCGTTCTGCACCTGCGCGCTCCACCACTTCGCCTTCGCGGCGTCGACGGCGGTGAGGTTGCCCTGCGCGTGGGCGATGACGCAGTCGTCGACGTAGGCCTCGGCCACCTCGATCGCGGTGACGAGCTCGGCGATCTTGAACTTGTTGTGCTGGAACGAGCCGATCGGCTGGCCGAAGGCCTTGCGCTCCTTGGCGTACTCGATGGTCTCGAAGAGGATCGCCTTGGCGTGGGCCACGTTCGACACCGCAGCGCCGACGCGCTCCTGCGGGAGTCGCTGCATCATCGAGATGAAGCCCATCCCCTCCTCACCGATGAGGTTCTCGGCCGGGACGCGCACGTCCTCGAAGAACAGCTCGGCGGTGTCGGACTCCTCCTGCCCGACCTTGTCGAGCTTGCGGCCCCGGGTGAACCCCTCCATGCCGGTCTCGACCATGAGCAGCGAGATGCCCTTGGCGCCCCTGCTCGGGTCGGTGCGGGCGGCGACGATGACGAGGTCGGCCTGGTAGCCGTTGGTGATGAAGGTCTTGGACCCGTTGAGCACCCAGCCGTCGGAGCCGTCGTTCGCGCGGACGGCCGTCGTCCTGAGCGCGGCGAGGTCGGACCCGCCCCCGGGCTCGGTCATGGCGATGGCGCAGATCTTCTCGCCGGCGGCCATCGGCGGGAGCCAGCGCTGCTTCTGCTCCTCGGTGCCGAGGTCGACGATGTAGGGCGGGCAGACGTCGCTGTGGATGCCGAAGCAAGAGGACGCCGCGGCGTTGAACCCCGAGATCACCTCGGCCGAGACCGCGTTGAAGCGGTAGTCCCCGGCGCCGGCGCCCCCGAACTCCTCGGGGATGTCGAGCCCGAACAGCCCCTGCTTGCCCGCTTCGAGCCAGATGTCACGGTCGATCGTCTTGGCCTCGAGCATCTGGTCGGCTCGCGGCTTCAGGGTGCGGTCGACGAACTCCTGCACCGAGGCGCGGAACGCCTCGTGGTCCTCGTCGTAGATGTTGCGGGGCATGGGGGACTCTCCTCGGCGGCGGACCTGTCGTTGACTAAGCGCTTGCTTAGTCTCACGGCCGTCGGGCATGCTGTCAACCATGGCGACCAGCACCGGAACCCCCCTCTCCGAGCAGAGCATCCTCGCCACCCTCGAGGACTCGGGGGACACGACCGGGGCCACCGCGGTGCGCCTGATGATGGCGGCTGCCGACGCGTTCGCCGACCGCGGTTTCCACGCCACGACCACCCGCGACATCGCCTCCCGGGCCGGCCTCTCCCCTGCCGGCGTCTACGTGCACTTCACGTCCAAGGAGGACCTCCTCTTCGAGCTGAGCCGCCGCGGCCACCAGACCGCCCGCGACCAGCTCGTCGCCGCCGCCGCCGCCGCGGACTCCCCGACCGAGGCCCTGCGCTCCCTCATCGCCGGCTTCTCCCGGTGGCACGCCGAGCACCACCAGCTGGGGCGCATCGTCCAGTACGAGTTCCGCCACCTCACCCCGCAGCACCGCGACACCGTCCTCGCCCTCCGCAAGGAGATCGACGCGGTCGTCCGCGACGTCCTCGTCCGGGGCGTCGCCGAGGGCGAGTTCGAGGTCGACGACGTCCCCGCCACCGCCCTGGCGCTGCTCTCCCTCGCCGTCGACGTCGCGCGGTGGTACTCCCCCGAGATTCGGCGCACCCCCGCCGACATCGCCCGCACCAACGGGGAGCTGGCCGTCAGGCTCGTGGCGCGGCGCTAGGCTTCGGCACCATGACCGACGTGGGAGGACACGGGGGCTCCCCGTCGATCGAGCAGCCCGACTACTGGTGGTACCTCGCCCGGACCGACCTGCTCCACGCGGCCCTCAGCGGGTTCGCCACCGGCCGCACGACGGTGCTCGACATCGGCAGCGCCGACGGGCCGAGCGCGAGCTGGCTCCACGACGGCACGCGCCGCCTCGCCTCGCTCGACATCGACCCGCGCGGCCTCCGGTCCAACGGGGTCTGCGGCTCCGCCCTGGCGCTGCCCTTCGCCGACGGCGCCTTCGACATGGTGTCGGCCTTCGACGTCATCGAGCACTGCGACCCCGAGGCCGAGGCGCTGGCCGAGGTGCACCGCGTCCTCGCGCCCGGGGGCCGGCTCCTCATGGCGGTCCCCGCCTACCAGTGGGCCTGGACCGACTTCGACGTCGCCAACGGGCACTTCCGCCGCTACACGAGGAAGCGCGCGGTGGCCGCCGTGGAGCGGGCCGGCTTCCGCGTGGAGCGCGCGACGTACGCCTTCACCTCGGTCTTCCCCGGCTTCGTCGCCGAGCGCCTGGCCCGCCGCCTGCGCGACCGCACACACACGGGCCCGGTCGACGTCGTCGAGGTGCCGCAGGTGCCCCGCGCGCTGCACCACGCCCTGCTCGCGGCGACCCGCGTCGACGAGGCGCTGCTGCGTCGCGTCGACCTCCCCTTCGGCAGCTCGGTCTTCGTCGCAGCCACCAAGCGCTGAGTCCGCCGCCGTGCCCAGCCCGTGGTCACCGGGCCCCGACCCACGAGGCTCCCACTAGCGTCTCGCCGATGGGCCAACTCGACGAGAAGCTGCACCCCGTCTACGCGGAGGTGCTCGCTCGCAACCCCGGTGAGACCGAGTTCCACCAGTCGGTGCACGAGGTGCTCGACAGCCTCGGCCCGGTCGTCACGAAGCACCCGGAGTACACCGACTCCGCGGTGATCCGTCGGCTGTGCGAGCCCGAACGTCAGATCATCTTCCGGGTGCCGTGGGTCGACGACGCCGGCAACGTCCAGATCAACCGCGGGTTCCGGGTGGAGTTCAACTCGGCCCTGGGCCCGTACAAGGGCGGGCTGCGCTTCCACCCCTCGGTCTACCTCGGGATCGTCAAGTTCCTCGGGTTCGAGCAGATCTTCAAGAACTCCCTGACCGGCATGCCGATCGGTGGCGGCAAGGGAGGCTCCGACTTCGACCCCAAGGGACGCTCCGCCGGCGAGGTCATGCGCTTCTGCCAGGCGTTCATGACCGAGCTCTACCGGCACATCGGCGAGTACACCGACGTTCCCGCCGGCGACATCGGGGTCGGGGGCCGCGAGGTGGGCTACCTGTTCGGGCAGTACAAACGGATCACCAACCGCTACGAGTCCGGTGTCCTCACCGGCAAGGGGCTGACCTGGGGTGGTTCCCAGGTCCGCACCGAGGCCACCGGCTACGGCACGGTCTTCTTCACCCAGGAGGTCCTGCGTGCCCGCGGCGCGTCGTTCGACGGCAAGCGGGTGGTCGTGTCCGGCTCGGGCAACGTCGCGACCTACGCGATCGAGAAGGTGCACCAGCTCGGGGGCACGGTCGTGGCCTGCTCGGACTCGTCCGGGTTCGTCGTCGACGAGTCGGGGATCGACCTGGCGCTGCTCAAGGAGGTCAAGGAGGTCAGACGTGGCCGCCTGGCCGACTACGCCGAGCTGCGCGGCGCCGGGGCCTCGCACACCGAGCGCGGGAGGGTCTGGGAGGTTCCCTGCGACATCGCCCTCCCCTGCGCCACCCAGAACGAGCTCGAGGAGCAGGACGCGGTCGTCCTGGCCCGGAACGGCTGCACCATCGTCGCCGAGGGTGCCAACATGCCGTGCACGCCGGAGGCCGTGCGCGCCCTGACCGAGGCGGGCGTCACCTTCGCCCCGGGCAAGGCGGCCAACGCCGGCGGTGTCGCCACGAGCGCGCTCGAGATGCAGCAGAACGCGTCCCGGGACTCCTGGACCTTCGAGCACACCGAGGAACGACTCGCCGAGATCATGCGCGGCATCCACGACCGGTGTCTCACCACGGCCGACGAGTACGGCAGCCCGGGCAGCTACGTCGCCGGCGCCAACATCGCGGGCTTCATCCGGGTGGCTGACGCGATGCTCGCGCTCGGCGTCATCTAGACAGCCGCCACCGCCGACTCGGGTGGCGCCCCGCGTTCACCACGGCGCGGCGGTCACCGGCTCCAGCTGGCGGACCATCTCGGCCAGGTGCTCGTATGCCGTGTCGTCGGTGTCGTTGCCCATCGAGACGATGACGTGGTCCAGCCCGACCTCCGCGAGCCGGCCGTAGCGCTCGACGGCCTCGTCGACGGAGGTGGTCCGGTCCCCGGTCGCCGACCTGCCACCCGGCGAACCGAGGGTGAGCCGCGACAGCGCGGTCACCTCGATCTCGCGGGGGTCGCGATCGACGTCGTCGCAGTGGCCCCGGAGGATGGCGAGCCGCGCGGCCATCGCCTCCGGCCCGGCGTCGAAGAGGTTGCAGGCGTCGGCGTAGGTCGCGACCAGACGGAGCGTCTTCTTCGGCCCGCTGCCGCCGACAAGGATCGGCGTTCGACGCAGCGGCGCGGGGACGTTGAGGGGACGTTCCAGCGTGTAGTGCGTGCCGGCATACGGGCTCTGGTCGCCGTCGAACATCCGGCGCGCGATCTGCAGCGTCTCCCCGAGCAGCTCGAAGCGCTCGGAGACCGCGGGGAAGGGCACGCCGAGGCCGCGGTGCTCCTCCTCGTTCCACGCAGCGCCGATGCCGAGCCAAGCGCGGCCACCCGAGAGCACGTCGAGGGTGGTCACCGTCTTGGCGAGCAGCCCCGGGTGCCGGTACGTCACCCCGGTGACGAGGGTCCCGAGCTCGATGCGCTCGGTGAGCGCGGCGGCATACGCGAGCGCGGTGTAGCCCTCGAGCATGTCGAGCTCGGGTGGGCCGATGCCCGAGATCTGGAAGAAGTGGTCCATGACCCAGAAGGACGCGAGCCCGGCCGCCTCGGCGTTCTGGGCGATCCGCCCGAACGTCGGCCCGATCGACGCCGGCGCGCCGGGCCACGAGAAGAAGGAGACCTGCAGTCCGCATCGCATGGTGTGATCCTGCTCCCGGCAGGAGGCCAGGGACAAGCACAATGGCCGGGTGCGAGTCTTCGCCGCGGTCGTGCCACCGGCGCAGGCCCACGCCCACCTCGAGTCGTTCGTCGAGGTGCGCCGCGACGTCCGCTCCGAGCTGCGCTGGACCCCGTCGCACCTGTGGCACGTGACGTTGGCGTTCATGGGCGAGGTGGCGGAGCACCTGGTCGACGACGTCATCGACGCCGTTGCGGACGTGTCGGCCCAGCACGAGCCGATTCCGTTGCGGCTCAACGGTGCCGGCACCTTCCCGAACCCGGCGCAGGCTCGTGTGGTCTGGATGGACGTCCGCCCCGAGGCGCCGGGTGCGCTCGGCGACCTCGAGTCGCTCGCGCTCGGGGTGCGCCGGGCCTGCGCACGAGTCGGCGCCTCACCGGCCGGCGGGGACTACCGGCCGCACCTCACGCTCGCCCGCTCACGACGCCCGTTCGAGGCCACACACTGGCTGCGGGTCATGGACGCGTATGCCGGCCCGCCCTGGACCGCCGACGAGGTGACCGTCTTCGTGTCGCACCGGGGCACGGGAAAGGGCAGGCCGCACTACGAACCCGTAGCGGCCTGCCCTCTCGGCGCGAGCGTCAGTCGCGGGTGAGCTTGCGGTAGGTGACGCGGTGCGGACGGGCGGCGTCCGGACCGAGGCGCTCCACCTTGTTGGTCTCGTAGGCCTCGAAGTTGCCCTCGAACCAGTACCACTTCGCCGGGTTCTCCTCGTCACCCTCGTAGGCGAGGATGTGCGTCGCGACCCGGTCGAGGAACCACCGGTCGTGGCTGATGACCACGGCGCAGCCGGGGAACTCGAGCAGCGCGTTCTCGAGCGAGCCGAGCGTCTCGACGTCGAGGTCGTTGGTCGGCTCGTCGAGGAGCAGCAGGTTGCCGCCCTCCTTGAGCGTCAGCGCGAGGTTGAGGCGGTTGCGCTCGCCACCGGAGAGGATGCCGGCCTTCTTCTGCTGGTCCGGCCCCTTGAAGCCGAACTGCGAGACGTAGGCGCGGGACGGGATCTCGACCTGGCCGACCTGGATGTAGTCGTGGCCACCGGAGACGGTCTCCCAGAGGTTCTTGTTGGGGTCGAGGCCGCCCCGGCTCTGGTCGACGTACGAGATCTTCACGGTGTCGCCGATGTCGACGAGCCCGCTGTCGGCCGGCTCGAGACCCACGATCGTCTTGAAGAGGGTCGTCTTGCCGACGCCGTTGGCGCCGATGACACCGACGATGCCGTTGCGCGGCAACGAGAACGAGAGCCCGTCGATGAGGACGCGGTCGCCGAAGCCCTTCTTGAGGTCCTTGATCTCGATGACCTTGCTGCCCAGGCGCGGGCCCGGCGGGATCTGGATCTCGTCGAAGTCGAGCTTGCGCGTGCGGTCGGCCTCGGCGGCCATCTCCTCGTAGCGGGCGAGACGGGCCTTGGACTTGGTCTGGCGGGCCTTGGCGTTGGAGCGAACCCAGTCGAGCTCCTCCTGGAGGCGCTTGGAGAGCTTGGCGTCCTTCTTGCCCTGGATCGCGAGTCGGGCCTGCTTCTTCTCGAGGTAGGTGGAGTAGTTGCCCTCGTAGGGGTAGGCGCGGCCCCGGTCGAGCTCGAGGATCCACTGCGCCACGTTGTCCATGAAGTAGCGGTCGTGGGTCACGGCGACGACGGCGCCGTGGTAGCCGGCAAGGTGCTGCTCGAGCCACAGGACGGACTCCGCGTCGAGGTGGTTGGTCGGCTCGTCGAGGAGCAGGAGGTCCGGCTTCTGCAGGAGCAGCTTGCACAGGGCGACGCGGCGACGCTCGCCACCGGAGAGCACCGTGACGTCGGCGTCCGGCGGCGGGCAGCGCAGCGCGTCCATGGCCTGCTCCAGCTGGGAGTCGAGGTCCCAGGCGTCGGCGGTGTCGATCTCCTCCTGGAGCTTGCCCATCTCGCTCATGAGCGCCTCGAAGTCGGCGTCGGGCTCGCCCATCTCCTCGGAGATGGCGTTGTAGCGGTCGAGTTTGGCCTTGATCTCGCCCGCACCCTCCTCGACGTTGCCGAGGACGGTCTTGGACTCGTTGAGCTCCGGCTCCTGCATGAGGATGCCGACGCTGTAGCCCGGGGTGAGCCGCGCCTCGCCGTTGGACGGCTGGTCGAGACCGGCCATGATCTTGAGGACGGAGGACTTGCCGGCGCCGTTGGGACCGACGACGCCGATCTTGGCTCCGGGAAGGAATGACAGGGTGACCTCGTCGAGGATGACCTTGTCGCCGTGCGCCTTGCGGGCGCGCGACATGACATAGATGAACTCGGGCATGGGGCAAGGCTATCGACTGCCCGCCCCATCCCCGAATCGTCACTCAGACCGCGACCCGGTCCTCCGGCCCGTCGGGCACCGGGGCCAGCGGGCGCTCGGCGGTCTCGTAGGGGTCGGTCTCGGGGTCCCCGAACCCGACCTGCTCCTCCTCCACGGTGCGGATCGCGTCGTCGAAACGGTCGCCGTTCCCGTAGGACGGCTTGACGACCTTCTCGTAGGCGGTCTGCCCCCACGTCAGGTCGTGACCCACGCCGTTGGCGTTGATGCTCACGGAGTGGCCCAGGCTGCCGTCGTCCCGCTTGTACTCGCGAGCGGCGAGCTTGCCCGTGACGACGACCGGGTCGCCCTTCTTGATCGACTGGAGGACGTTGGCGCCGAGGTAGCCGAAGGCGAACACGGTGAACCAGGACGTCTCACCATCCTCGAAGGAGCCGGGGGCCACCTGTCGACGTGGGGTGGTGGCCACCCGGAACGTGGCGAACGGGTTGCCGTTGCTCTTGGCGCTCTTCATCTCCGGGTCCGTCGCGACCCGCCCCTGGACGGTGACGATGCAGTCCTGCATGAGTGGTCCTCCTCTGGTCGGGCTCCGCTGGTGCGGTGCGCTGTGACCAGAGTCGGCAGCCGCCGCCACGCGGGCAACCGCCGCAGAGCTCGGCTGTGGACAGTCCGGGTGACACTCGCCCCCTGTGGACGACGTCGACCGGCCGGCGTGGACTCAGACCTTGGCGGCCGCGTCGAGGTGGGCCCGCGTCTGCGCGTGCCGATCGAGGACGGCGGTCACCGGCGCCAGGATGCGCTCCTGTGCCACCTCGGCGATCGAGCTCCGCAGCCGCTTGTCGACGACGACTCCGCGGCGACGCGCACCGATCCCGGCGAGGAAGCGGGACACCAGCGCGAGCAGCAGCCCGGCGAGCACCCCGCCGACGAGCAGCAGGAACGGCCAGGGCAGCGGGCCCCACGTCGGCGTCTCGATGCTCGGGAACTGGAGCCACCCGAGCAGCATGAGGACGAGGACCCAGACCAGGCCGGCGAGGGCGGTGAGGGCCAGCAGGACCTGCACCAGGCCGACGACCCGCCACCAGAGCGGGGTCCGGGAGCGCAGCGAGGTCCCGATGACCGCCTGGTCGAGGGCGTCGGCCATGGCGTGACCGGGAGGAGCGGCGGCGTCGCCGACCGCGTCACCCCACGGCGTGGGAAGGGCCGAGCCCGCCTTGTCGGCGAGGGTGCGGGTGGCGAGGTCGACGGCTGCGCGAGCGGCCGGGGTGGGCGGCGGCAGGGACGAGCGTCCGAGCACCGAACGCACGTCGGCGGCACTGACGGTGACCGCCCCGCGGCCGTCGTCGAGCCGCAGGCGGCGGAGCGGACGCGGCTTGAAGCGCTGGACCCAGCGGGTCATCGGCCAGCCGGTGTGCTGGATGGCCTGCATCTGGTAGTCGCGCTCGACCGCGTGGACGACGGTGGGGACGCCGGCGGAGCGGGCCAGGGCGTCGACGAGCTCCCGCTCACCCGTGGCCTTGATCTCCGGCTCGGTGTCGGCGACGCCGGGCCTCAGTGCCGCGACGGCCTGCCGCACGTCGGCGGCGAGGCGGGCACGGGCGGCGTTGGCTCCGGTGACCGCGTTGCTCAGGCGCTGGCCCAGCACGTCGATGCCCGTCCCGGTCCGGGCGGAGGTGGGGATGACGGTCGCGCCGGGCATGCCGTCGCGGGCCATGAGCCGCTCGAGGTCGGCGACGCACTCGTCGATCTCGGAGGCGGAGAGCCGGTCGGCCTGGTTGAGCACGACGAGGGTCACCGCGTCGTGGGTCGCGAGCGCGGACACGTAGTCGTCGTGGAGCCGGGCGTCGGCGTACTTCTGCGGGTCGGTGACCCAGACGAAGACGTCGACGAGCTCGAGGACGCGCTCGGCCTCGACCCGGTGCGAGGTCTCGCGGGAGTCGAAGTCGGGCAGGTCGAGCAGGACGAGCCCGTCGAGGGACCCGACGGAGCCCGCCGCGCGGGTGTCGGCGTCGACGTGGTGGCGGGTCGCGACCCCGAGCCAGTCGAGCAGCGGCCCGGCCGGCTCGTCACCCCACACGGCAGCGGTGGGCGTGGAGGTCGTGGGCCGGCGCGCACCGACCGTGGCGACGTCGGTGCCGACGAGGGCGTTGAAGAGCGAGGACTTCCCGCTGCCCGTCGCACCGGCGAGCGCGACGACGGTGTGGCCGCCGACGAGCGAGGTCCGCTCCCCCACCTTGGTGACCACCGCAGCGGCCCTGGTGGCCGGGGCCTGGGGCAGCTGAGCGCCCCCGGTCTCGAGGGCGGACTGCAGCGACGTGGCGGCGGCGCTGAGGGACTCGGCGGACACGCCCTCGACGCGGGCACTGCCCATCCGCAGTGGGCTCATGCATTCACCTCGCGCACGCGGGTCGCGGCGGCGTTCAGCGCGGCCGACTGCTGGTCGGTGTCTCCCACGGCGGCGACGGCGGCGGCATACCGGTCCTGCTCCGCGGCATACAACGTCTCGACGTGGTCGAGCAGGCTCCTGCGCGCCTTTGCCGCCATCTCGCGCACCGCCTGGTCGCCGAAGATCGCCTCGAGCACCCGCTGCGCCAGCACCGACGTGCCACCCGCGATGCCGACCTCGGCACCGGTGAGGCCGCCCGTGGCCGCGAACGACACGAGCATGAGGAAGAGCCCGATGGCATTGACACCGTATGCCGCGATCCGGGCGTTGGTGCGTCGGTTGCCACCTTCGCTGCGGACGATGTCGAAGACCTCGCCCTGCCACTGGCGCACCATTGCCTCGACCCGCGGGTTGAAGTCCGGGGAGGGCTTGGCCAGCTCGGGGTGCGCGGCCAGCAGCGCCTCGCCACCGGGGAGCCGTCGCCACTCGCGGGCGGTGTCGGCCGAGGCGGCGCTCGCGTGCGAGACGAGGAGGTTGGCGACGCCGGACTGGAGCGCCTCGCCGAGGTCCTCGGCGGGAGCGGGCTGGCCCTTGATGCTCGCGGTGATCTTGTCGCGCCACTTGGACAGGGTCGACTCGATCTGGCGGAAGAACTCGCCGGTGCCGACGAACTCCTGCCAGCGCGCGAGGACCTCGCCGCGCAGGAGGGTCCCGTCGGTCATGCCGTCCTTGACGCCCTCGGTCGCGTGGTCGTAGTTGTCGGCAGCGGCGGCGGTGAGGGCGCGCGCGGCGGCGGCCTGCTCGTCGGAGGCCCTGGCGAGGGTCGACGTGCGCCCGGACAGCGAGTCCATGGCCCCCTTGAGGGTCTGGCTGACGACGACCGCGCGGGCCCGCGAGTCGCTCGCGAGCGCGTCCAGCCACGCCGTGAGCCGACCCATGGACTCCGGTGGGAGGAAGCCGTCGCTCGTGAGGTCGGACTCGGGGACGGTGAAGATCGGTGCGGTCGGCAGTCCCTGCTCGCGCAGCATCGAGGCGAGGTGGGGACGGATCTCGTCGACCGCCTCGGGAGCGATGCGGTCGAGGACGATGGCGACGGCGGTGCCGCGCTCGGCGGCGGTGCGCAGGAGGTCCCACGGGACGGCGTCGGCGTAACGGGCGGCCGTGGTGACGAACAGCCACAGGTCGGCGGCCGACAGCAGCTGGGTGGCGAGCTCGCGGTTGGCCTGGACGACGGAGTCGATGTCGGGGGCGTCGAGCAGCGCCATCCCCGCAGGAAGGGTCGACGAGGGGACGAGGCGGACGGTGCCGGGCTGGCCCTCCTCGCCGGGGCCGCCGGTGACGCGGGCCAGGCTCGGGAGGATCCGCTGGTCGGCGAACCACCGCTGGTCCTGGGGGTGGTGGACGAGGACGGGGCTCGTCGTCGTCGGTCGGAGCACGCCGGAGCGGCTCACCCGGGCCCCGACGATGGAGTTGACCAGGGTCGACTTGCCGGCCCCGGTCGAGCCGCCGACGACGGCGAGCAGCGGGGCGTCGATCGAGCGCAGACGCGGCAGGACGTAGTCGTCGAGCTGGTCGAGGAGCTCCTTGCGGACCGCGAGCCCGGGGGCCTGCCCGGGGGTGCTCAGCGGGAGGACGGAGGCCTCCACCGCGTCACGCAGTCCGGCCACGGCCTCGACGAGGACGCTCGCTCGGGCGGTGTCGGATGCGGTCACGACGTCACCCTAACGACTTGCGGCCCCCACGCGGGCCGCCGGGCCGGGGCCGTGATCGGGACCGGCCCGGCACGATCGGGTTCGCGAACCGTCCGGGTGCTTGTGATGTGTCGGGACATCGCTGACA
>NZ_AVPL01000061.1 GCF_000768695.1 Knoellia aerolata DSM 18566
GGCCCTACCGGCAATCGTCTAGCAGCCGCTACTTGTACTGACCTGGGCCTCCATTTCCGCGGTGAGCCCGATGCGCTGCACCCGGCCATCGCCCCGTGAGAACGTTTATCGAGAGCCCCAGTGGTCCTTCGCTTCGTGGGCCGCAGGAGTCGCACCGTCTGAGTGGGAGGCCGTGTCGTGGCTAACGCTGCAGGGAAGAGCGGAAGGCGTCGTGCCAGATGGGTGTCGTGGCTCGTCGCGGAACCGGTCGGGAAGGACGCCAAAAAGAACCGTCTCACGCGGCTGGAGCGGCTTGGCGCCGCAGTCGTCGGTCTCGTCCTTCTCGGCATCGCCCTGTTCCTCCTGGGGTCTCCGCCGAGCCGTCAGGTTGCCCTGGCCCAATGCCGGAATGCTGCGGCTGGCTGCATTGTCAGCGTGGACAGCGACCTCACGAACTTTGCCGCCGTCGTGGCGGGTCTGGGGGCGGCGGCCGCGCTGATAGCACTACTAGGTGTCCGCTTCACCGAGGTGAAGGCCGCCGGGGCGGAGTTCAAGGCGGCGCAGGAGACGGCGGGCCTTGCTGCTGGGGGGACGGAGCTCAAGCCCGACGAACTCCCTGAGGAAGCGCCCGCTGGGGGCGAAGATCCCCGCCCGGCTGAGCTGATCCTGCCGGTAGAAGTTCCGATCGCGGTCACGGTGGTCCAAGGGCTGGGTGAACGAGGCCAGCACGCCCCGATCGCGATCACAAAGGCGACACCGCGCCTGTCCGAGGTCAATCCGGAGCTCCTGCGGGACTATCAGTCGGCGCGCAAGGTCAGCCAAGGTGGGTACTTCCTGACCCACGCTCTCAGTCCGGCAACCACGGCCGGCCAGAAGTACTCCGTTGCAATCCGGGTCACCCCGCATCCACAGAAGGGGATGCCGCCGCCGATGCAGGTCCGGGCAGCGTCATTCTTCCTCGGCCGCGCGTGGGGAAATCGAGTCATCCCGGGGCTTCCGGGGTCCGACGGGCGGCTTGGGATCGTAACGCAAGCGTATGGGCCCTTCTTGGCCCTCTGTGAGGTCGAGTTCACCGATGGGAGCCGGATTCTCCTAGACCACTACTGCGACTTCGACATGGGCAGCTTGGTCCCCACAACCTGATGTCCGGTCATCAGCGGGGGACATGCTCGACGCCACCGCGGGCGCGCAGGTTCTTGCCGGTGAGCCTCAATTGATCGATGAGGGCGACTACGGGCGCGCGCCGTTACGACGAGATGCCATGCGTGCCGGGAGGCGGTGACTTGCTACTGTCTCGAAGTCCGCTGGTCGGAACCGGGCCGGCGCTGGCGCGCCCCGTGCCTCCCATCCCCGGCAGTTCCCTCCCGTGACACGGGGATGTCGTCTACTGCCGCATCATGGATGCCCAGCATTAACTGACGTCGCTTTCGCCTGGCAGGGCACCGTGGGTCCATGTGCCACCCAGATGGCGAGCCACAGCGGTTCGAAACTACTCGGAGGGGGTGGGATGGCGCGGTTGAACGCGGTTCTCGCTGCTCGCAGGGGGGAGGGCACGGGATGGCCTTCGCTGACTGCTTCCGGCGGCGACCAACGCGGCCAGCTCTGGCAGGGGGTCCTCACCGAGCTCCCTGTCGATCAGCCCCCGGTACTCCTCGAACGCCCTTCGAGCCTCGCCGCGGTTTCCCTCGGCGAGATGTGCCTGGATGAGCGTCCGCTGCGCGCTTTCTCGCAAGGGTTCCACCCGAACGGCGAGCAGGGCCGCATCGATTGCCTCGGCGAAACGACCCGCTTTGGTGAGGTGTGTGCTGAGGGAGTCGAGGGCGTGAAGCACTCGTTGGCGCAACCGTTCACGCTCGAAGATGATCCACTCGTCGTACCAACCCGGCAGTAGGTCCAAAGCGTCCTCACCCCAATCGGGCAGGTGCAGATCCTGATGGCCCTGAGGTCCACGTATGAGCCGGGCAGCCCAGTCCTCGACTTCGCGCAAGTCGAGCTCCGCCGTGGGATCCAACCACAGGTCCCACTTGTCAGACCTGAGGTCGTCGATCCCGGCCGACTTGAGGCGCCACAATGCGGACCGCAAGTTGCCGGCGGCCCGCTCGTCGTCGCCGAGTGGCCACAACGTTCCCGCCGTTTGTCTGCGGTCGACGTGACCGTCACGGAGCGCAACGAAGACGAGAAGCCTCTTGCTCCCCTCGGGCACCGAAAGCCGGACATGGTCGTGCACGACGTATGGACCAGCAAGCAGGCAGAGTCGGCGCCGGCCCTGCCGCACCCACCCTCCGTGGCCCTGCGGTCCGCGAGTGTCAACTGTTGCACTTGTGGTTCGGGGAGTGTTCATCTGTATTCCTCGATCTGCGCTGCGGAGCAGCCTAGAGCTCCGGCGTCACCGCACCGTCACGACCTACCTGCCGGCGTGACCACGGTATGAAGTACCCAAACGAGGTCACTGGACTACCTGTGACGACTCCTTCAGAAAGGCCCCGACGATCCGCAGCACCTCTTCGGCGCTGGACGTGCGGTGGTGTCGGGTACGCGAGGGGTCGACAACATCCAGCGTCACCGTGATGGAGTAGAGCCGCGATCGGTTCATCGGCTCGGACCGCACAACGCACAATCCGATGGGCGTCGGGCCCGGGTCGCTCGTGGTGTCGCCGGAGACGCGCTCATCGTCGCCGGTCATCATCGGCCTGCTGGCCGGCGGTCCCTGTGTCCTGGGTGGAGGAGCACCGCACGCCATCCCTTCTTCTGTCCGGTTCAGTCTGGGCGGGCAGCGTCACCACACCGTTGCCCCTCGCGGTGTCTCCCGCTGGTGGTGCTCGGGTTGGTCCATCCGCAGGGACGTTCACGGTGACGCGTCGGTGACGACGGCGCCCTACCGTGCCCAGTGGAGGTGAGCTGCGATGACGATGAGCGACTTCTATGCAGATCTCGCGGAGGCCCTGGACGCGGACGGCGCCGAAGAGTGGGGTACCGACCAGGACGGGGCCGAGTGGACCGATGAGGCCGACTCCGTGGATGAAGCATCCGATTCCGACGGCCAGGACCGCGTCGAGCTGCGGCATCTCGCCGACGCGCTCCGACAGGCCATGCGCGAGGACTTCACTGAGGTCGGTGACGAGGATATGGAACTGGCCCTGTTCGGCGTGCTGGATTCGATGAGTGCCGCCGAGGGCATCAACTTTGGCCGTGCCCTGAACCAGATCGGACGCAGTGCCGGCCAAGCGTTGTCCGACCCGACCGTGACCGCCATCGCGAAGACGGCGCTGCCGGTTGCGGGTGGCGCGCTGGGAACGGTGATCGGGGGACCCGTCGGGACGGCGCTGGGCTCCCAGCTCGGTACCGTGGCCGCCGGCGCACTTGCGGCGCCAGCCCCTCGAGGGGTTCCCGCATCCAAGGCGCCGCCATCGACCGCCGCCGGCATCACGCCGACCGGCCCGATGGCTTCTGCCGCGCCAGGCGCCCACCCGATCGCCAGCCCCGCCTCCGTCAGCGCACCGGTAACCGCGGGGTCGACAGCCGCAGCGCAAGGGCTGGTGCTGACGCAGCACCCTCAGGTGCTGCAGGGCCTGCTCGCCACCGCACTCGGCCAGTTCGGCCGCGACCAGGTCGGAGGCATCCCCAACGCTCAGTTGCTCGGTATGTTGAGCCAGGTCTTCGGGCGAGCGGCTGCGGACGCGGACGAGCTCATGTATCTCGGTGGTGCATCCGACGAGGCGGTAGTCGACGACGAGTGGGCTGATGACCACTCGATCTACGAGAGCCTGGTCGATGCCGACAACCTCGAGCTTGCCGACGCCCTCGAGAGCGGGGCGGACCTCTGATGGGTGCCACCGAGTTGGACGACGTGTCCGCCCTTCTCCAGCGGGTGCTGCCGGATCCTGCAGGCTTTGCCGAACGGCTGCTCGACCAGTTCGTTAGCCGATGGGGCGTCACCTCGGCGGGCCGTTCTGGTGGTAGCGCCGCGATGGACCCTGAGGAGGACGCCGGGGCACCGCCGGTCGTCCTGGCGCCCCGCTTCGTCCCGCACTCGTTGGACGCGCTCACCGACTCGAATGTCCTGCTGGCCTCAGCACTCGGCGCCTGTGACTGCTGGGGCCTTCAAGACGACTGCGTGGTCTGCAAGGGCAAGGGCGAACCGGGGTGGGTCCAGCCGGACGTCGAGCTGTTCCAGGTGTTCGTGGGTCCCGCGGTTGCGCGACTCGCCGACGCCGGACTCGCCGACGGCCACGACCCAGGGACCAAGGGCAACGCAAGTTGAGATCGAGACAGACAGGGAGAAACTCATGAGTGAAACGTGGGCGGCTGACCTCGAGTCGGACGCATGGGATGACAGTGAAGACGACTTCGACAGCGAGACCGACGACGCGGAGGATGCACGGTCGGATGCCATTCGACGAGCAAGGGCGCGCCGCATCGCGCTGGCGCGTCGCCGGATGGGGGCAGCGCGCGTTCGTCGTCCCTCGGCAGCCGTGACCGGTCCGACGACACCCCGACAGACGGTGGCGGCGATTCGCAGCCTGGACCTGGAGACCAAGGTCGGTGAGGACTCCTTGCGTCGGGCCATCGAGAGGTCCAACCGTCGGGCGACCCGGGCGACGTATGCGACCTTGGCCAGCGTCGCGGTGGATCAGGCGTTCGACTCCTTCGGTGACGAGCTCAAGGCGCACGACTTCGTGAGGGCGGGCGCGCGGATCGCCCCTCTGATGCTGCTCTCCCCGGAGCGCAGACGACCCGGTCTGGAGGGCGTCCTGCTCGACCCTCGGGTCATCGGCGGCGCGGTTGTCGTCGGCATCGTGGCGGCGGACAAGCTGCGCAACCGCGACGAGCGCGTGGATCGAGTGACCGTCCAGCCCCGCATCATCAGTCTGAACGGTGGCAACCAAGTATCCGGCACGTTCTCGGCCACAGCACTGAGCCGGCGGGGTGCCAAGACGGACGTGACCGTTACCTTCGACAGCGCCGACCCGACAATCCTGAAGGTCGACGACCGGAACTCTGGCAAGTTCACCGCAACGCAAGCCGGAAAGACCAAAGTGCTGGTCACCGGCGAGGGGGGCATCAGCGAGTTCTTTGATGTCACCGTGACCCAATAGCTGCGGCGTCGAAAGTGGACCCGGCGCTGTGGGAGCTGCTCCGGGAGGATGTCGACACCGACCGGGAGCTGGAGGCGATCATCCGGTTCGCCCATCCGGACGTCGACCCCCCGGAAGTGCGCGTTGTCGCCCGCTTCGGGACGATCGCCACCTGCCGGGTCCGAGCGGGCGACGTGCTCTCCGTCCGGTCTCATCCGGACGTCGTCAGTCTCAAGGCCGCCCGACGGCTCAGCCCGACCTACGAGACAGGGCCTGCGGGTCGCATGAGCGGCACCCGACCAGCAGAGCGACTCCATGACACCCGCCGCGACCCGCGACTGGTCCCCACCGGCGCCGGTGTCGTGGTGTCGGCAGTCGACTGGGGGATCGACCCCACCTGTGCCAGCTTCCGGCACCCACCGGGGCAGGGTGGCGGGACGAGGATCCTCTCTCTGTGGGACCAACGAGACGCCGCGGTGGGCCCCCGCTTGGCACCGTACGGATACGGTGCGGTGCACGACGCAGTTGACATCGACCGGGCACTTGCGGACCCGTTCCCCTTGCGCCGGCTGGGCTACCACCCGGCGATCGCCGACCGCGGAAACGGCAGCCACGGCACGCATGTCCTCGACATCGCCGCGGGTAACGGAGCAGGCGGCGGACCGGTCGGGCTGGCTCCCCGAGCTGATTTGGTCTTCGTGCACCTGGCCGACCGGGATACAGGAGGGCTCGCCAATCTCGGGGACTCCGTTCGCCTGCTCGAGGCCGTGGACTTCATCTCCCGCACCGCAGGTCCCAGGCCTTGGGTGGCCAACCTCAGCGTCGGTCGGCATGGTGGTCCGCACGACGGGACGACCCTCACCGAGCTCGCCTTCGACGAGCTCCTCGACGGCGCTCCGGGCCGCTTCATCGTCCAGAGCGCAGGCAACTACTACCGCTCGCGAACGCACGCCTCCGGCATCCTTTCGACGGGGGAGTCCCAGTCGTTTCGCTTCCGCACCCACCCCGCCGATGTCACCGCGAATGAGCTGGAGATCTGGTCCGATCACCGGGACGCGTTCGCCATCCGGGTCGAGGCCCCCGACGGGACGGTCACCGGACCCGTCGCCCCGGGTCACCGCGCGGAGCTCAGGGCGGGCCGACGCGTCGTCGGACGGATCTATCACCGGGCGGCCGATCCGAACAATGGCGACAACCACGTTGACGCGTTTCTCGACCCCACCGCCCCGAGCGGAATGTGGACGGTCACCGTGGAAGCCGGGAGGGTCACGTGTGGACGCTTTGACGCCTGGCTCGAGCGGGACGACGCCTGCCGAAGGTGCCAGACCCGCTTCGCGGTTGACGACAGCGACCGCACCGCCACCACTGGCACAATCGCCAACGGCCACCTGCCGCTGATCGTCGGGGCCTACGGCGCCCAGGGGCCTCTTCGCCGCCCCGGACGGTTCAGCAGTGTCGGTCCCACCCGCGATGGCCGACCGAAACCCGACCTGGTGGCGCCCGGCGTGAACGTGCTAGCCGCGCGCTCCGCACCCGCACTGTCAGACCGCAATGAGGGACTCCTCGTGCGGAAGTCCGGGACGAGCATGGCCGCGCCGCACGTCACCGGCAGCGTGGCACTGTGCCTCGAGCTGGCCGGGGACCGAATGACGGCGCGCCGGCTCAGGGCGGTTGTCCTCGCCACATGCCAGACAGAGCCCTCGACATGGCCTGAGCCCAGGCTCGGACACGGCTACCTGGACACCCTCCGACTCACCAAGGCCGTCGGCCGCCTGATGCGAGTAGCGGATCAGGCCGTGACAACAGAAGGACTGACCATGCCCACCGACCCCATTTTGACCCACGAGCCCGCGGTGGCCCTCCGTGAGCTCGTCTATCGTCCCTCCGGACCGATCTCGCTGACGATCACGCGCAGGTATGACGTGATTGCTCGACCCGGGCAGAGTGCGCCCCGCGACGCCAAAACGGGGGACCTTCTGCTGGAAATGACCTTGGGACGCCGGGCTGGCGGCCGCTGTGTCAACCTGGACGACACCAGCCTGCGGGAACTGGCCAGCAAAGGGCGACTCGGTTTCGACCAGCTCATCCTCAGGCCGCGCCCCCCCCACGACACCACTGTTGCACCGGCCAACCCGGCGTCGGACGACTCGGCGGTCGATGCCGAGGACGATGCCGACCTCGACAGGCTCGTCCAGCAGGGGCTTTCCGAGAACCAGATCACCAACGCGCTGTTCTACGCCCGCCACCCCTCACTGACCGGGGTGGTCCTTCGGGCGGGAAGCGCGACAGCGCGGGAGTGGCGGACCATCCGGGACGCGGAGGTGCGCCCCGGACTGCGAAGTCGGCTTCAGGTGGGCGCGGTTGACCCGGTACAGCTCGCCGTCTTCCTCAGCCAGTACGAGAACGACTCACGCGTACCAGCGGAATACACGAAGCGGTTCCTGACCCGCGTGCCCTTGTTGTCCATGGGGCGGAGCCTGCGCGATCGGGTGCTGGCCAACTGGCGGGGTGGGGCCAGCCCGCTCACGACGACGCGCTTCTTCGCGTTGGCGGTGGAGACTGCGGGGAACCCCGGTGTTGCGGCCTTGCTGTGTCACAACGTCGCGAAGGCATTCGTCCGGGAGGGGGCAGCCATCACGTGGCGGGCGACCGGTACGGAAGGCGAATACTCGGACGGCCAGAAGACCTACACCGCTGCGGTGATCCACCGGGCTGGCCGACTGAGGTACTACCACGGGGGGAAGGGGCGAGACGTCGTCTCGATCTTCTATTTGCTCTTCTCGGACAGGGAGTTCGGCACGCAGGATCCGGGGGACTGGTACCACTTCTTCGTCACGGCCACCATGAGCGCCCTCTCGAGCGGTGGTTCCCTGGCCGCCACACGAGGACGCGGCGGTCGTCAGGGTGAGGGCGAAGACGGAGAAGACCGCAGTGGAGTCGGAGGTGTCGTGTACCGGGGGCTGATGGCGGACCGCATCATGGACCTCGAGCGGCAGATGACCGACGCCACCCTGCGGCCGGTGCCCGGGTACCGGGGTTGGGTGCTCGCCAACGTCCTGAGCTTCCTCGAGGGTGGCCACTACGGCAAGGACTTCAGCACGGGACAGGACGACGTGGCGCGCGAGAGCAAGGTGCACCTGCGCGGGGCCGCATTCGGGTTGAGCACCGTCGCAGGAAAGCCCGGACCGTCATGGCGGTGGTACGTGCCCAAGGCGGGTTCTCTGTCAGACACCGACCTCGCCCTCGGTTTCTCCCTACCCGCGAGGACCGCCGAAGTATGGGGCCCCGACGCCAAGCCGCGCCCCAGCGAAGAAGTCGACGGTTCCGGGGAGGTGCCGGACGACACCGAGGACGCACCGCAGGACCTCGTCAAGCGAGCCCAGACCTGGTGGAACACGGCCTACGGCAAGGACAAGCTGCTGAGTGGGGTACGCATCGCCGAATACGAGACCGTGCCGTCCGAGGCGGTCCGAGAGCTCAGCTATGACGCGTGGACCAACTCCCCGAAGAGCATCTATGTGGCGAGCACCGCGCACAAGAATGCGGTCACCCTCGAGACGGTGCTGCGCCACGAAGCAGTGCACATCCGCCAGTTCCTCGACCGGGGGCGGCCCAACACCTACGAGAGGACCACGTTGTATGAGCTCGAGGCCTACCGGGAAGGTGTCCCGCGGCTCGAGTCGCGGTTGAGGGCCCTCGACTCCTTGACCAACCCCACCACCAAGGACGACGCGGAGCGGGATGCGGTCACCGAGCAGTTGGAGACCATCCGCAGCGTCATCCGGACACTGGAGGACGGGCTCGCCCACGCCCGCACCCTGAAGACCACCGATCAGCAGGAACGATCGCTGCGACGACTCCTCATCGGGCACTGCCTGCTGCCGTACCACCGGTCGCTCGGTGACCTCTACGCTCCGCGCAAGGACCAGCGCAACCCAGCAGCGACCGAGACCGTCGACGAGCTAGCCGACGACCTGACCGACGGGCCGGCGGGCGACCAACCGGAGGATTCCGACGGACCGGCTCATTGGGATGGTGTCCGGGACAACGGCACAACCACCGAGCAGGACCTCACCCCCATCTGGGACGACGAGTTCGAGCGGGAGAAGCTGGCCGATATCGTGACAGAGGAGGCAGGCGGCCCCCCCGCACTCTCCGGTGCTGAGGAGATGGAGGGTCGCGTCCTCGACTCCGCCGAGTTCGCCGGCTCCGAGCACAAGGACATCGGCGACACCGGCTCCGGTCGGGAGTCGTCCAGCATTCCCTTCGGCAACCCGCCTCGGGCCCTGAGTTTCGGCGATGTTGTGAGCCTGGCCGGCGACTACTACGAGACGTACGAGCAGATGCGCGACCTCGGACGAACCTCTGGCGGCCGAGAAGAGCTGGAGTGGGCGAGGTGGCACTGCCTCGCGCTCAAGAAGAAGGGGATCCCCGAACCCAGCGTCGACGCCAAGACCGCGGATCGGGTCGTGGATCGGTATCACCTGCTCGCAAGTCGCAACCTCTCCCACTTCGCGGCCGGTGGCACGGCGTGGCAGACGTACGCCGGCTGGCACGGTCAAGCGCTGGCCGATGCTCTCGAGTCAGGGCAGACCTCCGACGACAAGCTGTGGCGCCGCGCCCTGACCAAGGATGCCTTCGCCGCCCACTTTCTCACCGACATGTTCGCCGCAGGCCACGTGCGCACGCCCCGGCGCGACATCCGCGACTGGTATGCACGGCACCAGCCCGGGCCCTCGGACGCCTTCGTCGCGTACATGGCCCAATACCTCTTCGAACGACTCGACGCCCGTCATCAGCTTCCGCCCCTGTTGTGGTGGATGGGGTGGGTGACGAAGTCGACCATGCGAGATCGCATCAGAGTCCTGGGTGGGGAGGCGGTGAGCTCCTTCTCGCTGGGCGACATCGTCGCGTTGGCGCTCCATGACCGGGACAACAAGGGCCTGAATGTCGTATCGGATGTTGGCCCGGACGGCCGCGCGGTCTTGGGCGGGTACGCCTGGCGGGCGGTCGGGGACGGCCACCTTGGACGCATTCCCTATGGACCCGAGACCAAGGCCATGGCGACCGCCGGGGTCATTGCGTCACTGCGTGACCTCGAACGGGTACGAGGCGCCGGCCGCCGGCTTGGCAGCGGCACTGTCTCGTTGGCGCAGAAGGCGGACGCGATCCGTACGGCCCTCGGGACCCAGGGCTTCGCCGCCCGGGCGTACGTTCCCCGCGAGAGCCGTGTCCCGGGCGCCAACCCCTCGTACAGCCGGGCTGACGGCACCCGAGCAGAGCTGGAATGGCGCTGGGGACAACTCGGCCCACAGACTCGTGCGGCAGTCGACGAAGCCGTCCGAACCACCATCGCCCAGGAACTGCTCGACATGGCCAGCGAGCTCAAGGAGCCCATCGAGGCACCACTGGGCATACGGGTCTACGGCATTCAGAACGCCTTCAGGGACTTCGTCCGGCACTTGCGCGAAGAGGGCATAGGCGCGGTGGAGAGGGCCGTCGGCAAACCAGCTGGATGACTCCGCGTGGCATGGCCGAAGTAGGGTCCCCGTCGCCATGAGCATCCGTGGCGCCCGGCCCCCGCCGCGGCACGGAATGCGACGTGTGACCTGCCTGTGGTCACGGCTTCCCAGGCCCGGCGCGCTCCCCAGCCGCCTCCTGGAGAGGCCTGGTGTGCGTCTCGAGATGGCTGGCCGGCTTCCCGGGTACGCATTCGGGCACTTTGTGTTTCATGAAGTGCCCAGACATAGCTCTGCCAGTCGAACGTCGTGTCCACGTCACTGTCGCTCTTCGTGCCGACAGATCGCACAGAGTTGCAGGGGCGCGCGGCACCTCACTTCATCTCTGGCGAGCCACGTTCCTGGCATTCTCGTCCGGTTGGCAGGATCATTCCCGTTATGGCGAAGCAGACGACGGTGACGATCACCGATGACCTCGACGGATCGAACAATGCGAAGGAAGTTTCGTTCAGTCTCGACGGCCGAACCTGGGTGATCGACCTCAGCCCCAAGAACCGCGCAGCACTTGAGAAGGCGCTCAAGCCCTACATCGTCAAGGCCACCGAGCAAGGCACGTCCCAAGGACGCGCGAAGACAGCTCGCAGCGCTTCCCGGCGCAAGCCACGCACGGATCACGGGGCGGTGCGCGAATGGGCCAGGAAGAATGGCCATCCCGTGAGCGACCGCGGCCGAATCAGCGCAGAGGTGCTGAAGGCGTACGACGCCGCCCAGTAACCCAAGGCGTTGCGCGCCGCCTCCGGTGGCCACGGCACGGACGGAGTGCCTCAACCGAGGGCCACCGACGACCCAGCAGCCTCGCGCCGCATGGAATCGACACCGACCCTCCGCTTTGGTCGCCCGGCACGCTGGGAGATCTCATCGACCAGTTCCATATGCCTGAACTGATCCGGCGGTCCGTCTTTCCGCATCAACGGGGCTAGAGCCGATGCCGCCTCGGTGATGTGCTGTCCATGTCCACGCGAAGGCCGTTTCGTGTCGCGACGCGTCTTGGGCCTCCGGGTCAGCAGGACCGGTCCTGCTTGATGGCGGCGCGGTGAGGGACCGCGACATCCGCAACAGCTGCGCCTGCGCCTCGCACGCCGGGTCACGATTCCAGGCCGTGGCAACGTCACGCAGGGTGGCCAACACTGCTGCAGAGTCGGCCCCGAGGCGACTGGTCACAGCTCGGGCGCGGGCCATCCACACATCGGGGGTATCAGCAGCGATCACGGCCGCCACCTCCATCAGAACGGTGGACCGGCGCGGCCCTCGGAGGCGTCGATCCATCAGCTCCTCGGCCAACGGGCTTGCCGCCTCAAGGATCCTCCCGAGGTGGGTCGGTCCGTGGTGGTGAAGGAGAGCGGCCGGATCGGTGGCAGCGGGGAGTGCGGCATGGCGTGGTGACGCGGCGTGCTGGGCGAGGAGCCAGTAGGCACGCTCGGCGGCAACTCGGCCCGCCGGGTCGGCGTCCATCGCGACGATCGGCGACGGATGCCGGGTCGAGAGAAGTCGAGCTTGGGACTGGGTCAGCGAAGTACCCAACGGGGCGACGCCGACAAACCGACCGGCACAGGCGGTCGTCACGGCGAGAGCGTCAAGGGCGCCCTCGACGAGAACGGGAATGGCGCCGGTGTCGAGGTGTGGGTGGTCGGCCCCGTAGAGCACCTCACCCTTGCGGAACAGGACGGTGGTGGGGGTGTTGAGGTACCTCGGTCCGTGCTCGTCACCGGCGTGCGGGTGGCGGCGTCCGACGAACCCGACGACCTCCCCGTCGACGGTGATGGGTAGGACGAGGCGGTCCCGGAACCGGTCGACGAGCGTGCCGGTGCGGGCGCGGGTGGCCAGCCCGGCGGCGAGCATCTCGGCGTCGGGGACGTCGTGGGCTCGTAGATGCGTGACGAGGTGGGTCCAGCCGGGCGGGGCATATCCGGAACCCGTCGGGGCGTGGTCGGCGCGGAGCCGGTCGCGCAAATAGGGCCCGGCCCAGCCGGCGTCGAGGAGGCGCGCGTAGTAGTCCCGCGCGAGCTCATGGAGATGGGTGGCACGATCCGGGCTGAAAGGGGCGTCGTCCCACTCGGCGGCGTGCGCGACCATCGCCTCGACGTCCACCGGCGAGGGCTCGAGAACCCCCATGCTGGTGCGGGTCAGGGCTGCTGCGGTCAGCGTCGCGTGAAGGTCGTCCAGCGCATTGGGACCCGCGGCGGATATGCCAGCGTTATGGTGCCTGGCGTGCGGGACGTCGCCGACGGGCATGGTCGGAGGAATCCACTCCAGCTCGTCCTCCTGTCCCTCCGGTGGGGGAGCGCCCGTGTCCGGGTCGGGAGGCGTGGGGTCGGTCAGCAGGCTGATCCGCCACACGAGGGCTCCGCAGGGGTCGATGTCGGCCGCGTCGTGGGCGTCCTCGGCGATGGACAGCAGGTCGTCGAGGTCTGCGCCGCGCGCGAGGGCATGGTCGGTGACGGCGATGAGGGCAGGCCACCACGGGCTGGACTGCACCGCTGCGGCACGCTGCTCGCCGAGCGTGTGGGGCAGCCGGGCCGCCCAGAGGGGGGTGGGCGCGAGGGCGTCCTCGTCTACCCGGTTCGCGACGGCCGGCACGAGATGACGGCTGATGCGCCACCAGAGCGCGGATCCGGCGTGGTCGTCCGGGAGTGGGGCGGCCAGGGCGGTGTCGAGCAGGGCGCGGGTGTCGACGCCGGAGCGTGCGATCGCGGCGAGCCGGGCGGCAAGCTGGGGGGTGAAGACGTCGCCGCGACTGGCCGGGGCGAGGATGTGGAGTCGGTTGACCCATGCGGCCAGGGCCGGGTTGTGGGTGGCCCCGAGGCGGTGCTCGAGGCCTTGCTGCCACAAGGCATTCCTTCTGCCGAAGCGCTGGGGTCCGGTCGGGCGCTGGTCGCTGTCCGGGACGCCGGTCGCGGCGCGCCACACGGCCAGGTCGGCGAGGAGGTCCGGGTCAGGCGCAAGGTGGGAGGCACTCGACCATGCGGGGGCGTCAACGCGGGTAGTGGCCGCAGCCTCGCGCACCTCGGCGGTGACGGCGCTGACGAGGTCCGACCGGGCGGCGAGGTAGGGGCCCCAGCGCTCGTCCGCGCGCAGAGGCAGAGGGATCTCGGGCAGCCAGCGAAGGGGGCCAGTGCCGCTGCGGCGCGGGTCGATGTCGTCGAGGCGCCAGTCCAGGACCGCGGCCTGGTCGCTGGCCGTGTCCAGCTCGCGTGAGGACGCCGCGCACCGGAGTGCGACGAGGGGGTCGCCACCGGTGGTGGCGAGCAGGACGAGGTGGGCGCGCAGGATGGGCCAAGAGGGGTCCTCGCCAATGCCGGGAACGACCTGGTCGGCCCCCGTATCGATTGCGGCGACCACTTCTGGTCCGAGGTGGTGCTCGGCCGCGACGTGGAGGGCGTCGACGTACCGGGCTGTGGCGGCTCCGAGCCGTGCTGCGGCAGAGGCGTGCTCGCGTTGCGTGCTGGTCGCCGACGTCGAGACGCCGTCACGGGCGAGGATGCCCTCGAGCATCTCGGTAGCGGTCATCGGGTGGAGGTGGTCCGGGCGCATGACCGCGTGCGGGTCCCCGTCGCCGGCGACCTGCAGGTAGAGGTGATTCGCTTCAGCTCCGCGGGTGAGCATCGTGTAGAGCTGCTGTCGGGTCTCGCTCCCGGTCGCAAGCCCGTGCATGGTGTCGACGGAGATGCCTTGGGCAGCGTGGGTGGTGGTGGCGTACCCGAGCTCGACGGAGGCGGCGACGTACCCGGGAGGCAGGGTCAGTTGCCGCCGGGTGCGCCTGTGCTCGACCGTGAGGGCCCCGTCGGGGGAGACGGCCCGCACGGTCCACCGGTCGCCGTTCTTGGCCCAGTCGTGCGTGCTCAGCCTGAGCCGGCGGTTGTTGGTGCGCGTGAGCACGGTGTCACCGACGTAGGCGGTGGTTCCGTCGGCCAGCCGCGCGCCCGCGTCGTGTCCGCCACCGCCAGGGGACTCCATCCGGCGATGGGCCTGCGCACGCTGGTTGAGCTCGGCGACGAGCTCACGGGTCGGGGCGAGCATGATCGTGTCGCGGTGGTTGGCGCGGTCTGTTGCCCACGCCGTGAACGCGTCCCGGGCTGCCGTGCTGAGGTCGCCGACGTGGATCCGACCGTGGTCGAGGTAGAACCCGAGCGACTCGGGCCGGCCGTCGCGCAGGGCCAACGACGCAGCGCCCTCTGCGGGGTCGGTGAAGCGCATCAGCTCGGACAGGTGTAGCGCACCGTGTGTGGTGGCGATGTCGCGCAGGACCCCGCCCGCCCCGATCGCGGCGAGCTGCTGGGTGTCCCCGACGAGGCGAACCTGCCCACCGCGGGCGGTGACGAAGCGGACGGCGGCGTCGAGGGTGAGCGTGTCGGCCATCCCGGCCTCGTCGATGACGACCAGGGTGCGCGGCCCGACGGCGCGTGCCCAGTCAGGAAGGTCGTCGTGGTCGAGGGACCAGATGAGCTTGGCGAGGGTGTCGGTGGTGGCGTCGAGGTGCTCCCGCAGGACGGACGCCGCGGCGGCGGACGGGGCGAGTCCGATCACGGTGCCGCCGTCCTCGGTCCACGCCCCGGCAAGAGCGCGCATGGCGGTGGTCTTCCCGGCACCCGCCGGGGCGATGGCGAGCTGGAGCCGCGCCCCGGAGGTTGCCATGTCGCGCACGAGGACGGACTGCCCGGCGTTGAGGGTCGTCCCGTTGGCAGCGAGCTCGAGCAGGGTGACTGACAGCGCCTCGAGGCTCGCGCGGTGCCGGTCGCGAATGCCTGCAGTCTTGACGAGGGAAGTCTCGGCGGCGAGGACCTCCCTGCTGGTGAACAGGGCTGACCCGGCGACCCCGTAGACACTGGACCCGTCGGCGCGGCGCAGCATGGACGGCTCGGGCACGCCGTCGCCGGTTGGTGTCAGCCGCACCGAGCAGACGGTGAGGGCGTGGTCGGTGACGATGTCGACGACGGCCTCGACGTGCTCGGCGGGCAGGGCCGCGGTGCGGACCTGACGCTCCGCCTCGGCCCGGAGGTGCCAGACCTGCCAGGTCGCGCGGCGGGCCTGCACCTCGTCCCGGACCTGCAACGCCGTGGCCCGGACCCACGCCTCATCGACGCTCACGTGCTCAGTGGTCCGCCCCGGTGTCAGCATGTTCCCGAGCATCGCGGCGACACCGCTCGGGCCCCCGAGGACCTCCTCGGCCTGCTTTCGCCACACCTGTCGTTGCTCGGCCACCGTGCGGGGGTCGTGCTTGGCATCACGGGTCTCCAGGGTCGCCTGCTGGGCGAGCTGGATCGCCTCCACTGCCGTCGGCGGCCGGCCGTGGTCGGTCTGGAACGTGGCCGCCAGCTCGCTGCGGCGCGTCTCGATGCTCGTGCGGCGGGTGGACCAGCGGTTGGTGAGGCGCGGGTCGACCCCGACGACCTCGCGGACCGGACGCTTGTCCCGGTCAGCCGTGGTGCCGGAATCGCCAGGTTCGAACCGCAGTCCGAGGCGGGTGCGCAGGTGCGCCTCGAGGGAGGTGTTGTACGTCTCGGACGCGGTGACGTTGGCCTTGAACAGGATCCGTCCGTCGATGGACAACCACTTCCCTGTCCGGGTCTGGACCTTGTTCGCGACCGCGATATGGGTGTGCAGGTCGGGGTCCCCGGCGCGGGAGTCGCGGTGGGTGAACGCGGCGGCGACCAGACCGGTGACGTCGACCTGACGGACCCCGTTGGCGCCCTCCAGGGCGAACAGAGCGTGCTTCTCGAGGAAGCGCAGGGCGTCGGCGACGGCGTCGTGGTGGGCCAGCTCGACCTGCGCGGCGACCGCCGGTGGGGCGATCGCCCACAGGGTGCTCACCGACTTGACGGGGGAGAAGGTCAGGTCGTACCCGGCCACCGCCGTGGTGCGCGGCCGGGACAGCGTGGCGATGGCCCCAGACAGCTCACGGGCATCGGCCGGGTCACGGCCGTGCTGCTCCCGGAAGAGCTCGGTCGCGACCTCGGTGCGGATCCGTGCCCGGTCCTGAGCGGGCACGGGGTAGTCGCGGGGGTGACCCAGAGCGGCGGCGTGGTCCTCGATCCGCCGGGCGACCTCGACCTGGAACGCGGGGACCTCGCCCCCGTACACCTTGAACGGCGCCCCGAGCCGGGTCACCGCACGGTGGTCGGCCTCGGTCAGGTCCGGGCCCTCGAGGCGCTCCGAACGCTGTTGGGCCAACGGGTGCAACCCGGCGCCGAACAGGGCCTGCATCTGCTCCGCGGTGACCTCGTCCCCGACTGCCAGGCCGTCGATTCCGGCCACCCCGGCGCCGACCCATCGGCCCGGGGTCTCACCGCGCTCGGTGTAGTACGACGCCAGCGAGGTCCGCGGTCCACCGGCGCGGTCGTGCGTCGCGACCTGCCGGGTCAGGTACGTGTACCCGGTCCCGGCGGTGAGCTTGTGGACGCCCATCGTCATGCATCCCTACGCCACCGGGGAACCAGCCGGGGGCCATCTCGTCCCCAGGCCCTACGACCCGGAATGCATGAGGTGTGCAGTCGACGACGTTTTCACGCTGACGGCCACGGGAGTCCGAGTCGATGGAGGAGGAACTTTCGCGGGGAGCATGTGCTCCGTCGAGCCGAGGTGTGGCGAGGGCGGGCCGGGGGAAGTCGTCGCGGCTGGGGCGAATGGATGTCACGTGGACCTCGAGTTGCCTCGGGGTCGGTGGCCCCACGGCTTCGCCCCGTGGTGTGGTGAACGCCATCGCGGGTCCCACGTGACATGGAGAAAGAGTGGTTGGGCTGGGGTCGGCCACAACGCGGGAGCGGTGCGGGCAGCCCGCGGCGCCAAACGACATGGGAGGGCTGATCTCGGCTGAGGCGCTCCGCTGGGTGTGGTGGTTCGGTCAGCCTGACGGAGGCAGCCTGGCCGGGGCGGTTGGCACCCGAGTCGGCATCGGGCTGGAGCGGAGTGGAGGGCGATGAGTCGGGTTGGCGTGATGTGTCTCCGTGCTCTGCGCCGGTGCCGACGCGTCGTGCTCGCTACCGTGGCGGGATGGCATACCCCGGACGTCCTGTCCTCGAGCCGTTGCCTCAGTTTCGGGGGACGAACATCATCCGGCAGACACCGGAGCAACGTCGTGTGCTGCTCGAATATGTGAGTCGTGAGTACGCGGCGGGCCGCTCGCTGCGCGAACTCGCGGAGCTCACCGATCGCACGCAGGCGGCAGTCCGGCGGGCGCTTGACCAAGCCGGAGTGAGGCGTCGTGGGCCGGGTGCGCCCCCACTTGCTGCGCCATCCGGGAGTCCGCGACACCACTGAGTACCGGCCCGGGTGTCGCCATGCGTCTGTGCCACGTAGCGACGCCCGCCTCCCTCCCATCCGTTCTTCATTCCTCGGGGCGTTGGTGCGCGGCGTCGATCCACAAGATTCGAACTGACCCTGTCCTTCCGCGCCACTGTTGGTTCAGGGTGTCGATCGCCAAGGCGCCGGTATCACCCGGCGTGGCCCGCAACAGCTGACTCACTGGCGTAGGGAAGACATGAGCACACAGCCCAGCACCGGCACACCCGCCCGCTTCTTGGTGCGCGGCGCTGAGCGGGATACGGTCCTCGGCGACCTCGTGAGCGCCCTGGTCGCCCTTGGTGACGACGCGTCCCGGGCGACCCAGACCTCCCGCGATGTCCGGCTGCACGTCATCTCGTGCCACGCCGAGCACTTGGCCGGCGAAGTGCGGGATCTGATGACCGACAGTGCCTTCGATGGTCCTTTCGTCGAAGCTGGAGGCTTGGTGGCATCGGCGACGGCCGCACGCGAAGCCTTAGAGAAAACGGCAGAAGGCCCCTTGCCGGAGTCGATCGCCGCATCGGTGCGATGGCTGATCGACCTAACCGAGGCCGTCACGACGTGAGGGTCCCGGACCGACGCAGCGTTGGGGAGCTCTTGGTGGACTGCGACCTGGCCACCCGGGGCATGCTCGCGAACCCCGACGCGCTTGAGGCGGCGGCCATGGTCCGCTCGTGGCCGGAAGTCGTGCAGGCCGCCCACGAACTGCTCGGTGCCCTGCCGACGGCGCAGCGCGTGGTCCGGCCGGGCGAAGAGGCTGCGGACCTGGTGGGGGAGCGACTGCACCTGATGGCAACCGCCATGGACGCCCAGTTACGGCGACGTCCCTGGCCCGGGCCTGGCCCTGCTGATGACGAGCTCCAGAATGTGGCGGAGAACCTGCTGCGCGCTCACGACCTGGTGCGCCGGTACCTGCGAACCGCTGACACCCCGGCTCCCGTGCTCGTGGCTGACGCCGACGCCGCCCGAACCCGGATCCTGCACACTCTGTACGTCGGTTCTCACGCGCTCACCGTCGCGGTGCGCTCCATGTCCGGCGCCCTTCAGGCAAGAGAGATGAAGGCCCGCCCCGACGCGGTCAGTGCACGGCAGCGGCGCGCACAGGCGAGCGCGTTGAGCGTCGCCCTGAGCCGCTTGGACGCGTTCGAACAGGTGGCCGGCGCCGAGGTCTACCGATACTTCCCCGAGGCCCTCGGAGGCGAGCACCGGGAGTCTCCAGTAGCGGACCGGCTGAGCACCGCCATTGTCCACTGGGACGTCGCGGCTCACCGCGCGATGGCCAGGTCACCGTCGATGGCCACACTGGTCGAATTGACCCGTGTTCAGACCTCCCTCTTGGCTGTCACTCGTGTCGTCCTCAACGCTGCCTCGATGTTTGACATTGCTGACACGCATCTCGACTCGACGCAGCTCGAACCACAGCTGACGGCAGCCGAATCGGCGTGGGGCTTCTTGCACTCGACCCTTCGCGACCTGACCGCGAACCGGCACCGCGCCGCGACCGTTCAGTTGCGCTCGGCGGGTGCCGAGCTCGTCCACGCTCTCACCGAGCTGGTACTGGACGGCACGTCGGTGGCTGAACCGGCCACGATCGCCGCGCGCATCGATGTGGCTGCCACCGCGCGAACCCTGGCTGGCGCCCTGGTGGCACCGCACCACAAGTCCGCGTTGCTGCTCGACGCAGCGTTGCACGATGGAACCCGCGTCAGCGCTCGCGGTGCGCAGCAGCTCCTCACCCGGCTCGCCGGCGTTCCTGGATCCGGTGTCTCGGCCAGTCCGCAGCAATCCTGGCTCGACCCGGCTGACGTCACCGCGGGTCGCGACATCCCACCGCCCGCACCGATCCGGGAAGCCATTAGTCACAACATCCACACAGTGGATGCCAGGTCAAGCCTTTTGGCGGCGGCAGCCATAGCCGCGACGACGCCATCGCGCAGGCCATTGCCCGACCCGTCACACAGGACAAGGTCAGTGGGCCCGGAGCTGCACCAAAGGCAACCCGCCCTGCAGCGAGCTGCCCAGTACTCGCGGAGGTGAAGTTTGGCTGATGGCGGTCTGACAAACGTGGCAAATCTGCATCGTGCGGTCTGGTTGTCGTTCGCCCTCGCGTACGTACCCGCCTTGGAGGCTCAACGCGCTGGGGCCTTCGGTCATGCATCGTCGTCGCGGGAGGTGTCGCCTTTGCGACGGCGGACGTCGGTAGGACGTTGGGGTTGTCGTCGCTCACTACAGGAATCTGCCGGATATGACGCCGCTCCTATGGGCGGCCGACGTGCTTCGACGGCAATTCGCCGGTCAGTGTTACCTCCTCGGCGACGACGCGGAGTTTTGTGTTCAGGTGCATGCTCGCTACTCGAAGCGCCTCGAAGGCCTCGACTTCCGGCAGTCTTTGCGTTGTCATGAGTATGCCGACAGCAATCGAGATCTGGCGGCTGGACTGCAGCGCGTTGGTGAGGTTTCGGCAGTCAGCCTCGCGAAGGTCCGCCTCGACTGACAAGGCGGCGAGCGGGACGAGGACCGACGCGACGATGATGTCATCCTCGGTGAAGGCAGCTTCGTCGCTGGCGTAATAGCTGATCGCAGCGTGGTCTGCCCCGCCGATGGGGAGTCGGAGGCTGAGCATGCTCCGCATTCCGATTGTCCCCACGCACTGCCGTCCGAAATTCGGCCACCGGTCGTCAAGCCCGAGGTCGTCGGACAGCAGCACTGCCGGACCGGTGGCCGCGTCGAGGCAGGGGCCTTCGCCTAGCTCGTATTGAAGGGCATCGACCTTCTCGGCCAAGCCGTCCGAGGCCGCCAAGGTGGTGGGGCCTCGTTCGGCCCGAAGGAGCGTCAGGCCGGCATGCCGACAGTGTGGGACGGCGGACGCAGCGGCATTGACGATCAACGCCGGTGCGACAGGAGTTCCGTCGCCGGACATGGCGAGGAGGAGCTCGCTGAGCTGGTGGATCACGCCGCGAGACAACGACCGGTCCTGTTCATGCGCTGCGTCACCCGACCTCCTGGCGACCACCTCCGGCGCCTCTCACAACAGTGTGCGGATCTCGGCCATTGCCCGTGGCCAATTTGCGAAAGGCGGCTGCCCGACCTCGAGTTGGGTGAAGCGACCCCACCCGTCGAAGCCATGGCGTCACTGGGCGTGGGTCGCCGACAATCGCCCGCACCGGCGCCTCTCGAGGGCGGCTCCGCGAGGCCGTGGAAGGCTGGCGGGCCGGCTCCGGACTGCCACCAGGCTCTTGGCGGGTCGAGGGTTCCGAGGTTGTTGTGACGTATGGGTGCGGCTTCGCGGGGTGGTTCTGCCGCGTGTTGGGTGTCGGGTGTGGGGTTGGTGTCAACGTCGGCTGAAAAGGGACCCCGT
>NZ_AVPL01000062.1 GCF_000768695.1 Knoellia aerolata DSM 18566
CCACCGCGGGGCGCCCCAGCGCGGGGTGCCCCAGCGAGGCACGGCCTCGGCGTAGGCGGCGTGGGCCGGTCCGAACCGGCGCCGGAGCTCGCTCTCCTCGGCCTCGACCTGGTGCCTCACGGCGAGGACCGCCGGCAGCCACGCCCCGAGCGCCCAACCGGAGCGGGCGAGCAGCGCCCAGCCCAGGTGCCCGAGGGCCCAGGCGGCATACATCGGGTGGCGGGAGCGGGCATAGGGGCCGGTGGAGACCAGCCGGTCCGGGTCGGCGAGCCGGACGTCGCGCACCTCGCGCCAGGCCCGCGTGGCCAGCACCGCACCGGACACCATGAGGACGAGGCCGGGCGCTCGCCACGCGGCGGGAGGGCCGGGGAGCCGCAGGCGCCGCACCCGCTCGGCCAGCGCGGCCGCCACGAGCGGCACGGCGTGCTGCTCGGGGACCGGCACGTTGGCCAGCCGGTCCCGCCACACCGTCGACCCGTTCGTCATGGCGACGCACATCCTTCGGCGCTCTGGTCGGTGGGCGCCCGGTGCCACGACGCTACCGGGCCACGGGCGTGTCGGGCGTGGGTCGGTCGTGATGTCATGAGGTGGTCCGCGTACCCCCGCCACCCACGGAGCCCCACCGATGCAGAGCCTCGACGTCGACGTCCTCGTCGTGGGTGCCGGGCTCTCCGGGGTCGGCGCCGCCTGCCGGCTCGCGCAGCTCTGCCCCGACCGGTCGTTCGCCGTCCTCGAGGCGCGCGCGGCGGTCGGCGGGACGTGGGACCTGTTCCGCTACCCCGGGGTGCGCTCGGACTCCGACGTCGTCACCTTCACGTACCCGTTCCGGCCGTGGACCGAGTCCGGCGTGCTCGCCTCGGGCGCGCGCATCCGCGACTACATCCGTGACACGGCCCGGGACTTCGGCGTCGAGGAGCACATCCACCACGGGCAGCGCGTCGTCGACGCGGCCTTCTCGACCGGCACCGGCCGGTGGACCGTGACGGCCGAGACCTCGCAGGGGCGGGTCGAGCACACCGCGGCGTTCCTCTACCTGTGCACCGGCTACTTCTCCCACGACGCCGGACACGTCGTCGACTTCCCGGGTCGCGGCGACTTCGCCGGCCCGGTCATCCACCCGCAGGCCTGGCCCGAGGGCTTTGACCCCACCGGCCGGCGCGTCGTCGTCATCGGGTCGGGCGCGACCGCCGTCACGCTCGTCCCCGCCCTCGTGGAGCGGGGCGCCGCGCACGTGACCATGCTGCAGCGCAGCCCCGGCTACGTCCTGCCCCGCTCGGGGACCGACCGGGTCGGCAGGGCGCTCCGGCGCGCGCTCCCGGGGCGGGCCGCCCACCGCGTGATCCGGGCGAGGAACCTCCTCACCAACGTCGCGCTCTACGAGGTGAGCCGCCGGTTCCCCGGCGCCGTCCGGCGCGGGATCGCCAGGATCAACGCCGACCTCGTGGGGGAGGAGGCGGTCCGCGCACACTTCACGCCGGCATACGCGCCGTGGGACCAGCGCATGTGCATCGTCCCGGACGGCGACCTCTTCGCCGCGATCGGCAGCGGACGGGCCTCGGTCGTCACGGACACCGTGGAGCGGTTCACGGCCGACGGGATCCGGCTGGGCAGCGGCCGGGAGGTCGAGGCGGACGCGATCGTCACCGCGACCGGGCTGCGGCTCGAGGTGGCCGGGGGGATGGGCCTCAGCGTGGACGGGCAGACGTTCGCGCCGCACGAGCGCTACTTCTACAAGGGCGCGATGTTCGGTGGGGTGCCGAACCTCGCCGTCTGCCTCGGCTACACCAACAACTCGTGGACCCTGCGGGCCGACCTCACCTCCCGCTACGTCTGCGCGGTGCTCGACGCGATGGCGGCGGCAGGGGCGACGACGGCGACGCCCCGTGTCCCCGTCGACCTCGAGGAGGGTGAGCCGCCGTTCGGGCTGACGTCCGGCTACGTCCGGCGTTCGCGGCATCTCCTCCCGAGGCAGGGGACGAAGGCCCCGTGGACGGTCCGCCAGAACTACCTCCACGACCTCCGGCTCATGTCGGCCCGGCGAGTCCTCGACGGCACCCTCGAGCTGGCCGGCGCTTCCTAGACTGGACGGCATGAGCCTGACGATCGGTGCACACGTCGACCAGACCGACCCGCTCGCGGAGGCCGCCGCGCGCGGCACGACGCTGGTCCAGTTCTTCCTCGGCGACCCGCAGGGCTACAAGGGCCCGGAGGTCCGGTATGCCGGTGGGGCCGCGGCCCTGCGTGCCGACGCCGAGGCCGCCGGGGTGGACCTCTACGTCCACGCGCCCTACGTCATCAACGTCGCGACGACCAACAACCGGATCCGCATCCCGTCGCGCAAGCTCCTCCAGCAGCACGTCACCGCGGCCACCGAGATCGGGGCCAAGGGCCTCATCGTGCACGGCGGCCACGTCGGCAAGGACGACGAGCTGGAGGTCGGGTTCGACAACTGGCGCAAGGCCGTCGAGGCGACCGACCTCACTCTCCCGCTGCTGCTCGAGAACACCGCCGGTGGGGACAACGCGATGGCGCGCCACCTGGAGCGCATCGCCCGCGTCTGGGACGCGATCGGGTCGGCCTCGCAGTCGGACCAGGTCGGGTTCTGCCTCGACACCTGCCACGCCCACGCCGGCGGCAACCCGCTCGAGACGGTCGTCGACGACGTCCTCGCGATCACCGGCCGGATCGACCTCGTGCACTGCAACGACAGCCGCGACACCTTCGACTCCGGCGCCGACCGCCACGCGAACTTCGGGGCGGGCACGATCGACGCCGACCTGCTCGCCGGGGTGGTGCGCTCCGCCGGCGCCCCCGTGGTGTGCGAGACGCCCGGTGGCGCCGGCGAGCACGTGGCCGACTTCGCCTGGCTGCGCGACCGCCTCTGACCCGCCTCGCGAGCGTCCGCAAAGGTGGTCGGCTTCGCGACCACCTTTGCGGACGCTGACGGGTGCCGGCTCGCTGGCGTCCGCAATGATGGCGCGGTTCTCGGCCACCCTTGCGGACGCTGACGGTGCGGATCGGTCCCGGTGGCCCTGCGATAGTCTGGAGGCATGGCACAGCTGCTGCTTCTTCCACCGCCGCGCTGACGGTCCGTCCAGGACGTCGTCGCGGCGAACCCCTCCTGCGTGAGGGGCTTTTTTGTGGGCAGCACCGATGAGGCAGAAGGATGAGATGAGCGAGACGGCGCACCGCTACACGGCAGAGCTGGCCGACCGGATCGAGCTGGCCTGGCAGGACCGCTGGGAGGCCAGCGGCGCCTTCGACGCGCCCAACCCCTCCGGCCCGTTCGCCGACCCCGAGGCGGTCGCGTCGTTCGAGGGCGGCCACCTGCTCGTCCTCGACATGTTCCCGTACCCCAGCGGGGCCGGCCTGCACGTGGGCCACCCGTTGGGCTACATCGCCACCGACGTCTTCTCGCGCTACCACCGCATGCTCGGCAAGAACGTCCTGCACTGCCTCGGCTACGACGCGTTCGGCCTGCCGGCCGAGCAGTATGCCGTCCAGACCGGTCAGCACCCGCGCGTCACCACCGAGGCCAACATCGTCATCATGGCCCGCCAGCTGCGCCGGCTCGGGCTGGGCCTGGACAACCGCCGGGCCATCGAGACGATGGACCCGGACTACTACCGCTGGACCCAGTGGATCTTCCTCACGATCTTCAACAGCTGGTACGACCGCGACGCCCCGCGTCCCGACGGCAGTCTGGGCCGGGCCCGCCCGATCAGCGAGCTCGTCGCCGAGTACGCCTCGGGCGAGCGCCCGCTGCCCGCCGACGACGGCCGCGACTGGGCCGACCTCGGCGAGGTCGAGCGCGCGGACATCCTCGACAGCCACCGCCTCGCCTACGCCTCCGAGGCCCCGGTCAACTGGTGCCCCGGGCTCGGCACGGTGCTCTCCAACGAGGAGGTCACCAACGACGGGCGGTCCGAGCGCGGCAACTTCCCCGTCTTCAAGCGCAACCTGCGCCAGTGGATGATGCGCATCACCGACTACTCCGACCGGCTGGCCGACGACCTCGACCGCGTGCAGTGGCCCTCCAAGGTCAAGGCGATGCAGCGCAACTGGATCGGTCGCAGCGAGGGCGCCCGCGTCGCGTTCCCGATCGTCGGCGCGCAGGACACGGTGGACCCGATCGAGGTCTTCACGACGCGACCGGACACCCTGTTCGGAGCGACCTTCATGGTGCTCGCGCCCGAGCACCCCCTCGTCGACGCCGTCGTGCCGCAGGGAGACTGGGCCGACGGAACGAACCCGGCCTGGACGGGTGGCGAGGCGAGCCCGCAGGCTGCCGTGACGGCATACCGGCTGGCGGCCTCGCGCCGCAGCGACGTCGAACGCCAGACCGAGGGCAAGGACAAGACCGGCGTCTTCACGGGTGCGTATGCCGTGAACCCCGCCACCGGGGCGCCGCTCCCGATCTTCGTCGCCGACTACGTCCTCATGGGCTACGGCACCGGCGCGATCATGGCGGTGCCCGGCCAGGACGAGCGCGACTGGGACTTCGCGACCGCCTTCGGCCTGCCGAAGATCCGCACGGTGCAGCCCACCGAGGGCCACCCCGAGGACGAGGCGTTCACCGGCGACGGCCCGGCGATCAACTCCGCCAACGACACCCTCGACCTCAACGGCATGCCCGTCGCCGAGGCCAAGGCCGCGATGATCGACTGGCTCGTCGAGCACGGCCACGGTGAGGCGACGATCAGCTACAAGCTGCGCGACTGGCTGTTCTCCCGTCAGCGCTACTGGGGCGAGCCGTTCCCCATCGTCTTCGACACCGACGGCGTCGCCCACGGAGTGCCCGAGTCGATGCTGCCGGTCGAGCTGCCCGACGTGCCCGACTACAGCCCCCGCACCTTCGACCCCGAGGACGCGCAGAGCTCACCCGAGCCTCCGCTCGGCCGGGTCGCCGAGTGGGTGGACGTCGACCTCGACCTCGGTGACGGCCGGGGCGTCCAGCGCTACCGCCGCGAGACCAACACGATGCCCAACTGGGCCGGGTCGTGCTGGTACTACCTGCGCTACCTCGATCCCGAGAACCGCGAGGAGCTCGTCTCGGCGGAGACCGAGGAGTACTGGCTGGGCCCGCGCGACGAGGCCGTCAACGGTGCTCCGGCCGGGACGCGCGACCCGGGCGGCGTCGACCTCTACATCGGCGGCGTCGAGCACGCCGTGCTGCACCTGCTGTATGCCCGCTTCTGGCACAAGGTGCTCTTCGACCTCGGTCACGTCTCGAGCGAGGAGCCGTTCCGGACCTACTTCGCGCAGGGCTACATCCAGGCGCCGGCCTTCACCGACTCGCGCGGCCAGTACGTCGAGGCCAGCGAGGTCGAGGAGGTCGCCGGCGACGACGGACACCCGGCCTTCACCTGGAACGACCAGCCGGTCACCCGCGAGTTCGGCAAGATCGGCAAGTCGCTCAAGAACATGGTGTCCCCGGACGACATGTATGCCGCGTACGGCGCGGACACGCTGCGGCTCTACGAGATGGGTCTCGGCCCGCTGGAGCAGAGCAAGCCGTGGGACACCCGCGCCATCGTCGGGTCACAGCGCTTCCTGCAACGCCTCTGGCGCAACGTCATCGACGAGGAGACCGGAGAGGTGCGCGTCAGTGACGCCCCCCTCGACGACGCCACCTCGCGCGTGCTGCACCGGACCATCGACGCGGTCCGCCGCGACTTCGACGAGCTCGGCTTCAACACCGCCATCGCGCGCCTCATCGAGCTCAACAACGCCCTGACCAAGCTGGGCACGGCGCCCCGCGAGGCGGTGGAGCCGCTCGTCCTCATGGTCGCACCGCTCGCGCCGCACATCGCCGAGGAGCTGTGGTCGCGCCTGGGCCACGACGTGTCGCTCACCCACGCACCGTTCCCGGTCGCCGACACGGCCCTGCTCGTCGAGGAGACGGTCACCTGCGTCGTGCAGATCAAGGGCAAGGTCCGCGACCGCATCGAGGTGCCCGCCGACATCAGCGAGGACGAGCTGCGGCAGCAGGCCCTCGCCCTGCCCAAGGTCGTCGAGGCGACGGCCGGGGGAGTGCGGACGGTCATCGTCAGGGCGCCCAAGCTCGTCAACGTCGTCCCGCTCTGACCCCCGCCTCGTGTGCCCCAGCGCGACCCCTGGCTCGCGCTGAGGCACACGAGGCAAGATGGGCGTCCTCGCGCTCGGGTCGCTCGCAGTGCTCATCCTCGCCGTGGTCGGAGATGTCGGCGAACCCGGGCTGGCCGTCGCCGGAGCGCTGCTCGGGCTGGCCGGCCTCGTCGTCACCGGGGCGGGCAATGTGCCGCTCAACGACCGGCTTGCCCCACTCGTGCCAGGGGCGCCGGACACCGAAGGCGAGTGGACGGCATACCTCACCGCCTGGACGCGGTGGAACCATCTCCGGACGGTCGCGGCGCTCGGGTCCTCAGTGCTCCTTGCCCTCGCCGCAGCACGAAGCTGACCCACACCGCCTTGTCGCAGGCGTGTTCGCGGCGCGGTGTTCGTGGAGGATCGACCCATGATCCGGATCGGCATCTCCGGCTGGCGGTACGCACCGTGGCGCGGGGTCTTCTACCCGACCGGGCTGCCCCAACGCCGTGAGCTGGAGTACGCCGCGCAGCGGATGTCGTCGATCGAGGTCAACGGCTCGTTCTACTCGCTGCAGCGCGCCTCGAGCTGGCAGGCGTGGGCCCAGGCGGTCCCCGACGACTTCGTGTTCGCGGTCAAGGGTCCCCGGTTCGTCACGCACCTGAAGAAGCTCGCGGACGTCGAGGTGCCGTTGGCGAACTTCTTCGCCTCCGGCGTCCTGACCCTGGGCCACCGGCTCGGTCCGTTCCTGTGGCAGCTGCCGCCCAACCTCGGCTTCCACCCCGACCGGCTGTCGGCGTTCTTCGACCTGCTGCCGAGGCGCGCCGGGGAGGCGGCCCGGTGGGCGGCGTCCCGCCACGAGCCCGAGCGGCTCAAGGGCACCCCGGACCCCACCGCACCGGTCGACGTGCCGCTGCGCCACGTGCTGGAGGTGCGGCACGAGACCTTCCGGTCGCCCGCGCTGGCCGAGCTGTTGCGCGCGCACGACATCGGGCTGGTCGTCGCCGACTCCGCCGGGACCTGGCCGATGCTCGACGACGTCACCAGTGACCTCGTCTACGTCCGGCTGCACGGTGACGAGGAGCTCTATGCCAGCGGGTACTCCGGCGCCGCCCTGGATCGCTGGGCCGGGAGGATCCGGGAGTGGGCGGGCGCCGGGCTGGACGTCTTCGTCTACTTCGACAACGACGTCAAGGTCCACGCGCCCTACGACGCGATGAGGCTTGCGGCGCGGCTGACGTCGTAGGGCACGCTCGGCGCCCGCGACCGTCTGCCCCCGGGTCTCAGGCGACGTGCCTGCGGCTGGCCGGCTGCTCCAGGAGCGAGACGAGGCGGTCGTCGTCGACCTCCGCGCGGATGCGCGCCCCCAGCTCCTCCGCCGCCCACGCGAAATGGGGCTCCGTGAGCAGGCGGCGGACCGCCTCGGCGATTCGGGCTGGTTCGGCCGACGGCTTGAGCCTCAGGCCGGCGCCCCGTTCCGTCATGCGCACCGCGTTGTCCTTCTGGTCGCGGATCCCCGGCAGGCAGAGGACCGGTTTGCCGAGGGCGAGAGCCTTGATGATGGTGCCGTGGCCCCCGTGCGTGATGACCACCGACGCGAGGGGGAAGACCTCCGAGTGCGGCGCCGACCGGACCACCGTGACGTTGTCGGCGCCGGGCACGTCCGCGGGGTCCACGTAGGGCCCGGTGCACACCAGCCCACGCACCGGCAGCGTCGCGAGGGCGGCCGCCACGCGCCGGAGCATGGCGTCCTGCCCCTTGACGTGGCTGCCGGAGACCCCGACGACCACGAGCGGCCGCGGGTCGTCCGGCTGGTCGTCGATCGGTGAGGGGACGGCGGCGTAGACCGGGTCATCGAGCATCGGCCCGACGTAGTGCGCGTTGCCGGGGAGCGTCGCGGGGAAGTCGAACGCCCTGGCGGTGGGAATCACCACGCTCTCGCAGGAGCGCAGCTGGTCCCACGGGTCGGAGAGGGGCGCCAGGCCGTGCGCGGCCCTCGCCTCGTTGAGCGCGGGGAGCCCGGTGCGCCACGCAGCCTTGATGCTGGCGTTGAGGGCACGGTCGCGGGCGCGGCCCAGCGCGGTCCTCGCCGGTGTGAGGCCCAGCCCGAACGGGGGCATCCCCTCGGCCGGGATGATGTAGATGCCCGGGACGATGCCCACGGTGGGGACGCCCCTGGCCTCCGTCGCGACCATCGGACCCAGGATCGCGCCGTCGACGAGGGCGACGTCGGCGGGGCGCCGGTCCAGCTCCTCGGCCGTCTCCGTGGCGAAGAGGGCGGCCGGGCCGGTGATGAGGCGCTCGGAGATCCGCTTGAAGAGCTTCCACGGGTTGTCGACGACCTCCCAGTCCTTGAGGAGGTCGTCCTCGATCGAGGCCGTGGCACGGTGGGGCGCCAGCCGCCACGGGACGAACTCGGCGTCAGAGCGGGCGGCCTCGGCCTCGAGCGTCGGGTCGCCGATGACCGTGACGCTGTGGCCACGGGCGATGAGGCGGCGGGCGATGCCGAAGTCGATGGGGACGGTGCCTCCGCCGTCCCAGGTGGCGAGCAGGTAGTGCATGACTCCTCCTTCCGGCCTCAGTGCGAGGTCAGGACTCCTTCGGTGAGTGCGCACATGACCTCCGTGGTCATGCGTCGTGAGTGGCCCAGGTCGAGGCGCAGCAGGCGCCACGTGCCGACGTCGGTCGCGGCGTACAGGGCGGCGAGGGTGCGCCGACGGGCGCGACGGTCGGCGGGGAGCCGGTCGGCGAAGGTGGTCTCGAGCCACCTGCGGTGCTCGCGCCGTCCTCGCTCGGCCATGGCGGCCATGGCCTCGGACTGCTCCGCGGCGGCGAGGAGCCGCGACACGGCGTGCCCGTAGGCCTCGTACTCGGCCGCGAGGGTCGCGATCGCGCCGGCGGTGTCCGTCGGTGCGGCCTCTCGTCGACCCGACGTGAGCTCCTCGGCGAGCGACTCCGTCAGCGCCACGATGAGGCCCTCCTTGGACCCGACGTGGTTGCGCACGGTCTGCGTCGTCACGCCGGACCTCTGCGCCACGAGGGGGAGGGTCAGCTCGTCGAACGGCTGGGCGAAGAGGATCTGCTTGGCCTCGGCGAGGATGCGGCGACGCGTCTCCTCCTGGGCCTCGGCCCGGGCCCGGAGGACGTAGGTGCGTGCCGTCGCTGGCATGCGCCCATCGTACCGATCGATTTATGTGACGTAAAGCGAAAGTTCTCAGCGGCTCGGCGTCTCGGAAGGTGGACGGAGGGTCCCGAGGGCTGAGCGGACCGGCATACACTCCTGACCCAAGGTCACGAGTACCAGTGTTCAGCCCCGGCTTGCTGGTCGGCAACCCTCCTCCGCGGTGGGGTGCTCCGGGTGACGACCTGGTCGGCTGCAGCAACGCAGTCGGCAAGCGCGGACTCGCGAGCACCTCGAGGGTCCATCGACTCTCCAGGGAGCACCAGATGTCCATCGCCACCTCGGTCCCGCACACCGCCACCCCAGAACGCCGTCGCACCTGGCTGCGGTCGGTGCCCTCGCCCGGCCAGGTCGTCGCCGAACCGGGCCGGGTGCCGGCGGTCGTCGCCGCCCCGCACGTGCCCACGTGCCACGGCACCCTCGTCGAGTACGCCAACTTCGACCACGGTGCCTCGACCCCGGCCCTGGCCAGCGTCGTCGCCGCCGTCGACAAGGCCACCGCCACCTACTCCAGCGTCCACCGCGGACAGGGGTGGGCCAGCCAGGTGTCGAGCCACTACTACGAGGCCGCCCGCGAGGAGGTCGCCCGGTTCGTCGGGGCCCGTGAGGGCGACGAGGTCGTCTTCACCCGCAACACGACCGACGCGTTCACCCTCCTCGCCCGCGCCGTTCCGCGTCGGACGCGGGTCATCGTCTTCGCGACCGAGCACCACGCGACGCTCCTGCCGTGGGAGCCGAGGAACACCACGCGCCTGCCGGTCCCGCTGACCCACGCCGACGCCGAGATTCTCCTCGCCGATGCCCTGGCCCGCACCCGCGGCAGCCGCACGCTCGTCGTCCTCAACGGTGCGTCCAACGTCACCGGCGAGTACTGGCCCGTCGAGCGACTCTCCGCGATCGCCCGCAGCCACGGCGCCCGGGTCGCCCTCGACGCCGCCCAGCTCGTCGGCCACCGCCGCGTCGACCTCGACACCCTCGGCGTGGACTACGTCGCGTTCAGCGGCCACAAGATCTACGCCCCCTACGGTGCCGGCGCGCTCGTCGGTCGCGCCGACTGGCTCGACGCCGCCGCGCCGTACCTCGCCGGCGGGGGTGCGACGGCCGCGGTCGGCGCGCTGTCGACGACGTGGCGCACCGGGCCGGCCCGTCACGAGGGCGGCACGCCCAACGTCCTGGGCGCCGTCGCCCTCGCCGCCGCGTGCGCGGCGATCCGGGAGAACCGCGTCGCCCTCGAGACGCACGAGGCCGAGCTGACCCAGCGCCTCGTCGACGGGCTGCGGGCCGTCGACGGCGTCGAGACCTGGAGCATCTTCGGCGACGGCGCCGACCGTGCGCCGGTCGTGACCTTCACCATCGACGGGCTCGACTCCTCGCTGGTCTCCGCAGCCCTCTCCGCCGAGCACGGCATCGGTGTGCGGGACGGCAAGTTCTGCGCGCACCTGCTCGTCGACAGCCTGCTCGCGGACGAGGACGTCGACACCGCGGTGCGGGTCAGTGCCGGCCTCGCCACGACCGACGAGCACGTCGAGCGCCTGCTCGCCGCGGTGGCCTCGCTCGCCGCGCAGGGACCGAGCGTCGCCTACGACCATGTCGAGGGCAGCGGCTGGGTCCCAGTCGACGACCGGCGGGGGACGCCGACCGACCTGCCGTGGTGACCACGGCGGGGCCGTCCGCGCACTAGCCTCGGGCTGTGGTCACCGCTCTCGTCACCGACTCCACGGCATACCTCTCCGCTGACCTCGTCGCCACCCACGGCATCGGCGTCGTCCCGCTGCACGTCGTCGTCGGCGGCAAGGAGTACCGCGAGGGCGTCGACATCGGCGCGGGGGAGGTGGCCGAGGCGCTGCGCGCGTTCCGGCCGGTCTCGACCTCCCGGCCGGCGCCGCAGGCCTTCCTCGACGTCTACCGCGAGCTCGCCGAGGGCGGCGCCGACGCGATCGTGTCGGTCCACATCTCGGCCGACATGTCGAGCACCATCGGCTCCGCCCAGCTCGCGGCCCAGCACTCGCCGGTCCCGGTGACCGTCATCGACAGCCGTTCGATGGGGATGGCGATGGGGTATGCCGTCCTCGCCGGTGCCGAGGCCGCCGCCGGTGGGGCGTCGGCCGAGGACGTCGCGGCCGTCGTGCGTGCCCGCTGCGAGGCGGCGACGGTCGTGTTCTACGTCGACACCCTGGAGCACCTGCGCCGCGGCGGACGGATCGGCAAGGCCAGCGCCCTGCTCGGGTCGGCGCTCGCGATCAAGCCGATCCTCGGGCTCAAGGACGGGTCCATCGTCCCGCTGGAGCGGGTCCGCACGTCCTCGCGCGCGATCGCCCGCCTCGAGGACCTCGCCGCGGAAGCGGCCGAAGCCCAGGAGTCGGTCGACATCGCCGTGCACCACCTCGACTCCGCGGACCGGGCCGAGAAGCTCGCCGAACGCCTGCGTCCCCGGATCCACGGGCTCGGCGACCTCTCCGTGGTCGAGCTGGGCGCGGTCGTCGGCGCGCACGTCGGCCCCGGGACACTGGCCATCGCGGTGAGTCCGCGGGTCTGACCCGGGCTGCCGCCGTGAACCCCTCGACACCCGTCTCCGTCCTCGGCGCCGTGGTCGTCGCGGCCGTCTGCTTCGCCATCGGCGGCCTCAACCCCGCCACGTTCGTCGGACGGAGCCAGGGGGTGGACGTCGCCTCGGTGGGGTCCGGCAACCCGGGCGCCACCAACATCGGGCGTGCGCTGGGCCGCAAGTGGGGGATCGCCGTCGGCGTGCTCGACATGCTCAAGGGCCTGGTGCCGACGCTCGTCGTGCTCCTCACCCTCGGGACGTGGTTCGCGCTCGTCGCAGGGGCGGCCTGCGTCGTCGGCCACATCTACAGCCCCTACCTGCACGGACGGGGCGGCAAGGGGGTCGCCACCTCGCTCGGGGCGATGCTCGCCGTGGTGCCCTGGGCTGCGCTGGCCGGGCTCGTGGCGTTCCTCGTCGCTCTGCCGTTCGTCAAGCGGCTCGGTGACGCCTCCGTCGTCGCGACGGCCCTGCTCGTCGTCATCGGGGTCGTCCTCGCCGTCCGCGCCGACGACGCCACGGAGCGAGGGGTCGGCGTGTGGCTGACGCTCGTGTCCCTGCTCGTGCTGGCCCGGCACCGACGCAACATCCTCATCTGGGTGACCCGGCTCAGCGGCTGACGTCCGTCCACAGCGAGCGGGTGTCACCGGGGTCGTCCACAGCTCCGGATCTCGAGGTGGGGTGGCCGCCCGCTCGTTCCTAACGTCGGCGTATGCCGTTGCGCCGCCCACCCGAGACCGTCTCACCTCGAGCCCTGGCGCGGGTGCGCTCGGCGGGCGGCGGGCCGCGATCGGCGGCTGGCGGTGGGACGCGTTCGACGGCCAGCGGTGGGGCGCGGTCGACGGCCGGCGATGGGGCGCGGTCGACGGCCGGTGAGCGCGACGGGGACGGCGAGGGGCACGGACGACACCGACCGATCGAGGTCCCGCGCGGTCCGGTCCTCGAGCTCCCCACGAGCCTGCGCAGCGCGCGGTGGGCTCCGACCCGGTCGGCGGGGACGGCGGTGCTCGCGGTCGCCGTGCTCGTCGCGCTCGTCTTCGGGGTCCGGGTGTGGCTGGCGGGGTCCGGTGGCCAGGCCGTACCCGGTGCCGCCGGGGGCGTGGCGGCACCGAGTGGCGTGGTCCGGGGGACGTCCACCCTGTCGCGGGCCTCGCCCACCCCCTCGGCGGCGGTCCCCTACTCGGCGGCAGGGACGCGCGGATCGTCCACGGCGACAACGGCGCCCACCGGCTCGCCCGTCGCGGCCGCCGGTGGCGTCGTCGTCCACGTGGTGGGTCAGGTCGCGTCGCCCGGGGTCTACCGGCTGGCGGCCGGTGCCCGGATCGCCGACGCGGTGCAGGCCGCGGGCGGGGCGACCCGGACCGCCGACCTGTCCGCGGTCAACCTGGCCCGGGTCGTCGTCGACGGGGAGCAGGTCCAGGTGCCCCGACGGGGTGAGGCGGTGACTCCGTGGGGCGCGCCGGCTGCTGGCGGTCCGCCGGGAGGCGGCGTGGCCGGTGGTGCGGACGGTGCGCGAGGCGCCGCGGCCCCCGGTGGGCTGGTCTCGCTCAACACGGCCGACCTGTCCACGCTCGACACGCTGCCCGGCGTGGGACCGGTGCTCGCCCAGCGGATCATCGACTGGCGCACCGAGCACGGCCGGTTCACGAGCGTCGAGGAGCTCGGCGAGGTCAGCGGCATCGGCGACACGCTCCTCTCGCGGATCACCCCGAAGGTGACGCTGTGAGCGTGGCGACGCCGGGGGAGTGGCAGCGCGAGGTCGTCCGCGCCAGCGACCTCCGCCTGCTCGTCCCTGCCCTCGTCGGCTGGGCCCTGCTCGCGTCGACGCTGACCCGGCCGCCGACCTGGCGATGGGCGGTCTGCATGCTCCTGGCCGTGGGCGTCGGGGCAGGCGTGGCGACAGCCGTGGTGCGACGGGCGTGGTGGCGCGGGTCGTGGGGGCGAGGTGTGCTGCTCGTCGTCGGCGTCACCCTGCTCCTCCAGGTGGCTGGCGCCGGCCAGCACGCCCTGCGGGCCACCGGGGACCTCGACACCCTCACCGCCGCACGGGCGGTCGTGGTGATGGAGGCGACGGTGACCTCCGACCCGTTCACCCCCGCCCCGAGGGCTGGGCGGGAACCGGTCGTCATGCTGCGGGCGTCAGCCCACGAGGTGACCGGCCGCGGTCGCACCACCGCCGCCCACGCACCCGTGGCGGTGCACGGCTCCGAGGCGCTCCTCGCCGTGCGGTGGCACGACCGCGTCCGACTCCGCGGTCGCCTCGGACCTGCCCAGCCGGGCGCGTCGGAGGTCGCGGTGCTCCGGGTCTCCCGGGTCACGGTGGTGGACCCGGCCGGCCGGGTCGCCCAGGTGGCCGAGCACCTCCGGGCGGGCCTGCGCCGCGCGGTCGACCCGACGCCCACGGACGCGCGCGGGCTGCTGCCCGGGCTCGTCATCGGGGACACCAGCCGCACCCCGCCCGACCTCACCGCGGCGATGCAGGCGACCGGGATGACCCACCTGACCGCCGTCTCGGGCTCGAACATCGCGGTCGTCGGCGGGATGGTCCTCGCGCTGTGCGTCCTCGGGGGAGTGCGCCGTCGCTGGCGTCCGGTCGTCGTCGCCGTCACGATCGTCGGCTTCGTCGTCCTCGCCCGACCCGAACCCAGCGTCGTGCGCGCCGCGGCCATGGGACTCATCGGGCTGCTCGGCGTGAGCCGGTCCAGGCGCCGGGCCGGGATCCCGGTCCTCGCCGGAGCGATCGTCGTCGTGCTCGTCGTCGACCCGTGGATGGCGCGTTCGTTCGGGTTCGCCCTGTCCGCCCTGGCGACGCTCGGGCTGCTGCTCTTCACCCGCCCGTGGGGTGACGCCATCGCCACGCGCCTCCCGCCCCGCCTGTCACTGCTCGGTCCAGCGATAGCGATTCCCGTTGCAGCACAGGCGATGTGTGCGCCACTCGTCGTGCTGCTCCAGGGGTCGGTGAGCATCGTCGGTGTCCTCGCCAACCTCGTGGCGGCACCGCTCGTCGCCCCCGCCACGATCGCCGGAGTGAGTGCCGCGGCCGTCTCCGTCGTCGCCGACCGACCGGCAGAGCTCGTCGCCTGGCTCGGCGCCCTGCCCACCCTCGGCATCGCGAGGACGGCGCGGGTCATGGCGGAGGTCCCGGGTGGGACGATGCCGTGGCCCGACGGCGCGCGGGGAGCCCTGCTCCTCGCCGGCGTCACGGTCCTCGCCGTCCTGTCGGGGCGCTGGCTGGCGCGGGTCACCCTGCTCCGACCGCTCCTGGCCCTGACCGTCGTCGCCCTCACGGTGGCCGTGACGATGCCGACACGCATCGTCACGTGGCCGGCCGACGGGTGGCGGATCGTCTTCTGCGACGTCGGGCAGGGCGATGCGGCCGTGATCCGCACCGGACCCGGCCGGGCGCTGGTCGTGGACACCGGCCCGGACCCCCCGCTCGTCGACGGCTGCCTCGCGGACCTCGACGTCGAGGTGGTCGACGCGGTCGTGCTCACCCACTTCCACGCGGACCACGTCGAGGGACTGCCCGGGGTGCTCGACGACCGGACCGTCGGACAGGTGCTCAGCTCGCCCGTCGCCGACCCCGCCCACCAGGTCGGTGAGGTGACGGACTGGACGAGGGCACGCGGCATACCGCTGTCTGCCTTGGCAGCCGGCGACCGGCTCACCTTCGGTGACGTCACCGCGGAGGTGTGGGCGCCGGTCCGGCGCATCGCCGCGGGGTCGGTGCCCAACAACGCGAGCGTGGTCCTCGCCGTCCACCTCGGCGCGGTCGACGCCCTCCTGCTCGGCGACGTCGAACGCGAGGCCGCGCACGACCTGCTCCTCCGGCTCCGACGCGACCCGGTGATGGCCGCTGTCGCTCAGGACCTCGACGTCGTCAAGACACCGCACCACGGCAGCGCGAACCTCGACGCGGGCCTCATGGCCGCCGTTCGCGCCCCGGTAGCGGTCGTGAGCGTCGGGGAGGGCAACGACTACGGCCACCCGACGGCCGCGCACCTGACGATGATGCAGCGCAACGGGTATGCCGTGCACCGCACCGACCAGCGCGGCCACATCGCCCTCGTCGAGCGTGACGGCCGGATCGAGGTGGTCACCGAGAGGTGAGCGCCCTGGCATCACAGACGCGTTGGGCGGACCGGCTCCTCGCGGAAGGGAGCCGACGGGTCAGCGGCCGGACGACTGAGCCGCCCATTTGGCCGCCGCCTCGGCGCTCTCCACGAGTGCGTCGAGGGTGGCCTTGACGGCAGGGACCCGCTGCAGGTCCGGCGTCGTCACGGCGACGATGTGGCGCCGCGACGCGGGGGTCATCGGCAGGGCGACGACGTCCTCGTGGTGAACGGTCTTGAGGATGAGGTCGGGGATGACGGCGATGCCGAGGCCCTCGGCGATGAGCCCCATGACGGCGACGTAGTCCTCGGTCTCGTAGGCGACGTCCGGCACGTAGCCGGCCGTGCTCGCGAGCTGGAGCAGGTGGCCCCGGCACCGGGGGCAGCCGGCGATCCACGTCTCGTCCTGGAGCGCGGCCATGTCGACCTGGGTCGAGGTCGCCAGCGGGTGCGAGCGGGGGACGGCGAGCAGCACCTCGTCGTCGAGGAGGGGCGTGGTGACGAACGGCTCGAGGTCCTCCTCGCCGCGGCCGAGGTCGGTCCCCTCGTAGACGAACGCGACCGCGAGGTCGCACTCACCGGCGCGCAGGGCGGCGAGCGACTCTCGCGGCTCTCCCTCGCTGAAGGTGATCGAGACGCCCGGGTGCTTCGCCTTGACCTTCGCGAGGGCCTTGGGGACGAGTGTGGCCGAGGCGGACGGGAAGGCCATGAGCCGGACGCGTCCGGACCGGAGCCCGGCGATCGCGGCGACCTCCTCCTCGGCCGCGTCGAGGGCCGAGAGCACCGGGCCGGCGTGCCGTGCGAGCACCGCACCGGCCTCGGTGAGGCGGACGCTGCGGCCGACCCGTTCGACGAGGGTCGTGCCCGTGCGGGTCTCGAGACGGCGGACCATCTGCGAGATGGCGGGCTGGGAGTAGCCGAGGGAGAGCGCCGCCGCCGTGAAGCTGCCTTCGTCGGCGATGGCGCGCATGACCCGGAGTCCTGCGGCATCGATCATGGGGCCATCCTATAACCAGAAGTTATCGAGATCCATCGGGACGGTTCAATCCTTGATGTCGGGCGCCCACGCCGACGCGATGCGGCGACGGTCGTCCCTGCCGTGTATCAGCAGCCGCGGTGCGCCCTCCTGACGTGCATGAGGACCACGAACCGCCGGCGCACCGCGCGCCGCAGCCACCACCCGGACGTCACCTGTGACGGCCTCGGCCGCTGGCACTGGAAGTGCCCGTGCGGCGCCGGCTCCTACGGCGGCTCCTCGGCGGTGGACTGGCGCTGGATGCTCACGGCGGCCCTGGTCCACCAGAACGCCTGTCCGGGCGAGTGACCCCGGTGAGGTCAGGACGAGCATTTACGATGTCGGGGTGAGCCCTGAGGTGTCGGTCCGCGAGGTCGCGGCGCTGCTGCGCGAGACCGGCCCGGCCCTCGTGCTCACCGGCGCGGGCCTGTCGACCGAGAGCGGCATCCCCGACTACCGCGGCCCCGACGGCAACCGCCGGGTGACCCCGATGTCACACCAGGAGTTCACGGCGACGAGCGAGGCCCGGCAGCGCTACTGGGCGCGCAGCTTCATCGGCTGGCAGCGCTTCAGTGCGGCCGAGCCCAACGACGGCCACCTCGCCGTCACCGACCTCCAACGCGCCGGGGCGCTCGGCGCCGTCATCACCCAGAACGTCGACGGGCTGCACCAGGACGCCGGCACCCGTGAAGTCATCGAGCTGCACGGGTCGCTCGCCGAGGTCGTCTGCCTCACCTGCGAGGGCCGGGTCGACCGCGGCCTGCTCCAGGCGCTCATGGACGACGCCAACCCCGGCTTCGCCTCGCGCGCCCTCGGGTCCGTGGTCGACGGCTCCCGGGTGAGCAGCCAGATCCGCCCGGACGGCGACATCGTCCTCGCCGACGAGGCCGTCACCACCTTCGTCACTCCCCGCTGCCTGGCGTGCGACGCCGACACCCTCAAGCCCGACGTCGTCTTCTTCGGCGGGGCCGTCCCCAAGCCCCGCGTCGAGCAGTGCTACGCGCTCACCGAGGCGGCGTCCGCGCTCGTCGTCCTCGGGTCGTCGCTCAAGGTGATGAGCGGCTACCGGTTCGTGCGGCGAGCGGCCGCACGCGGCATACCCGTCGTCGTCATCACGCGGGGACCCACACGCGGGGACGCCGAGACGACGCACCGGATCGATGCGCCGCTCGGCGTCACGCTCGCTGCGCTCACCCGCGCCGTCGGGGCACAGGTGGCGTGAGCCTCAGATCCGGCGCAGGACGGCCGTGACCTTGCCGAGGACCGTCGCGTGGTCGCCGTCGATCGGGTCGAAGGCGGGGTTGTGCGGCATGAGCCAGACCTTGCCGTCCTTGCGCTTGAACGTCTTGACGGTCGCCTCGTTGTCGAGCATCGCCGCGACGATGTCGCCGTTGTCGGCGCTCGGCTGCTGCCGGACGACGACCCAGTCACCGTCGCAGATCGCCGCGTCGATCATCGAGTCACCGACGACCTTGAGCAGGAAGAGCGAGCCCTCGCCGACGATCTGCTTCGGCAGCGGGAAGACGTCGTCGACCATCTCCTCGGCCATGATCGGCACGCCGGCGGCGATCCGTCCGAGGACGGGCACGTAGCTCGCCTCGGGCCGCGCGTCGCCCGAGCCGGTCGGGTCGAGGTCGGCGTCCACGTCGTCCGGGGTGGCGCCGCCGCGGTAGCCGCGGATGTCGCTCGGGGTGTCGGGGGAGATGACCTCGATCGCCCGGGGGCGGTTGGGGTCGCGCCGCAGGTAGCCCTTCTTCTCGAGGGCGTGCAGCTGGTGCGAGACCGAGCTGGGGGAGGTGAGCCCGACGGCTTGGCCGATCTCGCGCATGCTCGGCGGGTAGCCGCGGCGGTCGACCGAGTTGCGGATGACGTCGAGGACCTTGCGCTGCCGCACGGTGAGCGTGCCGTCGCCGGGGTCGCGGTCAGGCAGCTGGTGGACGTCGGCGTCGGGGGGGCCGCTCTTGTCGCTCATCTCGTCTCCTCTGAAACCAGTGGTGTCAGTGGCGCCTGATTGGCTTCCTGACATGACCACAGCGTACGGAGTTCGGGCGGGCGGATCAAACACCTGTTCGACGCGTGTCTTGAACTACTCGAACATCCGTGCTAGACATCGTACAGACGTTCTATCGAACGTCCTTTCGACCCAGGAGGACTCCATGAGTGCAGCAGCTGCCCTCGACGGCACCGCGGCGGGGTATGCCGTCCCGCTCCCGATCCGTCGCCCGGAGCGTCCGCGCCTCGTCCTCGTCCCGACCGGCGAGGCCGTCACCGTGGCTCCCCGGCCGGCCCTGCGGCTGACCCGTGGCGGGCGCCTGGTCCTCACGAGCACCGTCCTGCTCATCGCGCTCGTCGCGGCGTTCGTCGGTCTGACCGGGGGAGCCGCCGCCTCCTCGGCCCCGGAGCGCGTCACCGTCGAGCAGGGCCAGACGTTGTCACAGATCGCGGCCGAGCACATGACCGGCACGTCGATCGCCTCGGCCGTCGCTGAGCTCCAGCTGGTCAACGGTCTCAGCAGCGCCCAGGTCCGCGCCGGCCAGCAGATCGTCATCCCGCAGGGCTGACGACCACGACTCCGAGCCGCTTCGACCCCGGCTCGGTCCTGAGTCCATGGCAGAGCCTCGACCCCTCGCCGACTCAGTACGAAGGGCGCCCCGCCGACAGTTGCGCGGGGCGCCCTTTGCCGTACCCGGCCCGGGTCCGGCGCGGAACATCGGCGGCCGCGTCGCCCTTGTCCTTGGCATGAGCACCGAGAGCACCGAGAGCGCCGCGAGCATCCAGAGGGTGAGGCAGCTGCGGGTCGTCGTCGAGGCAGCCGACTACGACGAGGCGGTGCGCTTCTACCGCGACGTCCTCGGCATGGACGAGATCGCCGCCTTCTCCGAGGGCGGTGAGGACCGGGTCGCGATCCTCGAGGCCGGTCGGGCGACCTTCGAGATCGCCAGCCCGGCTCACAAGGTCGCGATCGACGCCGTCGAGGCCGGGGGCACGCCGAGCCCGCGGATCCGGATCGCGTTCGAGGTCGACGACGCCGAGCAGTCCACGCGCGAGGCTGAGCACGCCGGAGCCACCGTCGTCGCCGAGCCGGTCCTCACCCCCTGGAAGTCGCTCAACTCCCGGCTCGAGGCACCGGCCGACCTCACGGTCACCCTCTTCGAGGAGACGGAGGAGTCGCACGAGCGCGCGCAGCGAGAGGGCTTCGGCACCACCGACTGATCCGCGTGCCGGCGGCGTCCGGCGTGTCGCGTGCCCAAACGGGGGAATGGGCGAGTTGGGGACGGGTGTGTCGTGTGCCCAACGGGGGAATTGGCGAGTTGAGCACCGGTGTGTCGCGTACCCAACGGGGGAATTGGCGAGTTGAGCACCGGTGTGTCGCGTACCCAACGGGGAAATTGGCGAGTTGAGGACCGGTGGGTCGCGTACCCAACGGGGGAATTGGCGAGTTGAGCACCGGTGGGTCGTGTACCCAACGGGGGAATTGGCGAGTT
>NZ_AVPL01000064.1 GCF_000768695.1 Knoellia aerolata DSM 18566
CCCCGCGGTGGGGCGCCCCGGCGCTCGGCCGCCCCACCGCGCCTCAGGCGGTGGCGTCCTCGCGGTTGAGGGCCGCGGCCCGCCCGGCCTCGAGGCGCGCGATCGGCACCCGGAACGGGCTGCACGACACGTAGTCGAGCCCGGCGTCGTGGAAGAAGTGGATCGACTCCGGGTCGCCGCCGTGCTCGCCGCACACCCCCATGTGCAGGTCCGGCTTCGTGGACCGGCCTCCGGTCACGGCCGAGCTGACGAGCGCCCCGACCCCGTCCGCGTCGAGGGTCTCGAACGGGGAGATCGTCAGCACCCCGTTCTCGAGGTAGTCGGCGAAGAAGGCGCCCTCGACGTCGTCGCGGGAGAACCCCCACGTCGTCTGGGTGAGGTCGTTGGTGCCGAACGAGAAGAAGTCGGCCTCCTCGGCGATGCGACGCGCGGTGAGGGCCGCGCGGGGCAGCTCGATCATGCAGCCGATCGGGAGGTCGAGCTCGGTCCCGGCCGCGGCGCCGACCTCGGCGAGGATGCCGAGCGCCTCCTCGCGGATGATCTGCAGCTCGCGCACCGACCCGACCAGTGGCACCATGATCTCGGGCCGAGGGTCCTTGCCGGCCTCGCGCAGCCGCACCGTCGCCTCGGCGATGGCCCGGATCTGGAGGGCGAACAGGCCGGGGATCTTGAGGCCGAGCCGCACGCCGCGCAGGCCGAGCATCGGGTTCTGCTCGTGCATGCGCTGGACGGCCGCGAGGAGCCGGACGTCGCGGGCATCGGCCCCGCCGTCGGCGTTCGCGAGCGCCACCTTGACCGCCAGCTCGGTGAGGTCGGGCAGGAACTCGTGCAGCGGCGGGTCGATGAGCCGGATCGTCGTCGGCAGCCCGTCCATGGCCTCGAGCAGCTCGACGAAGTCCTCGCGCTGGAGCGGCAGCAACGTCTCCAGCGCGGCGAGGCGCTCCTCGTCGCCCTCGGCGAGCACGACGTGCTCGATGTGGACCCGTCGGTCACCGAGGAACTGGTGCTCGGTGCGGCACAGCCCGATCCCCTCGGCGCCACGGGCCCTGGCCCGGCGGGCGTCGTCGGCGTTGTCGGCGTTGGCGCGCACCCGCATCCGGCGCACGGCGTCCGCGTGCCTCATGACCCGGTCGACGGCCTGCAGCAGCTCCCGCATCGCGTCGTCCTCACAGGCGGCGAGGCCGGCCTCGAGCCCGTCCGAGACGTAGCGCATGACGGGCGAGTCGACGACGGGCACGTCGCCGAGGAAGACCTCGCCCGTGGTCCCGTCGAGGGCGATGACGTCGCCGGGATGCAGCACCCGCCCGGCGACCCGGACCTCCTTGGCCTCGACGTCGACGTCGATCTCCTCGGCGCCGACGACCGCGGTCGTGCCCATGCCCCGGGCGACGACGGCCGCGTGCGAGGTCTTCCCCCCACGTGCGGTGAGGACACCGGACGCGACGATCATCCCCTGGAGGTCGTCGGGGTTGGTCTCGCGGCGGACGAGGATGACGCTGGCCCCCGCCTGGGTGCGCTCGAGCGCCTGGGCGTTGTCGAGGACGATCTCGCCGACGGCGGCACCGGGCGAGGCGGCCATCGCCGTCGTGAGCAGCTCCTTGGCGGCGTCACCGTCGAACTGCGGGAAGAGCAGCTGGGAGAGCTGGGCCCCGGTGATCCGCGAGATCGCCTCGTCCATGGTGATGAGGTTCTCGTCGACGAGCTGGGTGGCGACCCGGAACGCGGCGGCCGCGGTCCGCTTGCCGACGCGGGTCTGCAGCATCCACAGCTTGCCGCGCTCGATGGTGAACTCGATGTCGCACAGGTCGCGGTAGTGGGTCTCGAGGCGGCGCATGGCCTGGAGCAGCTCCCCGTAGGACGTGGGGTCGAGCTGCTCGAGGTCGGCCAGCGGCAGCGTGTTGCGGATGCCGGCGACGACGTCCTCGCCCTGGGCGTTGGACAGGTAGTCCCCGTAGAGCCCGGAGTGCCCGGTGGAGGGGTCGCGGGTGAACGCGACGCCGGTGCCGGAGGTCTCGCCGAGGTTGCCGAAGACCATCGTCATGACGTTGACGGCGGTGCCGAGGTCGTTCGAGATGCGCTCGCGGCGGCGGTACAGCCGGGCCCGCTCGGTGTTCCACGAGCCGAAGACGGCGGCGATGGCCATCTCGAGCTGCTCGCGAGGGTGCTGCGGGAACTCCCGACCCGTCGCGTCCTGGACGATCCCCTTGAAGGTGGTGACGAGGTCCTGCAGGTCGTCGGCGCTGAGGTCGACGTCGGTGCTCGCACCGACGGCCGACTTCTTGTCGTCGAGCGCACGGGCGAAGAGGTCGCCGTCGATGTCGAGCACGGTCTTGCCGAACATCTGGATGAGGCGCCGGTAGGAGTCCCACGCGAAGCGGTCGTCACCGGAGAACTCGGCCAGGCCCTTGACCGAGGCGTCGTTGAGCCCGACGTTGAGCACCGTCTCCATCATCCCCGGCATGGAGAACTTCGCGCCCGAGCGCACGGAGACGAGCAGCGGGTCGTGGAAGTCCCCCAGGCGCCGGCCGAGCGTGTCCTCGATCTCGCGCAGCGCCATCGTCACCTCGACGCGCAGCTCCGGCGGGACCTCGCCGTCGCGCATGTACGCCCGGCACGCCTCGGTCGTGATGGTGAACCCGGGCGGGACCGGCAGGCCGATCTTCGCCATCTCGGCGAGGTTGGCCCCCTTGCCGCCCAGCAGGTCCTTCTGGCCCATGTCGCCCTCGGCGAACCGGTACACGTACTTCGGCATCACGCCTCCTGTGCTTGCGCGCCACGTCGTCGTGGCGCTCGCCGTCACCGGTGTGGCGACGCCGTCGCTCCCCACCGTACGGAGCGCCGGCGTCGCGCACGGGGGACCTTGGGCCCGCGTTCAGGGGACCCACATCCCCGCGTGCGACCATGACCCCTCCATCATGACGACCCGGGATCCCGTGTGCTGACCTTTGCCCTCATCGCCCTGACCGTCCTCGGGCTCCTCACCTTCTGGCTGCACCGTCGGCTCGTCGCCGCACCGCGCTGGTCGACGAGATGGCGGTATGCCGGGAGCGCCCTCATCGTGGCGCTCACCGCTCTCGCGGTGGTCGCCGCCGCCGGCGGGCTCCGCTGGGGCACCGCCGACGACACCCGCCCGGTCGCCTGGGCCGCGCTCACCTGGCTCGTCGTGGCGATGTACCTCGTGTTCGTCCTCGCCGCGGGGCAGGTCGTCGCCGCCGTCGTGTGGCTCGCCACCCACCGGGACCGCCGACGAGGGGTGCTCGCGCGGTTCAACCGGATCGTCGCGGCGGTGGCCCTGGTCGCGGCCCTGGGCACGACGGCATACGGGCTGTTCGAGGCCCGGGACCCCGTGATCACCCCCACGACGCACACCTCCGCCGCGCTCCCCGCCGGGTTCGACGGGACGACGGTCGCGCTCGTCACCGACCTCCACGCCGGCGTCGTCCACGGCTCCGACTTCGCCACCAAGGTCGTCGACCGGGTCAACGCCGCGAAGCCGGACATCGTCGTCCTCTCGGGTGACGTGGTCGACGCACCGTTCGAGCGGCACCGCGCCGAGATCGCCCCGCTGGCCGACCTCGAGGCGCCGCTCGGGGTCTTCGCGGTGACCGGCAACCACGAGATGTACACCGGGTCGACCGCCGAGTGGGTCGCCGAGTGGGACCGGCTCGGGATCACGGTGCTCGCGAACGCCTCGCAGACCCTCACCGTCGGCGGGGAGTCGATCCGCATCGCCGGGATCCACGACCGCGAGGGCACCGGCGAGTTCGCCCCTGACCCGGGCCGCGCGCTCGCCGGGACCGAGGACGGGTTCACGCTCTACCTCGCGCACCAGCCGGTCATGGCCTCGGAGTCGGGTGACCGGGGCGTCGACCTCCAGCTGTCCGGTCACACCCACGGTGGCCAGGTGTGGCCCGGGCAGCTCATCGTGCCGCTCCAGCAGCCCATGGTGGAGGGGTATGCCGTCGTCGACGGGGTCCCCGTCATCACGAGCCGCGGGGCCGGCACCTGGGGTCCGCCGGTGCGTGTCGCCGCCCCACCGCAGATCCCGCTCATCACCCTGAGGAGGGGCTGAGGTGGCCCCCGGCGGCACCGCGCTCGGCGCCCCCCGCTACCGGTCGGTGGTCCGGCCGCACCGGGTGCTCGTCGCCGTGGGCGCCGTCGTCGCCGCGGTCGGCGTCGTGTCCGGCCTGCTCGTCGCCAGTCTCGGTGGCTGGGCCGTCGCCCTCGGACTCCTCGTCGTCCTCGCACTCGTCGGCCTCGGCTGGCTCATCGCCCGCGGGCCCGTCACGGTCGTCGTCACCGACCGGGCGATCCGCGTCTCCTACCCGCTCGCCCCGCGCACCATCCGCATGGACGACGTCACCGACGTCGGCGCCGGTGACCACGTCGACGGGGTCGGCTGGGGCTGGGGACTGCGCTGGGAGGGCCGCGGCAAGTGGGCCTACCGCGTCGGCGGGCCCATGGCGACCGTCGTGCACCGTCGTGGCCGCATCGGCGTCTCGGTGGAGGACCCCCACGAGTTCGTCGAGGCCGTCGTCGCAGCGCGGCAGGGCCTGACGTGAGCGAGTCGGGTGTCGTCCTCGGCGACGACGGCCTGGCCCGGCCCGCCTGGGCGTCGGTCGACCCCCTGCTGCGGGACTACTACGACACCGAGTGGGGCGTGCCGGTCCGCGACGAGCGTGGCGTCTTCGAACGGCTCTCGCTCGAGGCGTTCCAGTCGGGGCTGTCGTGGGCGACGATCCTGCGCAAGCGGCCCGCCTTCCGGGAGGCGTTCGCGGACTTCTCCCCCGACGTCGTCGCCGGGTTCGGTGACGACGACGTCGCCCGCCTCATGGACGACGCAGGCATCGTCCGCAACCGCGCCAAGGTCCACGCGACCATCCAGAACGCCCGGGCGACGCTGGGGCTGCGCGAGGACCCGGAGGGCGACCTCGCGGCATACGTGTGGTCGTTCCGTCCGGCGACCACACCCGTGCCAAGGACCCAGGCCGACGTGCCCACGACGTCACCGGAGTCGCTCGCGCTCTCGAAAGGGTTGAAGCGCAAGGGTTTCACGTTCGTCGGGCCGACGACGATGTTCGCCCTCATGGAGGCGATCGGCATCGTCGACACCCACCTCGTCGGCTCGCACCGCCGGGCGACCTCGGGCGTCTGGCCGGATCAGAAGTAGTCGCGGATGTGCGTCGGACGCGAGAGCCCGAGCGCGTCCCACAGGCCGAGGTCGGCGCCCGTCCCGTGGGCCGTGGCCAGGCCCTCGGCGACGACACGCTGCAGCGGCAGCACCCCGCTCCACGTGAGCGCCAGCCCGCGCGACGAGAACGTCGTCGCTGGTGCCTCGGTGCTCGGCTCGCACCGCGCTTCTCCCCCGCCGACCTCCAGGCGGTAGGTCCCGTCGGTGCCCCCGTGGGCGTCGCCGGCGACCGCGAAGACCACCGAGCCGCTGACCCCTGCCGCGGGCCGGACCGCGCGGAACGCGGCGGGGACGTCGAGGACGCGCAGCATGTAGGGCGAGCGCTCGACGACGGTCGTGGCCGTCACCGGGAGCGCGAGCGCCAGCTCGTCGGTGCCGCTCGTCTCGAGGTGTGCCGTCGGGGTGACGGCGGCGAAGCTCCCGAGCACCCCCAGGAGGGCGTCGCGGGCGGGACCGGAGGTCCAGACGAGGTCCTCGGCGCCGATCCGCGCCTCGGGACCGTAGCCGGGCCCGCGCCGCCACGACACGAAGCCCTGCACGGTGTCGTCGGTGTCGAGGGCGAGCGTCACGCCGGTGAAGCTCGACAGCCAGGCCGCCGCGTCGGCGGGGAACATCACCCCGTCGCGGGTGAGCGGGCCGTTGCGCTGCGCACCCCACCGGTCGTAGCACTCCCGCACCGCGTCGACGTCGCCCTCGGTCGCCCTGCGGGTGCGTATGCCGTCCGCCCGCCCGAGGCGCTGGAGCGCGGCCGTCGGGACGGAGACGGTCGTGAGCTCGGCCACGAGCTCGTAGCCGAAGCGGCGGTAGATCCCGGGCGCGGTGGGGAAGAGGGTGGAGATGACCGCGCCCTGCCGCCGGGCCTGCGCGAGGATCTCGTCCATGAGCGGGGTGAGCAGCCCCTCACCGCGACGCTCGGCAGCGACGGTGACCCCGGCGATCCCGAAGGTCGCCACCCTCCCGCCGTGGAACCAGCTGTCGTAGGGCCGCCCGTTGAGCTTGGCGACGAGGTCGTCACCCTCGAACGCGCCGAGCGCGACGATCCCCTCGGGCGGCCACGGCGGTGCCGGCTCGGTCGGCGCGACGGACGGCGGCCCGGCGGGTGCCGGCCCGGCGGGTGGCCCGGCGGGTCGCTCGCCGAAGGCCTCGGCCCCCAGCCGCAGGCTCGCGTCCATGTCGTCCGGGCCGAGTCGTCGCGTCGTCACGTGCTCATCGTGCCAGCGTGCATGATGCCTCCATGGCCGACGACGCGTACCCGGACTTCTCCGTCGAGCGGTTCGAGCGCTCCGGGGTCAGCCGTCGCGTGCTGCGGTCGGGCCGGGGTCCCGCCGTCATCGTCATCTCGGAGATCCCCGGGATCACGCCGAGCGTGCTCCACTTCGCCCGCCGGGTGCGGGACATCGGGTGCACCGTCGTGCTGCCGGAGCTCTTCGGGGTCACGGGTCGCGACGTCGACCCCGACACGCACGGGAGACGCACCACCGTCGCCACCCTGGCGCGCGCGGTCGGCCAGGTCTGCGTGAGCCGCGAGTTCACGCTCCTCGCGACGCACCGCACCTCGCCTGCCGTGCCGTGGCTGCGCCGGCTCGCCGCGGCCGAGCACCAGCGCTGCGGCGGACCCGGTGTCGGCGCCGTCGGCATGTGCGTCACCGGTGGGTTCGCGCTCGCCATGGCGACCGACGAGCGGGTCCTGGCGCCGGTGCTCGCGCAGCCGTCCCTGCCGCTGGGGCTCACCCGGGCGCAGCGTTCCCCCATCGACATCTCCCTCGACGACCTGGCCGCGGTGCAGCGCCGGTGCGCCGCCGGCCTGTCCGTGCTCGGGCTGCGCTTCGCGGGGGACCGGATCTCACCGCCGGCTCGCTTCTCGTACCTCACCCGCGTGCTCGGCGAGGCGTTCGTCGCGGTCGAGCTCCCCGACCACTCGGCGAACCCGGAGGCCCTCATGTCACCGCACTCCACGCTCACCGAGCACCTCGTCGACGAGCCCGGCCAGCCGACCCACGCCGCGCTCGAGCAGGTCCTCGACCTGTTCCGCACCCGCCTGCTCGCGCAGGCCTGACCCTCACGTCCCGGAGGGGAAGCGCACGTCCTTCAACCGCGGCGAGAACAGGTGCCGCGCGACCTCCATCTGGAGGCCGAGCCAGAGCAGCCCGGCTCCCCCCGCGGCGAGCGCCGTGAGCCACGTCGACCCGTGCGCCGCCGTGGCGACGAGTCCGCCCAGGGTGCCCGCGACGAGGGTGTTGATGACGATGACGAAGAACGTCGTGCTGCCGAGGATGTGGGCGAGCATGGGGCGGCGGTTGCCCAGGGTGTAGGTCGCCATGAGCCCGTCGTGGTCGTCATGGGTGGACGCCGTGAGGAACGGTCCGATCTCGGGTGCCAGCTCGACGTAGGCCGCCCGCAGCCGGTTCATCCCCCGGATGAGCTGGGCGTCCTCCTGGCTGGCCAGGGCCACCCGCAGGGCGGTGAGGCTGCCGACGACGAGCGACGCGGCGGCGAAACCGATCGCCAGCCCCAGCAGCGAGCGGTCGAAGCCCACGCCCTGGGCGACGAGCGCGAGGACGACGAGGAAGGCCGACATCACGGTGAGCAGGATCGAGATCCGGCTCATGATCTCGCTCCACGTCATCGAGCGGGTGCCGAGCAGGCTCCAGTGCTCGGTGGCGAGCAACGTCGCGAGCTCGGGTCGCGGCCTCGGCTCGTCGGGGTCGACCTCCATGCGAACCTCCTCACCCGGCACTCCCCCGAGTGTCCCCTCGCGCCGCCCAGCGCGCCAGAGCGGGAAACGCAGCAGGACCGGACACCGTGGTGTCCGGTCCTGCTGATCCTGGGGTGGAGCTGAGGGGATTCGAACCCCTGACCCCTTCCATGCCATGGAAGTGCGCTACCAACTGCGCCACAGCCCCGAGTCGCCCCGGTGGGACGTCCCCCTGCGGGGACTGCGGAAGTCTACGACGGGCCTCACCGAGCGACCAAATCGGGGTCAGGCGACGGGGCCGTGGGCGTCGAGGGAGGCCGCCGCCGACTGGTTCCACGTGTGGATGCGCCACCCGGCCCGACCCTCGACGAGCTCGGCCCAGTGGCAGTTGCCCAGGCCACCGAGCGCGATCCAGGCCGTGCGCTGGTCGAGCCCGACGAGGTCGGCGGCGAGGGCGCGGCCCGCGACCCCGTGGGTGGCGATGACCGCGCACTCCCCCGCCTCGAGCCCGACGAGCAGGGCGTCGACCCCGGCGCGGCACCGGGCCGCGACGTCGGCGACGGACTCGCCGTGACCGCCCCGCTTGAAGTCGTCACCGCGGAGCAGCCGGTCCATGTCCTCGGGGTAGCCGGCGCGCACCTGCTCGCCGGTCAGCCCCTGCCAGGCACCCGCGTGGATCTCGCGGAAGCGTTCGTCGGTCGTGAGCGGTATGCCGTCCACCCGGGCCACCGTCTCGCCCGTCACCCGCGCGCGGGACAGGTCGGAGGCGACGACGCGCACGGGCCCGAAGGCCGCGAGCGCACGGGCGGCGGCCACCGCCTGCTCGACACCCTGCTGGGACAGCGGTGAGTCGAGCTGGCCCTGCCAGATCCCGGCGGCGTTGTGGCTGGTCTCGCCGTGCCGGAGCACGATGAGGCGGCGCGGGGAGTCCTTGGCCATGACGCGGGCGTTGGGCCCGAGGGTCACCGGCCGCCCTGCTCGGTGCCGACGGCACCCAGGTCCACCTCGGGGCAGTCCTTCCAGAGGCGCTCGAGCTCGTAGTACTCGCGCTCGTCGTCGTGCTGGACGTGCACGACGATGTCGCCGAAGTCGATGAGCACCCAGCGGCCGTCGCGCTGGCCCTCGCGGCGGACGGGCTTGGAGCCCATCTCCCGCAGCGAGTCCTCGACCTCGTCGACGATGGCGCCGACCTGGCGCTCCGTCTCGGCGGAGGCGATGACGAAGATGTCGGTGATCGCGAGCTGCTCGCTCACGTCGATGCCGACGATGGTGGTGGCGAGCTTCTCGGCGGCCGCGTGGGCGGCGGCGCGAGCGAGCTCGAGGGAACGGTCAGTGGCTGGCACGGGACTCCTCGGCATTGGCGGGCGCGTCGGACGACGGACCCGGTCCACCGGCATACAGGTGGTGTTTGTTGATGTACTGGACGACTCCGTCGGGCACGAGGTACCAGACGGGCTCACCGTCGGCGACGCGCTGACGACAGTCCGTCGAGCTGATCGCCATGGCCGGCACCTCCTGGAGGGTGACACCGTCCTGCGGCAGCCCCGACTCGGACAGCTCGTAACCGGGGCGGGTGACCCCGATGAAGTGCGCGAGGTCCCAGAGCTCGTCGACGTCCTTCCACGACAGGATCTGGGCCAGCGCGTCGGCGCCGGTGATGAAGAACAGCTCGTCGTCGGGGTGCTGCTGGCGCAGGTCCCGCAGCGTGTCGATCGTGTAGGTCGGCCCGGCGCGGTCGACGTCGACCCGGCTCACCTGGAATCGCGGGTTGGACGCGGTCGCGATGACCGTCATGAGGTAGCGGTGCTCGGCCTCGCTCACCACCCGCTCGGCCTTCTGCCACGGCTGGCCGGTCGGCACGAAGATGACCTCGTCGAGGTCGAAGTGGGACTGCACCTCCGAGGCGGCGACGAGGTGACCGTGGTGGATGGGGTCGAACGTCCCACCCATCACGCCCAGGCGGCGTCGTCGGTCTGCGCTCAGTGCTCACCCTTGTCGTGCATCGTGCCACCGTGGGCGTGCGCGACGTCGGTCGAGTGGTGGTCGTTGCGCTCGGTCGGCGGGGTGTGCCTCTGCGCCGTCCCACGGAAGGCCCACAGCACGGCGAGGAGCAGGGCGAAGGAGGCCAGGGCGAGGACCCCGAAGGCCCAGGGGGGCATCGGGAGGTCGTGCTGGGCGGCTTCCTCGGCGAGGACACGAGCGGCGTGCGACGTCATGGGGGGCAGCCTACCGTCACCGTTGTCCACCGGCGTTGTCCACAGGCCTGTGCACGGGAGCGTGGCGGAGGGCCGCTTCCTGTGGACGACACGCGCGGGCGACACCGTTCGCCGAGAAACTTGCGGATCATGTTGCGCCACAGGACCTCTGGGGGATAGACAGGACCCCACGGACATCCGCTCCGGGCCGTTCGGGTTCGCTCGAGGACCGGAGTGGTGTCAGGTCGAAGGAGAACGGCTGTGCCTCGGTCCCGGAAACGGGACCGGCTGGGGGTGACCCCTGACGCGAGCGACGTCGCGGGGCGCACCGCGGCCGACGGCCAGAGTCGAAGTTCGCCCCGGTCCAGCCGGGACGACGCCACTGTCGCGTGGCCCCCTCGGCGGGTTCGCCCGCCGGGAACGACCGGCTCACTCGACGGGCCTGGCCCCGAGCCGGAGGCCCCCGACCTCATACGTCGGGGGCCTTCGGTGTGCCCCGGAACGCGACCGCCGATTACGCTGAGGCCCATGTCCGCGCCCGGCTCCGCCATCACGCTGAGCATCGTCATCCCGATGTTCAACGAGGAGGCCGTCCTGCCGCTCCTCGTCGAGAGGCTGCGCCCGCTCGCGGACGGGCTGCGGACGGCATACGAGGTCGTGGCGGTGGACGACGGCAGCAGCGACGCCACCCCGGTCCTGCTCCAGCGCCTCCGGCGCGACTGGCCCGAGCTGCGGGTCGTGCGGCTGCGCGCCAACTCGGGCCACCAGGCCGCGATCTCGGCCGGGCTGCAGCGGGCGCGCGGCGACTTCGTCGTCACCATCGACGCCGACCTGCAGGACCCGCCCGAGGTCATCGCCGAGATGCTCCGGGTCGCGCGGGAGCAGGGCGTCGACGTCGTCTACGGCGTCCGGGAGGACCGCTCGACCGACACCGCCTTCAAGCGCCACTCGGCGGGGCTGTTCTACCGGGCCATCCGCCGCCTCGCCGACATCGACGCCCCCGTGGACGCCGGCGACTACCGCCTCATGTCTCGCGCCACCGTCGACGCGATCAACTCGCTGCCCGAGCACAACCGCGTCCTCCGGTTCGTCGTCCCCGCGCTGGGCTTCCCGTCCGCGTCGGTCGGCTACACGCGGGAGGTGCGGGCGGCCGGCACCTCCAAGTACCCCCTCGCCAAGATGCTCCGGCTCTCCGTCGACTCGGTGACCGGCTTCTCGCTCACCCCGCTGCGCTTCGCGACGTGGCTGGGGCTGCTCGGCGGTCTCGCCGCGCTCGGGGTCCTCGCGTATGCCGTCATCGCGCGGATCCTCGGCCACGCCCTCCCCGGCTGGACCTCGACCGTCGTCATCGTCGCGGCCGTGGGCGCCGTGCAGCTGCTCGCCCTGGGCATCCTCGGCGAGTACGTCGGGCGGATGTACGGCGCGATGCAGGCCCGGCCGACGTACTTCGTCGCCCACGACTCGCTCGAGGGGGCGCACCCCGCCCAGCCCGTGCACCCCGCGCACCCCGGGCACGGCAGCGCCGAGAACCCCGCGCGCCGACCGTGAGCGGACGGGTGCGGGGCGGGGTCGCCGTGCTGCTCGCCGTCCTCGTCTGCGTCACCGCGTGGGGGGTGCTTCGCGACGGCGACCCCGAGCAGCCGCAGCAGACCACCGCCCGCACGCCCGACGGGGCGCTGACCTTCGCGATGCCCGCGACGTGGCGGACCAGGGCCTGCCCCGCGGACGAGGGCGACTGCCTGCGCGTCACCTCCCCCGACATGACCGAGGCCGAGGCCGCCACGGTGGCGTTCCTGCCGCCCAACCCGGTCGAGGGCACCCCGGTCGACGCGCTCGTCAACCCGGGCGTCACCGTCCCCGGCAGCACCTCGGTGACCGTCGACGGGCTGCCCGCCACCCGGCTCGACCCCGACGAGCAGCAGGGTCAGGACGCGATCCTCGTCGCCGGACGGGCCCGCACCGCGGTCGGATCCACGTTCATGGTGCTGTGCCCGGTCGGCGGCGATCCCGAGTCCTCGCGGGCGATGTGCGACCAGATCCTCCGCACGCTCAAGGTCACGCGCTAGGCGCGCTCGACCCGGTCAGCGGATCTGGCCGTCGCCCTCGACGATCCACTTGGTCGTCGTCAGCTCGGGCAGCGCCATCGGCCCGCGGGCGTGGAGCTTCTGGGTGGAGATGCCGATCTCGGCGCCGAACCCGAACTCGCCCCCGTCGGTGAAGCGGGTCGAGGCGTTGACCATGACGGCGGCCGCGTCGACCTCGGTGGTGAAGCGGCGGGCGGCGGCACGGTCCTCGGTGACGATCGCCTCCGTGTGCCCGCTCGTGTGGGCGTGGATGTGCTCCAGCGCCGCGTCAAGATCCGGGACGACCGCCACGGCCATCTCCAGCGCGAGGTACTCGGTGTCCCAGTCCTCCGCCGTCGCCGGGACGTGGGGGGTGCCCGCCGACTGCGCGACGCCTCCGGCTGCCGCGTCCGTGTGCAGCACCACGCCGGCCTCGGACAGCGCCGCGAGCACCCGCGGCAGGAAGGTCTCGCGCAGGGAGGCGTGCACGAGGAGGGTCTCGGCGGCGTTGCACACGCTGGGCCGGTGGGTCTTGGCGTTGACGGCGATCGCGAGCGCCTTGTCGAGGTCGGCGGCCGCGTCGACGTAGACGTGGCAGTTGCCGACCCCGGTCTCGATGACCGGCACGGTCGACTCGGTGACGACCGTCTGGATGAGGCCCGCTCCCCCGCGCGGGATGATGAGGTCGACGAGGCCGCGGGCGGTGAGCAGGGCACGCACGGCTCCACGGCCCCCGTCGAGCAGGCCGATGGCGTCGGCGGGCAGGCCCTGCGCCTCAAGCGCCCCGCGCATCGTCCCGACGAGCGCCCGGTTGGTCGACTCGGCCGCGGAGCCTCCCCGGAGGATGACGGCGTTGCCGGACTTGAGGGCCAGGCCGGCGGCGTCGACGGTGACGTTGGGGCGGGCCTCGTAGACCATCCCGACGACCCCCATCGGCACCCGGACCTGGCGGATCTGCAGCCCGTTGGCCAGCGTGGAGCCACGCACCACCTCGCCCACCGGGTCGGGCAGGGCGGCGATGTCGCGCAGGGCGCCGGCCACCGCCGCGAGCCGCTCGGCCGTCAGCGTGAGGCGGTCGACGAGCCCCTCGTCCATGCCGCCGCGGCGACCGCGCTCGATGTCCTCGGCGTTGGCGGCGACGACCTCGTCGGTCGCCGCGTCGAGGGCGTCGGCGAGGGCGCGCAGCGCCGCGTCCTTGTCCGCCCGGCTCAGCAGGGCGAGCCGCCGGGACGCCACCCGGGCGCGGGTCGCGAGGGCGGCGACGCGGGCGACGTCGTCGGTGCTGACGGGAGCGGTGCTGACGGGAGCGGCGCTGACGGGGGTGGCGGGCGCGGACATGGGTCAAGCGTAGGTCGCGCCCCCCGGCTTGCGTCTGCGTGGATGGTGAGGTTCCTGACCATCCACGCAGACGCAGGCGGTCTGACGGGTGGTGCGAGGATGGCGGGCGTGACGACGATCCTCTCCATCCAGTCCTCGGTCGCCTACGGCCACGTCGGCAACAGCGCGGCGGTCTTCCCGCTTCAGCGGCTCGGCGTCGAGGTGTGGCCGGTGCACACGGTGAACTTCAGCAACCACACCGGCTACGGCGCCTGGCGCGGGCCGCTGCTCGCCGCCGACGACGTCCGCGAGGTCATCACCGGCGTCGAGGAGCGGGACGCGATGCCCGAGGTCGACGCCGTCCTCTCCGGCTACCAGGGCGGCGAGGCGATCGGCGACGTCATCCTCGACGCGGTCGCGCGGGTCAAGGCGGCCAACCCGTCGGCGATCTACGCGTGCGACCCGGTCATGGGCAACGCGACGTCCGGCTGCTTCGTGCACCCCGCCATCCCCGTGCTCCTGCGCGAGCGGGTCGTGCCCAAGGCCGACCTCATCACGCCCAACCAGTTCGAGCTCGGTTTCCTCACGCAGACCCAGCCGGAGAGCCTCGAGGACACCCTCGCCTCGGTCGAGCGGGCCCGCGAGATGGGGCCCTCGACCGTGCTCGTGACCTCGGTCCTGCGCCCCGACCGGCCCGAGGGCACCATCGAGATGCTCGCCGTCCACGGCGACGGCGCCTGGATCGTGCAGACCCCCCAGCTGCCGATGAAGGCCAACGGCTCCGGCGACGTCACCGCCGCCCTCTTCACCGCGCACCTCCTCGAGACCGGCGACGCGGGCGTGGCCCTCGGCCGGACGGTGTCGAGCGTGTTCGACCTGCTCCAGCGCACCCTCGACTCCGGGCGGCGCGAGCTCCAGCTCGTGCAGTCGCAGGAGGAGATCGCCCACCCGCGGATGCAGTTCGAGGTCCAGCAGCTCGGCTGAGGGCGCCCGCCCGGGGTCGAGGGTGCGCTCAGAGCATGACGAGGTCGTCGCGGTGGATGACCTCGCGTTCGTACGCCGCGCCGAGGTCGCGGGCGAGGTCGTGCGTGCTGCGGCCGAGCATCGGCGGCAGCTCGTTCGAGGAGTAGTTGACGAGCCCGCGGGCGATGGCCCGACCGTCCGGCGCGCACACGTCGACGGGGTCCCCGCCGCTGAACGTCCCCTGCACCTCGACGATGCCGGCCGGGAGCAGCGACGTGCGCCGCTTCGTCAGGGCCGTGACCGCACCGTCGTCGACGACGAGCCGGCCACGGGCGGTGGTGGCGTGGGCGATCCACAGCTGCCGTGACGCCCGCGAGCGGGACTGCGGCGCGAACACCGTCCCCACGTCCTGCCCCGACAGGGCACGACCGGCGTCCGCGAGGCGGGACAGGACCGTCGGTATGCCGGCCGCCCCCGCGATGCCGGCCGACTCCACCTTGGTGGCCATGCCGCCGCTGCCGACCGAGCTGCCGGTGCCGCCGATCTCGATGCCGTCGAGGTCCGCGAGCGAGAGCACTGCGGGGATGCGGGAGGAACCGGACCTCGAGGGCGGGCCGTCGTAGAGCGCGTCCACGTCCGTGAGCAGGATGAGCGCGTCGGCACCGACGAGGTGCGAGACGAGGGCGGCCAGCCGGTCGTTGTCACCGAAGCGGATCTCGTGGGTGGCGACGGTGTCGTTCTCGTTGACGACCGGGACGATGCCGAGGTCGAGCAGCCGAGTGAGGGTGCGCCGGGCGTTGGTGTAGTGGGTGCGCCGCGTGACGTCGTCGGCCGTGAGCAGCACCTGGCCGACGGTGAGGTGGTGGGCGGCGAACGCGCGGGCGTAGGCCGCGACGAGCGCGCCCTGCCCCACCGACGCCGCCGCCTGCTGGGTGGCGAGGTCACGGGGGCGGGAGCTGAGCCCGAGCGGCCCGAGGCCGGCGGCGATCGCCCCCGAGGAGACGAGGACGACCTCGCCCCCGCGCGCCCGCACCGCCGCGAGGTGGTCGACGAGCGCGACGAGGCGGGACTCGTCGATGGCCCCGCCGCCGGGACCGGTCAGCGAGGACGACCCGACCTTGACGACCACGCGCCGCGCCTCGCCGACGGCAGCGCGGAGCAGCGCCTCAGTGCCCACCGATCACTCGTCGGTGTCGTCGCCGCGGACCGTGGCCCAGTGCCCGGCCTTGCGTTCGGCGGCGAGCTGGTCACGAGCGGCCGTCTGTGCGTCCTTGCGGCCGTGGAACTCGTTGCGCTTCTCACCGCGAGTCTTGCGGTCGTTCTCGCCGAGGCGCAGGTCGGTGCCACGCGGGCCGGTGAGCAGCTCGGCACCGGCGGCCATGGTGGGCTCCCAGTCGAAGACGACCGAGTTCTCCTCCGGACCGATGACCACGGTGGACCCGGCGACGGCGCCGGCCTTGTAGAGCTGCTCCTCGACGCCGAGACGGTTGAGCCGGTCGGCGAGGTAGCCGACCGCCTCGTCGTTGGAGAAGTCGGTCTGGTGGATCCAGCGCGAGGGCCGGTCCCCGAGGACGCGGAAGATCTCGCCGTCGGAGGTGTTCTCGCGCTTGACGGTGAAGCCCGTGTCGTCGACGGCCTTGGGCCGGACGATGGCGCGCGGCCGCTCCACGACGAGGGCCTCCATCTCGGCCCGGGCCGCGGCGACGTGCTTGGCGAGCGAGAAGGTCAGCTCCTTGAGCCCGATGTGGGCGACGGCACTGACGATGTGCACCTCGAGCCCGCGCGCCTCGAGGTCGGGCTTGACCATCTCGGCCAGGTCACGCGCGTCGGGCACGTCGGCCTTGTTGAGGACCACGATGCGGGTGCGCTCGGAGAGCGGCCGGCCACCGAGGCTGTTGTCGGGCACGTAGGCGGCGAGCTCGGCCTCGATGACGTCGAGGTCGCTCATCGGGTCGCGGTTCGGCTCCAGCGTCGCGCAGTCGACGACGTGGACGAGCACCGAGCAGCGCTCGACGTGGCGGAGGAACTCCAGGCCGAGTCCCTTGCCCTCGCTCGCGCCGGGGATGAGGCCCGGGACGTCGGCGATGGTGAAGCGGGTCGAACCGGCCGTGACGACACCGAGGTTGGGGATGAGCGTCGTGAACGGGTAGTCGGCGATCTTGGGCTTGGCCGCGCTCACGACCGACACGAGCGAGGACTTGCCGGCGCTCGGGAAGCCGATGAGGGCGACGTCGGCGAGCGACTTGAGCTCGAGCACGATGTCGAGGGACCCCCCGGGCTCACCGAGCAGGGCGAAGCCCGGAGCCACGCGGCGCGCGGAGGCGAGCGCCTTGTTGCCGAGCCCGCCGCGGCCACCCTGGGCGACGACGAACGTCGTGTCGTGGCCGACGAGGTCGGCGAGGACCTCACCCGAGGCGTTCTTGACGACCGTGCCCTCCGGGACGGGCAGCACGAGGTCGGCGCCGTCGCCGCCGTTGCGCTCGTCGCCGGCGCCCGGCTTGCCGTTGGCCGCGCGGCGGTGCGGCGTGTGGTGGTAGTCGAGCAGCGTCGTCACCTGCGGGTCGACGGCGAGGACGACCGAGCCGCCCTTGCCGCCGTTGCCCCCGTCGGGTCCGCCGAGCGGCTTGAACTTCTCGCGCTTGACCGAGGCCACGCCGTGCCCGCCGTCACCGGCCGCGACGTGCAGCTCGACGCGGTCCACGAAGTTGACGGCCATGGGGGTTCCTCTTTCGACAGGCAGGCGTGCTGGGGGTGAAGTCTACGGCGAACTGAAAAGCGCCCGTATGCCGTGCGGTGAGCACGCGGCATACGGGCGCCTTGGTGGTGACGCTGGGGTCACGACGCGGAAACGGTCTCCGCGGGAACGATGTTGACGACCTTGCGGCGACGCCGGGTCCCGAACTCGACGTTGCCCGCGACGAGCGCGAACAGCGTGTCGTCGCCACCGCGGCCGACACCCTCACCGGGGTGGAAGTGCGTGCCGCGCTGGCGGACGATGATCTCGCCCGCGTTGACGAGCTGGCCGCCGAAGCGCTTGACGCCGAGTCGCTGGGAGTTGCTGTCGCGACCGTTACGGGTCGAGGACGCACCCTTCTTGTGTGCCATGTCTGCCTACCTTCGTGAGTCTGTGGACGTGACGCTCAGGCGTCGATCGAGGTGATCTTGACCTGGGTCAGCGGCTGGCGGTGGCCCTGACGCTTGCGGTACCCGGTCTTGTTCTTGTACTTCATGATCGTGATCTTGGGGCCCTTGGCGGCCTTGAGGACCTCGGCCTTGACGGACACCTTCGCCAGCTTCGCGGCGTCGGAGGTGATGGTCGAGCCGTCGACGACGAGAAGGGGGGTCAGGTCGATGCTGTCGCCGTCCTGGCCGATCTTGTCGATGAGGAGGATGTCTCCGACGGAGACCTTCTCCTGACGACCGCCTGCGCGAACAATCGCGTACACAGTGGAACTCACTTTCGGTTTCAGGATGCGCTCGCTCTGGTGACCGGCCAATAGCTACCCCATGACACAGGACATCGGCTCGGTGGGCGCACCGACGGTCTAGGTTAGCGGTCGCCCTCGGGCTGGTCCAAATCCGTGGCCCTGGGCGGGCCGGCCGGTGCGACGACGCGGCCACGCTTGCGGCGCGCGCGCACGACCGGCTGGTCGATCGGTGCGGGTGTCGCGGCGACCGGCGGTGCGGACACCACCGGCGGGGCCTCCTCGGCGGCGGCCACGGCAGCGGCCT
>NZ_AVPL01000129.1 GCF_000768695.1 Knoellia aerolata DSM 18566
GAGGTCGGCCACGTCGTCGTCGGTCGGCTCGCCGGACATCGACTTGATGGCGGCCGCATGTGCGGCGGCCGCGATCTGGGCAGCGGTCGGACCCGTCGGGGTCGGCGCCTCGGGGGCGGGCTCGCGCTGGGCCGCGGCGGGAACGGTGTCGCCGCCCTTGCCGCGACGGGTGCGGCCGCCACGACCGGGGGCGGTGCCACCCTTGTCGCCGTGCCCACCCGAGTGGCCGTGGCCGGAGTCGCCCTGGCCCTCGGACCGGTCCACCGGCTCGGCCTGGACGATGATGCCGCGGCCGGCGCAGTGCTCGCACGGCTCGGAGAAGACCTCGATGAGGCCGGAACCGACCCGCTTGCGGGTCATCTGGACCAGACCGAGCGAGGTGACCTCGGCGACCTGGTGCTTGGTGCGGTCGCGGCCGAGGCACTCGAGGAGGCGCCGGACGACGAGGTCGCGGTTGGACTCGAGGACCATGTCGATGAAGTCGATGACGATGATCCCGCCGATGTCGCGCAGGCGCAGCTGGCGGACGATCTCCTCGGCCGCCTCGATGTTGTTCTTGGTGACGGTCTCCTCGAGGTTGCCCCCGGAGCCGACGAACTTGCCGGTGTTGACGTCGACGACGGTCATGGCCTCGGTGCGGTCGATCACCAGGGAGCCACCGGAGGGCAGCCAGACCTTGCGGTCCATCGCCTTGGCGATCTGCTCGTCCACGCGGTGGTGCGCGAACAGGTCGTCCTCGGAGGTCCAGTGCGTGAGGCGCTGGGCGAGGTCGGGTGCGACGTCGTCGACGTAGCCGCTGACCTCGCTCCACGCCTGGTCGCCCGAGACGATGAGCTGGCTGAAGTCCTCGGTGAAGACGTCACGGATGACGCGGACCGTGAGGTCGGCCTCGCCGTGCAGCAGCACAGGGGCTCCCCCGCTGCCGGCCTTCTTGGACCCGGCGGCCTTGGCCTTGGCCTGGATGGTGTCCCAGGCCTTGGTGAGGCGCTCGACGTCGGCGCGCAGCTCCTCCTCGGAGGCGCCCTCGGCCGCGGTGCGGACGATGACACCGGCGGAGTCCGGCACGACCTCCTTGAGGATGGCCTTGAGGCGGGCCCGCTCGGTGTCGGGGAGCTTGCGGGAGATGCCCGTCATCGACCCCTCGGGGACGTAGACGAGGTAGCGGCCCGGCAGTGAGATCTGGCTCGTGAGGCGGGCACCCTTGTGACCGATCGGGTCCTTGGTGACCTGGCAGAGGACGGTGTCGCCCGAGCCCATCGCGTTCTCGATGCGCTTGGCCTGGTGCTGCTCGAGGCCGGCGGCGTCCCAGTTGACCTCACCGGCGTAGAGGACGGCGTTGCGGCCCTTGCCGATGTCGACGAAGGCGGCCTCCATCGACGGGAGGACGTTCTGGACGCGTCCGAGGTAGACGTTGCCGGCCATCGAGGCGTTGGACTCGCGCGAGACGTAGTGCTCGACGAGGACGCCGTCCTCGAGGACCGCGATCTGGGTCTTGTCGCCCTTGCCGCGCACGGCCATGATCCGCTCGACCGACTCGCGCCGGGCCAGGAACTCGGCCTCGGTGATGATCGTGCGGCGGCGGCCCGCCTCGCGGCCCTCGCGGCGACGCTGCTTCTTGGCCTCGAGCCGTGTGGAGCCCTTGACGGCGGTCGGCTCGTCGCGCTCCGTGCGCGGCTCGCGCACCCGGGTCACGGTGCCGGGCGGGTCCTCGTTCTCGCTGGCCGAGCCGGAGCGGCGACGACGACGGCGACGACGGCTCGAGCCGTCCTCACCGGTCTCGGTGTCGGACGCCTCGTCCGGGCCGCTGTCGTCGGCGTCGGTGCTGGAGGCCCGATCGCCGTCCTGGGTGTCCTCGGGGCTGCCGGACTCGCCCTGCTCGGCCCGGTCGTTGCTGCCGCGACCACGTCGACCGCGACCACCGCGGCGACGGCGACGGCCGCCGTCCTGGGTGTCGTCGCCGGCCTCGTCGCCGCTGGCGTCGTCGCCCTGGTCGTCGGGGGTCTCCGTGGCGTCGTCGGGCGCGTCGACGGACGGGGTGCCCGCGGCGCCCCGGGACCTGCGGGAG
>NZ_AVPL01000104.1 GCF_000768695.1 Knoellia aerolata DSM 18566
CGGGGGACGGGATGCGCAATCAGTGGGGGGTGGGGGCGGGTTCGACGAGCTCGACGAGGATGCCGCCGGCGTCCTTGGGGTGGATGAAGTTCACCCGGGAGCTCGACGTCCCGCGCTTCGGCTCGGCATAGAGCAGCCGCATCCCGCGCTCGCGCAGGGTGGCGCTCACGGCGTCGAGGTCGTCGACGCGGTAGGCCACCTGCTGGACGCCCGGGCCGGAGCGGTCGAGGAACTTGGCGATGGTCGACTCGGGGGAGAGCGGCGCGAGCAGCTGGACGTGGGAGCCGGAGTCTCCGACGGCCATCATCGCCTCGCGCACGCCCTGCTCCTCGTTGACCTCCTCGTGGGCCAGGGTCATGCCGTAGGTGTCCCGGTAGAACGCGATGGCCTCGTCGAGGTCGGGCACGGCGACCCCGACGTGGTCGATCGCCGTGAACAGGGCTGCAGAGGACGAGGGCTCGCCCGGTGGTCGGCTCATGGTGGTGAGCCTAGGGAGGTGAGCGGACGGCATACAGGTCTTGCGGGTGTGGCGATGGACACCTACGGGACCTGCGTCACGCCGTGTTGGGGGCGCGGGGGCCAGTGACTAGCATCGTGATGAAGCCCGTGGGCCTCGGCCCGACATCGACGTTGGAGGACATGCAGTGAGCACCGCCACGACCCCGACCACCGACCCCACCGTCATCGTCTCGGGGGCGCGGACCCCGATGGGACGGATGAGCGGCAGCCTCAAGGGCTTCAGCGGCTCCGACCTCGGCGGCTTCGCCATCGCCGGAGCGCTGGAGAAGTCCGGCGTCAAGCCCGAGGACGTCGACTACGTCATCATGGGCCAGGTCCTCACCGCGGGCGAGGGCCAGATCCCCGCCCGCCAGGCCGCCGTCAAGGCCGGCATCCCGATGAACGTGCCCGCCCTGACGATCAACAAGGTCTGCCTCTCGGGCATCGACGCCATCGCGCTCGCGGACCAGCTCATCCGCGCGGGGGAGTTCGACGTCGTCGTCGCCGGCGGCCAGGAGTCGATGACGAACGCGCCGCACCTGCTCGAGAAGAGCCGCGACGGCTTCAAGTACGGCGACGTCACCCTCAAGGACCACATGGCGCAGGACGGCCTCTGGGACGCCTTCACCGACCAGGCGATGGGCCTGCTCACCGAGTCGGCGAACACCGGTGACGCGGAGTTCACCCGCGAGGAGCAGGACGCCTTCGCCGCGCGCAGCCACCAGCTGGCCGCGAAGGCGTGGAAGGACGGGGTGTTCGACGACGAGGTCGTCACGCTGTCGATCCCGCAGCGCAAGGGGGACGCCCTCGACTTCCGCACCGACGAGGGCATCCGGGCCGACACGACGACCGAGTCGCTCGGCCGCCTCCGCCCCGCCTTCTCCAAGGACGGGACGATCACCGCCGGCTCCGCGTCGCAGATCTCCGACGGCGCGTGCGCCGTCGTCGTCATGCGCCGCTCGCGCGCCGAGGAGCTGGGCCTCCCGTGGCTGGCCGAGATCGGCGCCCACGGCGTCGTCGCCGGACCGGACTCGACGCTGCAGAGCCAGCCGGCCCGCGCCATCGTCAAGGCCTGCGAGCGCCAGGGCATCTCGGCCGCCGACCTCGACCTCGTGGAGATCAACGAGGCGTTCGCCGCCGTCGGTCTCGCCTCCACCAAGGAGCTGGGCCTGCCCGAGGACAAGGTCAACGTCAACGGCGGGGCCATCGCGCTCGGCCACCCGGTCGGCATGTCCGGTGCCCGGATCGCGCTCCACCTCGCCCTCGAGCTCAAGCGTCGTGGTGGCGGCACCGGCGCGGCCGCCCTCTGCGGCGGCGGAGGCCAGGGCGACGCCCTCATCCTCACCGTGCCGTCCGGCGCCTGATCGACCGAGCACCCGAGCACCGAGCGTCCGCAGCGAGCAGGCCGACCGCCATCGCCCAGACGCCACGCACCGTCGACGTCCCCTCCCTCGTCGCTGACGCGAGGGAGGGGCGTTCGCGTGCGGTGGCCCGGCTCATCTCGCTCGTCGAGGACGGCCACCCCGCGCTGCCGGAGGTCATGGCCGCCCTCGCCCCGTACGGGGGGCACGCCCACGTCATCGGACTGACCGGGTCACCGGGAGTGGGCAAGTCGACGACCACGGCCGCCCTCATCACCGCCTTCCGGGACGCGGGTCGCCGGGTCGCGGTGCTCGCCGTCGACCCGTCCTCCCCGTTCTCCGGGGGCGCCCTGCTCGGTGACCGGATCCGCATGGAGCAGCACGCGACCGACCCCGACGTCTTCATCCGCTCCGTCGCGTCCCGAGGCCACCTCGGCGGACTCTCGTTCGCCACGCCCCAGGCGCTGCGCGTCCTCGACGCGGCAGGCTTCGACGTCGTCCTCGTCGAGACCGTGGGTGTCGGCCAGTCCGAGGTCGAGGTCGCAGCCCGAGCCGACACGACGGTCGTCATCCTCGCCCCCGGCATGGGCGACGGTGTCCAGGCGGCCAAGGCCGGGATCCTCGAGATCGGTGACGTCTTCGTCGTCAACAAGGCCGACCGCGACGGCGCGGACGAGACGGTCCGCGAGCTGCGCCACATGATCCAGCTCGGCAACCGCGAGCAGTCCGTGGGCTGGCGGACACCGGTGGTGCGGACCGTCGCGAGCCGCGGGGACGGCACGCCCGAGCTCGTGCAGGCGCTGACCGCCCACCGCCATTGGCTCGGCGAGTCGGGGAGGCTCGAGGCACGTCGGCGGGAGCGGGCGCGCTCGGAGATCGAGGCGATCGCCCTCGCGGAGCTGCGCCGCCGCATCGGTGGCGCGGACGGGCTCGTGTCCGACGCGCTCGCCTCGTCGGTCTCGCGCGGCGACACGGACGTGTATGCCGCGGCGCGCGAGGTCCTCGGACGGGTGACCGGCGAGGGCACCCGCCAGTAGCGTGAGGCGGGTGACGTCTCCCGGCACGCGTCCGACCCCGGTCATCGTCGTCCTCGGCGCCGAGTACCGCCAGGCGATGGTCGACGTCCTGACCCGGCGCTACGCGTCGGAGTACGAGATCCTGGCCCCGACGAGCATGGAGGAGGCGGTCGAGGTCCTCACCGACCTCAAGTCCGGGCGTCGACCGGTCGCCCTGGCGGCATGCGAGTACTTCGCCGGTGGTGAGAAGGCCACCCACCTGCTCGCGAAGCTCCAGACGTTCATGCCGAGCGCTCGCCGGCTCGTCTACATCCCCGCGGACCGCTTCCGCGGGTCCGTCGCGGTGATGCGGGAGAGCCTCGCCGAGGGCCGACTCGACCTCTACCTCATGCTGCCGCAGGGGCCGCGGGACGAGGAGTTCCACACCGCGATCTCGGAGACGCTCTCGGACTGGGCACAGTCGGTCAACCTGTCCGAGATTGACGGGACGAGGATCATCGCCGACGGGCCGTCGCCCGACCTGAGCCGGATCCGCGACTTCCTCGACCGGATGGGGATGCCCAACACGGTGCACGCGTCCGACAGCGCGGCAGGTGTCGAGGTGCTCGCGGCGGCCGGCCCGGGAGCCGAGCTTCCCGTGCTCCAGGCGCCCACCGGTGAGCCGCCCCTGTCACGGCCGTCGAACGCCGACCTCGGTGCCGCCCTCTACGGGCGACCGACGGACATCGGGGAGGACGCGATCTGCGACCTCGTCGTCGTCGGCGCCGGGCCGGCGGGGCTGGGGGCAGCGGTCTACGCGGCCTCCGAGGGTCTCGACACGCTCGTCATCGACCAGGGCCCGATCGGCGGGCAGGCCGGGACGAGCGCGATGATCCGCAACTACCTCGGCTTCCCTCGGGGCATCTCGGGGATGCGTCTGGCCCAACGGGCACGGTCCCAGGCCGTGCGGTTCGGCGCCCGCTTCCTCGCCGGCCAGGAGGTGACCGGGCTGCGGATCGGCGGCGGCCCGGACGGCTGCCACGTCGTCGAGCTCGGAGCGGCCAGCGTGCGCGGCCGCACCGTGCTCATCGCCACCGGAGTCGACTACCGGCGGCTCGGGGTCGACGCGCTCGAGGGTCTCGTCGGTCGTGGCGTCAACTACGGAGCCGCGGCGAGCACGTCCCGCGAGGTGAAGCACAAGGACGTGTACGTCGTCGGCGGTGGCAACAGCGCGGGCCAGGCCGCCGTGCACCTCTCGCGCTTCGCCCGGCACGTGACGATCCTCGTGCGACGCGACGGCCTCGCCGCGACGATGTCGAGCTACCTCGTCCGCGAGATCGAGGGCAACCCGCGCATCACGGTCCGGCCGCGGACCGAGGTCACCGACGGGGGAGGGGAGGGACGGCTCGAGTGGCTCACCCTGCGCGACGTCGACGCGCGCACCGAGGAGCGGGTCGACGCGGCCGGGCTCTACCTCCTGCTCGGCGCCGAGCCGACCTGCCACTGGCTCCCGCGCGAGGTCGCCCGGGACGACCTCGGCTTCGTCCTCTCCGGTGCCGACACGCCCTGGCAGTCGTGGCAGGGCGGCCGCCCACCGCAGCCCTACGCCACCACCGTGGCCGGGGTCTTCGTCGCGGGCGACATCCGCTGCGGCTCGATGAAGCGCGTCGCCTCGGCGAGCGGCGAGGGCGCCGGCGTCGTGCCCCTCGTCCACGCCTTCCTGGCGCCTGACGCGGGCTGAGCTCCGCGCGAGAGGAACCGAGAGCGAGCCATCCGGGTCCATCGTCCGAGGTCAGGACCGGTGTGGGCGATTTGGTGATCGGGCCACGGTGAGGGTTCTGCGCTCATAGGCTGCCGGCATGAGTGGCACGGGGGTGGTCGAGGCGCTGCCCTTGCGTCACCGGCTCGGCGGCCCGGGAGTCACGGCGACCTCCGCGGGCTGGCTCCTCGGGGTGCTGGTCACCGCGCTGATCCTGTGGAGCCCCTACCTGACGTCGGGCGTACGAAGCCCGTCGCTGCACCTGATGCTCGACACGGCTGACGCCTGCATCGCCCTGCTGGTGGCCTACCTCGTGCACGCGCGCTTCGTGCGACGGCGGCACTGGCAGGACCGCTTCCTCACCCAAGGGCTGGTCCTGCTCGCTGTCGCCGGCCTCGGTCTCTCGTCCCTCGTCTCCCGCCTCCCCGGAGTGCAGGCGGGAACGCTCGACGTCTGGCTGCCCCTGACGATGCGGGTCGCCGGCGCCGTGTGCATCGTGGTGGCCTCGCTGGCCGGCCGTCGGCCGATCCGCCAGGTCTTCGCCCAGCGACACGCCTGGCTGCTGCCGCTGGCCCTCGTCACGGCGGCGTCGACGGGGTTGTGGATGGCACGCTCCGCGCTGCCGGTGGCGTTCGACGAGGCGTCCATCTCGCCGTCGGCGGAGCACCCGCTCCTCACCGGTCATCCAGCGCTGTTGGCCGCGCAGGGCCTGTCGGCCCTCTGCTTCGTCGTCGCCTCGATCGCGTTCGCCGTCCAGTCCTCCCGCCGCGACGACGAGCTGCTCCGATGGCTGGGTCCGGCCTTCGCCCTCGCGGCGTTCGCGCGGATGAACTACCTGCTCTTCCCCTCGCTCTACACGGACTGGCTGTACGCCGGTGACCTCCTGCGGACGGGGTGCTACCTCCTGCTGCTCGTGGGGGCGGGACGCGAGCTCAAGCAGTACTGGTCGGCCCAGTCGCGGGCGGCGGTGCTCGAGGACCGGCGACGGCTGGCCCGTGAGCTGCACGACGGGGTCATCCAGGAGCTGGCCTACATCCGCTCCGAGAGCTACTCCCTCCCCGCAGACCTGCCGGCGGGT
>NZ_AVPL01000082.1 GCF_000768695.1 Knoellia aerolata DSM 18566
ACTGGACGAGGCTCGGGCGGCGGTGCAGGCCCTGGGCCGCCCCGCCGACGAACCCCTGGGCTTCGTGCTCCATCGAGCGGCGAGGGAGCTGGCCGAGCGGTACCAGGTGAACCTCGAGGTGGAGGTGGACGACTCGATCAGCGTCCAGACCGACCAGCAGCACGCCCTCATGCGCATCACCCGCGAGGCGGTGTCCAACGCGGTCCGCCATGGGAAGGCTCCCCGGATCCATGTGCAGCTGGCCAGGAGCGACGGCAGGCGGCGGCTCGTGGTGCAGGACGACGGCCGGGGTTTCGACGCCGACCGCGCGCCGGCCGACAGTGCCGGCTACGGCCTGGTCAGCATGCGTGACCGCGCGTTGAGCCTGCCCGGCTCTCTGGCCATCGAGTCGGAGCCAGGAATCGGGAGCAGGGTGACGGTGACGTGGTGAGCGAGAAGCCGATCCGGCTGGTGATCGCCGACGACAACCCGCGGATTCGGAGCCAGATCCGTCGCGCTCTCGAAGAGGGCGGCTGCGACGTCTGCGCCGAGGGAGCGAGCGCGGACGACGCGGTCGCCCTGACGCGTGAGCACCGACCGGACGTCGCGCTGCTCGACATCCACATGCCCGGCAACGGCATCAGTGCGGCGCAGCGGATCAGCCGGGGCTCGCCGCAGACCGCCGTCGTCATGCTCACCCAGTCGACCGAGGACGACGACCTGTTCGACTCCCTGCGGGCCGGGGCCTCCGGGTACCTGCTCAAGGGAGCCGATCCGGCGACGCTGGCCGGGACGCTGCGTGGGGTGCTGCTCGGAGAGGCCGCGATGCCGCCGGCTCTGGTCATGCGAGTCATGCAGGAGTTCCGTGGACCGTCCCGCCGCAAGTTCCTCCGCAAGTCCGCGGCCGCGGACAAGCTGAGCGCCCGGGAGTGGGAGGTCATGGAGATGCTCAGCCAGGGGCTGTCCACCGACGAGGTGGGCAAGCGCATGTTCGTCTCTCCGACGACCGTGCGCGTGCACGTGTCGTCGGTGCTGCGGAAGCTGAGGGTCAAGGACCGGGAGAGTGCGTTGCGGCTGCTGGGTGGCGACGCGCAGGACTGACGCCGCGCCGACTTGGTGGTTCAGCGCACTTTCGTATGCCGCCCGCAGCCGGTACGCGAAGCTCGATTGGTTCTCGGTGCCACAGAGCGTTCAAAGACCTGAACATCGGGGGGTGTTCAGGTCTTTGAACACTCAAGTGGCATGGAGCACCCGTCTCTGCCTCCTAGGTTTCTGGATGAGGTCAGGCCACGGGGCCTGCCAAGAAAACGGGGAGAAGCTGCATGTCGTCTACACAGGTTGCCGTCGTCGGGTCGAGTGTCCAGGGCAAGCGCGGACCGAGCCGCACCCTCGCTGCCCTGGTGGCGTCAGCCGCCTTCGGCGCCATGGCGTTCGGGGCTCCAGCCTCCGCGGACACCACGACAGGTGGGGGAATCTGCAACGGCGTCATGAACCAGAAGGCGCACCGCGGTGACGTGCAGCCGAACCTGGTCAAGGCTGCTGCCCGGCAGAACGCCGCGCAGATCGCCACGCTGGTGGCCGAGCGCACCGCGCTGGTGACCACCCAGAACAGCCTCACCGCGCAGATCACCGCCGCGGAGAAGGAAATGGCTGCTCTGGACGCCGAGCACGCCACGCTCGTCGGGCAGATCGACACCGTGACGATGTCGCTGACCAAGCTCGAGTCGGACAAGGTCACGCTCACCAACGCCATCGCCGCCGCGAACACCGAGCTGGCCATCCTGCAGGGCCAGCGCACCTCGCTGGTGGACCAGATCACCCCGCTGCAGGCCCAGATGACCGCCGCGCAGAGCGAGTTGGCCGGGCTGGAGACGCAGAGGGACGACGCGGTGAGCAGCCTTGCCACCACGGAGGCCGACCTGGCCGCTGCGAAGGTTCGGTTCGGCGAGGCGACAGCAGCGGCCACCACGGCGCAGAACGCCGTCAACGCGCAGGTCGCGGCGATCGGCGTGGCGACCACCGAGCTCGCCGGGCTGGTGGCCGAGGGCGACGCCGCGCAAGCGCTCGTGGACGCCGCCAAGAAGTCGCTGGCGGACGCGCGCCTCGCTCTGCCGGGCCTGGAGACTGCTGCCAAGACCGCTGACGCCGACGCTGCGGCTGCCACCGCCGCCGTGGTGAAGGCTGAGGAGAACCTTCGCCTCGCCGAACAGAGCGTCACGACCTTCACTCAGCAGATCGGCACCATCGAGGGCAGGCTGCCGGTGCTGAAGACCGAGATCGCCGGGCTGCAGGGTGACATCACCACCAAGAACGCCGAGATCGCCGCCAAGCAGCAGGAGATCGCCGCCGCCACCGCGACGCCGGTCGCCGACGCCGCAGCGCTGCGGACGCAGCTCGGGACGCTGCAAGCCCAGCTCGCCGCGGTCAACGGCAACGGCACAGGCCCGGAGCGGCGAAGGGAGGAGCTGCGCGCTCAGATCACCGCGATGAACGCTCAGATCGCCGCCGCCGAGCAGCAGGCCGCCACCAAGACGGCGCTGATCACAGCCCTCAACGGCGACCTGACGAAGCTCCAGGGCCAGCTGGCTACCCTGAACTCCCAGCTGTCAGCCAAGCAGCAGGAGAGCAGCAACCTGCAGCAGCAGCTCCCTGGCCTCCAGACCAGCCTCGCCGCAGCCAACGCTCAGGTCATCAGTGCCTCCGAGGCACTGGCCGACGCCCAGGCGGCGGAGACCACCGCGGACACCGCCCTCACCGACGCCAACGCCGCGGTCACGGCGAAGAAGGCCGAGATCGCGGCCCTCGAGGCATCTCTGCCCGGCCTCACCGATGGCCTGGAAGCTGCCAAGGCTGCCATCAGTGAGAAGCAGGGCGAGCTCAAGACCCTCGAGGACGCCCTGCCGGGGCTGCAGGCCACCCTGACCGCTGCGAACACGGCCGTCACGGCCGAGAGCGCCGAGGTCACCCGGCTCGACGGCGAGGTCACCAGGCTCGTCGCCACGCTGGGCGCTCTCAACACGTCGATCACCGCGGCCGAGGCCACCATCTTGGCGCTGCAGACCCAGCTCACCCCCCTGCAGGCGTCGCTGAACACGCTCAACAAGCAGATCACCGAGAAGGAGGCCTTGCTGACCACCGCCAAGGCGGACCTCAGCGCGTTCGACGCGAAGATCGTCAGCGAGTCCGCGACGCTGCGGACGCTGGAGAGCGCCAAGAAGGTCAACCGCGACGCGGTCGCCGCCCAGAAGGCGGTCGTGGCCGGCCTGCAGACCCAGTACGCAGCCGTCCTCGACCGGATCGCGGCCATCGACGGCACGATCGCCCTCGGGGGCTGCCTCGCTTGACCGGGCCAGCCAACCCAGCACGTCGCTGAACGGAAGGGGCCTCAGGCAGTCGCCTGGGGCCCCTCACCCCATCCGGCGCCAGGACTCCGCCAGACCCCACCAGCGACGACGACCACCAGCACCCGAGGAGGATCCGGTGTCCACGACGGAGCAGCGCAGCGTGGCGGGAGAACCCTCCGCATCCACCACCTCCTGCCCGCCATGGTGCGTCACCCACCACGGTGTCCACCTGGGGGAGGAGAACTGGATCCACACCGGTGAACCGCTCGTCATGGGCGAAGGCCTACGGGCGCAGGTCGTCATGTCCGTCGACCCCGGGACCGGCATCACCGACGGCCCCTACCTCCTGATCGGCGCCCGGGAGTACTCGCTGCCCGAGGCCCGCCGGCTCGGCAGCGCACTGGTGCAAGCGATCGACGCGGCAGCAGGAACGCTGCCCAACGGGGCGACGGGCGCGGAAGCCATCCCGCCCGCCCACACCACCGGACGGGTCGGGTGGGGGTCGTCGGCGCGCTGAGCCGGACGGCATACGGTGTCGTCATGCTCGTCGCCTTCTCCGTCTCCCCGTCCGCCACCGACGACGAGGGCGGGGTGACCGCTGCCGTCGCCGACGCCGTAAGCATCGTGCGGGAGAGCGGGCTGCCCCACCGGACCGACGCCATGTTCACCACCATCGAGGGTGAGTGGGACGAGTGCATGGCCGTGGTGAAGGCGTGCGTCGACGCGGTCGCGGCGCACGGCCCCCGGGTCGGTCTGGTCCTCAAGGCGGACGTGCGGCCGGGGCGCTCCGGCGAGATGCAGGGCAAGCTCGACCGGCTCGAGGCGACCCTCGCCGAGCGCTGAGCGGGTGCGGCCCGGCCGTGCCCGAGTGACGAAACCGTCACGGTTGGTGACTGCGCGGTGGTGCCGGGGACCGGCATGGCTAGCGTGACCCGGGTGCGGTCGACGCACCGACCGTGACCCGTGGGGGAGAGACCAGATGTGGAAGGCCATCCGCTACCGCGGCGGTCAGTCCCTCGTGCTCGTCCTCATCTCCGCCCTCGTCGCCACCTGTGCGGCCTTCGCGCCCCTCTTCTCGCGCTCGCTCGACCAGGCGCTGCTGCGCGCCACCCTCGGCCGGATGGACGCCGCCGACCTCAAGCTCAGCGTCCTCGCGTCGCGCACCCGGGAACCGACGCTGACCGCCAACGAGGTCGAGGCGCAGCTGCCGGCCGGTCTGTCGCAGTGGTACCACCCGGGGATCTCGATGATGACGGCCGAGACCGAGGTCGTGCCCGTCGCGGGACGCCGGCCCTCGCCGGTGCGCCTCGTCGCGCGCGACGACGTCTGCGAGCACCTCACCCTCAGCGCCGGTGCCTGTCCGTCGGACGCGTCCGGGATCCTCGTGTCCGACGCGGATGCCACGCGGTGGTCGTGGACCGTCGGCACGACGCTCCCCGTCGGGGAGGAGGGGGGCGGCCAGGCTCCTGACACGGTCGTCGGGATCTACACCGTGAAGGACGACCCCGACTACTGGCTGCGCACCGAGCTGCAGGGCAAGTCGGGCACGCTCGTCGACTACGACGGCGACCTCAGCCCGGGCGTCGACGACTTCGTCGTGGCGCCGGCCGGGCTGGGCCCCGGCTGGACCGGTGCCCAGCTCTCGGTGGACCACCGCCTCAAGGAGTCGCTCATCACGCTCGACTCGCTGGGCGCAGCCGGCCGGGCGGTCGAGGCGATCCGACCGCCGCCTCAGGCCTCGGTCGACAGCCCGCTGCCGGAAATCGCGACCACGGTCGTCAACGGCAAGCGCCTCGTGCGCCAGCTCGTGCCGCTCCTCATCGCGCAGCTCGTCGCCGTGGCGCTCGCGGTCCTCGTCCTCGTCGCCGGCGCGGCCGTGGCCCAGCGGCGCCCGGAGATCGCCGTGTCGCGACTGCGCGGGCGCAGCCGCGACGCGAGCCGTCGGCTCGTCATGGCCGAGCTCGGCCTGACCGTCCTGCTCGGGCTGCCGCTCGGCGTGGCCCTCGCCGTGGGCCTGAGCGAGCTCGTGCGGCGCTTCGTCCTGCCCCCGGGGGTCCCCTTCGAGCTGGGCTGGCTCGTGCCCGTGGCTGCCCTGGTGGCGGGTCTCGCCTCCCTCGCCGTCGTGTATGCCGCCGCGCGGCCGGTCCTGCGCGAGTCCATCGCCTCGCTGCTGCGGAGCGTGCCACCCACCACGACGAGCCGCACCCTGCGGGTCGGGGACATCCTCCTCGTCGTGCTTGCCGCGGTCGGCGTCGTGGGCATCGTCACCGACCAGGTGAGCGGGCCGATGGCGATCCTCACTCCCACCCTCCTCGCGCTGGCCGCGGGTGCGCTGCTCGGAGCCGTCGTCGTGCTCGGGGCGACCCGGCTCGGCCGGCGGGCACTGGACCGGGGCGGCCTGGCGACGGCCCTCGCCGGTCTGGCCGTCGCCCGGCGCCCGACGACCCGGCACGTCCTGCTCGTGGTCACAGCGGTGTCCGCCCTCGTCGTCTTCGCCGCGAACGCCGTCTCGGTTGCGGACCGCAACCGGGAGAACCGGGCCCAGGTCACCGTCGGTGCCTTCGCCGCCCTGAGGACCGGGTCCAAGGACCCCACCGCCGTGGCGCGGGTCGTCGACCAGCTCCCCGCAGGCCAGCGCGAGCACGCCATGCCCGTGGGCATCGTCGCCCAGCGCGACCCGGACTCCACGACGACACTCGCAGCCCGCCCGGAGCAGCTGCGCCGCATCGCCTTCGCCCCGCCGGCGCAGGCCGCGCTCGCGCTCGATCGTCTGGCGCTGCCCGACCAGGACCCTGTGCGCCTCGAAGGTGAGAGGCTCACCGCCACGGCCGCCTACTCGCTCAGCCCCGTCGGCTTCGGCTTCGGGCCGCGACCCCCGGGGGTCCCGGCCGCGGAGTGGGTCCCCCCGGTCGTCCGGGGCACACCGCTGCGGCTCGGCATCACCGTGACGACGCCGGAGGGGGAGGTCCTCACCCGAGACATCGGCGCCCTACCGGCCACCGGCGCGGGAACGCTCGCGGTCGACGCGCCGGTGCTGTGCCCGCGGGGGTGCCGCCTCCAGTCGGTGTGGGTCCAGCTCGCGCAGGGACAGGAGCTCGAGGGGGTGCAGGGTCATGTCGACCTCCGCGCCTTCGCGCTGGACGGTGCCTCGCTGGGCATCGACGACGCCGCCGGGTGGCGGCCGCCGAGGCCGGCCACCACCGACCAGAGCGGCAACAGCGGCAACGTCGTCATCGACCCCGCCACGGGCTTCCCCATCGAGGACGCGGGACCCCTGACGGACAGCCTCGCCATGTCCGCCGCACCGTCGGGCGGGCTCCGCCTGAGCTTCACCAACACCGGCCGCAACGGGGCGGTGAGCCGCGCCGACGCCCCGGAGGTGACGCCGGCCCTCCTCTCGGGCCAGGTCCCCAGCGGCGGGACCCCCGAGCGCTTCGAGATCCAGAGCCTCGCCGGGCGCACGACACCGGCCTCGGCCGAGCAGCGGGTCCCGGCGCTGCCCTTCGTCGGTCCACGCGGCGCCCTCGTCAACCTCGACCTCATGCTCCGCATCGGCGGGCGCCTGCCCGCCTCGGGCGCGATGGAGGTGTGGATCGACGACGCCTTCCCCGGTGGGGTGGCGGGGGCCGAACAGGTGCTGCGCGACAAGGGTCTGGAGGTGCTCTCCACGCGGTCACTGCCCGAACAGCGTCGTCTGCTCGACGAGTCCGCCACCGGGTGGGGCCTGCTGCTCGCGCTGTTCACCGCGACGCTGTCACTCCTGCTCGCCGCCGTCATGCTCGTCGTCGTCGCCATGACCACGGGGCGCATCGTCACGAGGGACATCGCCGCCCTGAGGGTCGCCGGCGTGTCCGGCTCGGACCTGCGCGGGGCCGCCGTGCGCGAGGCCCTCACCCCCGTGGTGGTCGCCGGGGCCGTGGGCGCGCTGTGCGGCGTCGTCGGCTCCGTCCTCGCGATGCCGCTCATCCCGCTCTTCGACACGCCCGCGGTCGTGCCGGCCCTCGACCTCGCGCCGGCGTGGGGCGTCATGGGTGCGTCGTGGCTCGTCGCCCTCGCGGTGCTCGGCGTCGTGTCCGTGGTCCTCGCGCTTCGCTCCGCCCGGCAGGGCGACTCCGACCGGCTGCGGGAGGCGTGGTGACCGGCCTGTCGGTGATGACCGCCGGTCTCGTGCACATCTACCGTGCCGAGCACCACGACGTCGCCGCCCTCGCGGGCGTCGACCTCTCGGTGGCGGCAGGAGAGATGGTCGCCCTGCTCGGCCCGTCCGGTGCGGGCAAGTCCACCCTGCTCACGCTCTTCGGCGGCCTCCTCCGGCCGAGCGCGGGGCGCATCCGGATCGGCGACCACGAGCTCTCCCGCATGTCCGAGCCGGACCTCGACCGGCTACGGGGCCGTGAGGTGGGGATCGTCCTCCAGGGCGCGTCGCGCAACCTCATCCCGCACCAGACGATCCGCGAGAACGTCGCCTTCGCCCAGGGCTCTCGCAAGGGCCGAGGTGACGAGCTCACGCCGGTCGACGAGGTCCTCGACCTCGTGCGGCTCCGGGACCGGGCCGACGCCCCGCTGGCCTCGCTCACCCCCGGCGAGCTCCAGCGAGGGGCGCTGGCCGTCGCCGTCTCCACCCGACCGGGCCTGCTCCTCGGCGACGAGCCCACGAGCCAGCTCGACCACGACGCCCGCGACCAGGTCCTGCGGGCGCTGGCCGACATCAACGAGACGTGGGGGACGACGATCATCGTCGTCACCCACGACCCGGACGTGGCCGCGCGGATGCCCCGCACCGTCACCATCCGCGACGGCCGGGTCGGTGCCGAGGGCCGCGAGGGCGAGGAGTTCGCCGTCGTGTCGGCCGACGGGTCCGTCCCGCTTCCACCCCACGTGCTGGCCACGCTGACCCCCGGGACCCTCGTGCGCCTCGTCGAGTCGGACCAGGGCTGGACCCTCGTCAGGGACGAGATCGAGGAGGTGGCCGATGGGCAGGCACTCTGAACGCGGTCGGCGGGCTCTCGGCGGTCCGCGAGCCGCCCCCGCACCGGGGTCGGCCCGGATCGTCGACGTGCGCGACGTGAGCGTCCGCTACGGCGACGTCGCCGCCCTGCGAGCGGTGTCGCTGTCGGCCCGTGCCGGCGACTTCGTCGCGGTCACCGGCCATTCCGGCGCCGGCAAGACGACCCTCGTCAACGCCGTCGCCGGCATCGTCGAGCTGGCGTCGGGCGAGATCGACCTCGGCGACGGGCCGGGAAGCCTGCGGGAGCCCGGCGCCGTGGCGATCATCCCGCAGGGGAACGGCCTCGCGAGCGTGCTCACGGCATACGAGAACGTCCTGGCGCCACTGCGTGCCCGCGGGTACGCGCCCGCGGACGCGGCCGAGCGCGCGAGGGCCGCACTCGTCTCGGTGGGGCTCGGGGAGTCCGGCACCCACCTCGTCGAGGAGCTGAGCGGTGGCCAGCAGCAGCGGGCCGCCGTCGCGCGCGCTCTGGCGATCGAGGCCGCCGTCCTGCTCGCCGACGAGCCGACGAGCGAGCTCGACCACGACAACCGGGAGCGGATCCTCGACCTCCTGCGCGCGCGCGCCGACGCGGGCGGGAGCGTCCTCATGACGACGCACGACCCCGAGGCCGCGGAGCGTGCCGACCGCGTCATCGAGCTCGACGACGGTGAGGTCGTCGGCTCGTGACACGCCCCGCCGGACCGGGCGAGCACCCGGACCCGGCAGGGCGCGTGCGCGTCACCCGAGGCTGACCCGGACGACCTGACCTCCTCCGGGCAGGACGCTCCCGGTCGTGACCCACGCCTGCGAACCACGGGTCGCGACACCGTAGGGCGCGAACAGCCCTCCGGCCACCGTGGCGTGGGTGGACCCGCCGGGCGTGACCCGGGCGAGGCGTCCGATGGGTCCGGACAGCAGTCCGTTCTCGGCGATCTCGACGGCATAGAGCCTGCCGTCGTCGGCGAAGTCGATCGAGGTCACGTTGGTGAGCCCGGTCGCCCACGTCATGGGCGCCGAACCGGGGACGACGCGCCAGATCGACGAGGAGCCCTTCTCGAACGGGTACCCGACGAGCTGGCTGACGTACCAGGCACCGTCGGGACCCCGGACGACGTCGGTCGGCACGGCGTCCGCCGCGAAACCCGGGAACGGAGCGTTGGGACCCGTGGCGGGAACCGGCGGCAACGTCGCGACCGTCGTGTCGTTGGTGCGGACGACAGCGTTGGCGCCGGCGTCGGCAACGACGAAGGTGTTGCCCCACCGGGCCAGGCCGACCGGGTTGGTGTCGAGATCGGTGCCGTCGGGGTTGGCCGACGTCTCGTATGCGGCCAGGTCGAACGCGTCCGCGAGTCCAGCGCTGCGCAGGTCGCCCGTGAGGACGTGGGCGAGCCGGGCACCGGGGGCGCCGAGCTCGTCACGCAACGACGGGGGTGCGCCGAGGCCGACGGTCACGGCGTACCGGTGGTTGCCGGTGAACGTGATGTCGGACGGCCCGATGGTGTCCGCGGCACTGGCCAACGACGGCAACCCGGTGACGACGCGGGTCACCGTGCCGCCCGTCCCGACTCGCGCGATGGCGCCGGACGGGCCGACGCACGCAGGCCCGAACTCGGGGTGGGTGCCGCAGGCGTCGTCGCCGCCGATGCCGGACTCGGCGACATAGAGGCTGCCCCCCGGGGCGAACGTCAGCTGGCGGGGATTGTTGAGCCCGGAGGCGACGACGACCGGCCCCGGTGCGGCTGCGGTGGACGGTGCGGAGAAGGTGGCGACCGCGGTCGCGAGTGCGGCCGTGGCCGCGAAGCCGAGTGTCTTCCGATGGCGCATGGTGGGTCCTCCTCGGGACGGAGCGGGATCCGCTCAGCATCCTCCCGACGCAGACCGTCGGGGAATGGCCGGATCGGCCCAGTCCGTGGTGCCTCCGACGGAAGCCGTCACTGCCCGAAGAGTGCGGCGACCTCGGGGTGGGCGCGCCGGTAGCCCTCGAGCAGGGCCCGGGCCGTCGTCACCGAGTCCACGAGCGGGTGGAGGGCGAATGCCGCGAGGGCCGCCCGCTCCGAGCCGGTCGTCGCGGCCTCGATGACGAGCCGCTCGACGGCCTTGACCTGCTGCATGAGGCCGAGCATGTGACCCTCGAGGGGCGGGAGTGCCGTCGCGTGCGGGCCGTCGCGGTCGACCCGGCAGGGGATCTCGACCACCGCGTCGGACGGCATGCCGGGCACGGCTCCGCCCCCGCGGATGTTGAGGATCATCGACGACTCCTCGCCCCGCCCGATCGCCGCCATGATCGCGAGGGCCACGCCTTCGTACCCCCCGCCGGCGACGTCGGCCTCGTCGCGCTGCTCGTCCTCGGCGCGGGCCTCGCGCATGTAGGTCGCGTCGCGCTCCTCGCGCACGCGGTGCCAGCGGTCGGCCGCAGTCGCCGGGTCCCGGGCGACGGCCGCGTAGAAGGCGTCCTGCTGGTCACGCAGGAACTCTCCGCGCGTCTGGGGCGCGGCGTCGATCGCGGCCCTCGCCTCGCGCGAGAAGTAGTAGTAGTAGAGGTACTCGTTGGGGATGGCCCCCAGGGCGGCGATCCACTCGGGCCCGAAGAGGCGACCCTCCTCGAGGCCCGCGAGAGCCGTGGGGTCCGAGACGAGGCGGGGAAGGTGGTCGGTGCCGTCGACGCGCAGCGCGCGCAGCCAGCCGAGGTGGTTGAGGCCGACGTAGTCGATGTCGGTGCGGGAAGGGTCGAGTCCAAGAGCACCGATCGCCCTGCGCGCCAACGCGATCGGGGAGTCGCAGATGCCGATGACCCGGTCGCCGAGGACGGTCTGCATCGCCTCGGTGACGATCCCCGCGGGGTTGGTGAAGTTGATGAACCAGGCGTCCGGAGCGAGCCTCCTGGTGCGCCGAGCCAGGTCGACGGCGACGGGCACGGTGCGCAGGGCGTAGGCGAGACCACCGGGGCCGGTGGTCTCCTGACCGAGGACGCCGAGGTCCAGTGCCACCCGCTCGTCCAGCGTGCGTCCGGCCAGCCCGCCGACGCGGATCGCCGAGAAGACGAAGTCGGCCCCGCGCAGGGCCTCGTCCACGTCGGTGGTCGCCCGCACGACGGGGGCGTGCGGGACCCCGCGGCCGTGCTGGGCGAGGACCTCCGTGACCGCCCGCAGGCGCGGCTCGTCGATGTCGTGCAGGACGACCTCGGTGACCCGGTCGTCGGACTCGTCGCGCAGCAGTACTCCGTGGACCAGAGGCACGCGGAAGCCACCGCCGCCGAGGATCGTCAGCTTCACCGGGCTGGACCTGAGTGGGGCTGCATCACGCCCGCCAACGTAGCAACACCGAGACCTCGCCCCAGGCGGATGTCCTTGCAGTGGGAGAGGTGGCGGGACACGATGACGAGGTGCCCCTCGACCACGTCTTCGACCCGCTGGCGTCCATGCGGCGCGCCGGGGACCCCGAGGTCGACGTGTTCGTCCAGGGCACCGTCTTCCTCGACATCATCTTCACCGGTGTCGCCGCGATGCCCAAGAGCGGCACGGAGGTGTGGGCCGAGGGGATGGGATCGTGTCCGGGTGGCATCGCCAACCTCGGGGTCGCCGCCGCGCGGCTCGGCCTCAAGACGTCGTTGGGGGCAGCCTTCGGGGACGACGCCTACGGCGAGTTCTGCTGGCGGTCCCTCGAGGAGCAGGAGGGCATCGACCTCTCGAGGTCGCAGCGCTACCCGCACTGGCACACGCCCGTGACGGTGTCGGTCTCCGTCGGTGGCGACCGCCGGATGATCACCCACGGGCACGACGCGCCCCAGAGCGCCACCGAGATGATCGGCGACGTCCCCCGGGCCCGCTCGGTGCTCCTCGACCTCGACGTCGAGCGACCTCTCGGACAGCAGCACCCCGAACGCCGCTGGGCCGAGCGCGCGGCCGACGACGGCGCGCTGATCTTCGCCGACGTCGGGTGGGACCCGTCCGGGGTGTGGTCGCACACGGTGCTCGACCAGCTCAGCCAGTGCTACGCGTTCATGCCCAACGCCGTCGAGGCGATGGCCTACACGCGCACCGGGTCAGCGCACGACGCCCTGTACGCGCTCGCGGACCTCGTCCCCCTGGCCGTCGTCACCAACGGGCGCGACGGCGCCGTCGCCATCGACTCGGAGACCGGTGAGGAGGCGTCCGTGCCGGCCCTGCGCGTCGAGGCCATCGACCCCACGGGGGCCGGAGACGTCTTCGACGCGGGCATGCTCGTCGGCACCCTCGCCGGGTGGCCACTGCTGGATCGGATGAACTTCGCCACCCTGTGCTCGAGCCTGGCCGTCCAGGAGTTCGGCGGCTCGCTCGCCGCCCCCGGGTGGGGCGACCTCGCCGACTGGTGGCACCGGGTCAGGCGCCAGCCGACGTCCAACGCGGCCGCCCGCTCCGTCCAGCGCCGCTTCGCCTTCCTCGACGACCTCGTCGCGGAGGTCCCGCCCGGCGCGGTCCGGCGCGCCGCGGCCACCATCGCCAAGCTCTCCGACGCGCAGGCGGCCACGAGCCCCGCCCCGCCCGCG
>NZ_AVPL01000063.1 GCF_000768695.1 Knoellia aerolata DSM 18566
GCACGCGCTGCGGGACGGCGACGGCGGAGGCAACGGCGTCTACACGTACGGCAGCACGTCGGGGTTCCCCACCAGCACGCACGAGTCGACCAACTACTGGGTCGACGTCACCTTCAGCAGCCAGCCCGCGACCGCCCCCGCCGCACCCAGCGGCGGGGCGCCGACCGGTCAGCGCGCGCTCACGGATGACGTGGAGTCCGCCGGCGGCACCTCCCCGTCCGCGCCGCTCACCACCACCCCCACCACCAGCCCGACGGTCGCGTCCACCACCAGCCCGAAGGTCGCGTCCACCACCAGCCCGACGGTCGCGCCCCCCACCGCGCCGGGAGCGCCGACAGCGGTCATCGCGACCGCGGGCGACGCCTCGGCAGTGGTGTCGTGGACCGCGCCCCCGAACGGCGGCAGCCCGATCACCGGCTACACGGTCACGCCGTACGTCGGCACGACGGCCCAGGTGCCGTGGACGGTCACGGGCAACCCTCCGGCGACGAGCACGACCGTGACCGGGCTGACCAACGGCACCGCGCACACGTTCCGGGTCGCCGCGACCACTGCGGTCGGCACCGGTCCGGCGTCACTCCCGTCCAGCGCCGTGACGCCGTTCGGCTGCACCGACTGCACCCTCTGGCCGGCCACCGCGGTTCCCAGGACAGTGAGCAGCACGGACACCGCGTCGACCGAGGTGGGGGTCAGGTTCACCTCCGACGTCAGCGGTTTCGTCACCGGGATCCGGTTCTACAAAGGCGCGGCGAACACCGGGACGCACGTCGGCAGCCTGTGGACCGCTACCGGCGACAAGCTCGCGTCGGTGACCTTCCAGGACGAGACCGCCAGCGGGTGGCAGCAGGCGTCGTTCTCCACGCCGGTACCCGTGACCGCAGGGACGGTGTACGTGGCGTCGTACCTGGCCCCAGCAGGTCGCTACGCGGCAGACGCGAACGCCTTCTCGTCACGGGCGATCGACACCCCGCCCCTGCACGCGACGCAGAGCTCCCCGGTCGCGGGCAACGGCGTCTTCTCCCGCGGTGCCACCAGCACCTTCCCCACGAGCACCTCCAAGGACACGAACTACTGGGTCGACGTCGTGTTCACCAACAGGCTGCAGCCGTGAGCACGGTCAGCGTCGTCATCCCGTGCTACCGGTACGGCCACTTCCTCGAGGAGGCCGTGTCGAGCGTGCTCGACGACCAGGAGGGGGTGGACGTCCGGGTCCTCATCATCGACGACGCCTCCCCCGACGACAGCGCCGACGTCGCCAGGCGCATCGCGGCCCGGGACCCCCGGGTCGACGTCGTCGTCCATGAGACGAACAAGGGCAACATCGCCACCTTCAACGAAGGACTCCTGGACTGGGCGGACGGTGACTACTGCCTCCTCCTGTCCGCCGACGACCGCGCCACCCCGGGAGCACTCCGGCGGGCCCGCGACCTGCTCGACGCCCACCCCGAGGTGGGGTTCGTGTACGGCCGAGCCCTGTACGTGCGAGATGGGGCCCCACTGCCGCAGGCCCGTCGGACGGTGCGCGGGTGGACGGTGATGTCCGGCCAGCGTTGGCTCGAGCACCGCTTCCGCCAGGCCGAGAACCCCATCACCTCGCCCGAGATCGTCGTCCGCACCTCCGTGCACCACCGGGTCGGGGGCTACGACCCCGCGTTGCCCAAGGCCGCCGACATGGAGATCTACTTCCGGTTCGCAGCCCATGCCGATGTCGGGTTCATCCGGGGGGCGGACCAGGCGTACTACCGACTCCACGGTGGCAACATGAGCACGACCGTCAGCCCCCTGAGCGACCTCGACCAGCGTCGGTCCGTCTTCGACCTCGCGCTGCACCGGTACGGGTACCGGCTGGACGACCCCGAGCACCTCTCCGACATCGTGAACCGCCAGCTCGGGCGGGAGGCCCTGTGGGCGGCCGGTCGCGTCCACGACAGGGGCTGGCTGCGGCGCTCCACCGTCGGGCGGAAGCTGCTGGGCGCGAACCCCGACGAACCCGAGGACGACGTCGGCGAGCTGGCGGACTTCGCCGTCCACTGCTGGCCGGAGCTCAAGCGCACCTCGGTGTACCGGACCATCCAGGCCGGCGAGCGGCTCGGCCCCCGGGAGTCGGCGTTCCTCCTGGACCAGAAGGCCAGGTGGTGGCTGCGACGCAGGGCATGGAGGCTTCGTGGCTACTGACCGACGTGCTCACGACCGGGACTGTCCGACAGCCCTGTTCGGCCCGACCTCGATATCGCCATTTGCGTGCGACCGGGTCGCCCCGACGCATACGCTCGACCACGATGTCGAACAGTCGGCTGTGGTGGTTGGGGGACGACCGCGCGCGCGACAGGAAGGACGGCATCCATGAACGCCTCGATAGGTCTGGCCGTCATCGGCGCCGGGTACTGGGGGCCCAACCTCGTGCGGAACGCGATGGCCACGGAGGCCATCGACGTCCGGTGGCTGTGCGACCTCGACGTGGACCGTGCGCGTGAGGTCCTCGGCCGGTACTCGACCATCTCCGCGACGGACTCGTACGACGCGGTCCTCGACGACCCGGCCGTCCAGGCGGTGGCGATCGCGACCCCGGCCGCCTCGCACTTCCCGCTCGCCATGGCGGCGTTGGACGCCGGCAAGCACGTCCTCGTCGAGAAGCCGCTCACCGGGTCCCTGGACGACGGGCGCAAGCTCGTGCAGGCCGCCGAGGACCGGGGCCTCGTCCTCATGTGCGACCACACCTACTGCTACACCTCCGCGGTCCAGGAGCTGCGACGCCTCGTGCACACCGGGGAGCTGGGCCAGGTCCAGTTCATCGACTCCGTGCGGATCAACCTCGGTCTCGTCCAGCCGGACGTCAACGTCCTCTGGGACCTGGCACCGCACGACCTCTCGATCCTCGACTACCTGCTCCCGCCGGGGGTCGGTGCCGTGGCGGTGGCCGCGCACGGAGCGGATCCCATCGGGCACGGCATGCCGTGCGTCGGCTACCTCACGCTGCGGCTGTCGAACGGCGCGATGGCTCACGTGCACGTCAACTGGCTGAGCCCGATCAAGATCCGCACGATGGTCGTCGGGGGGTCGCAGCGCACCGTGGTGTGGGACGACATGAACCCGAGCCAACGGCTCGCGGTGTACGACCGCGGTGTGGACCGACTGGCGCCGAGGGACCTCGACCCCGACGACCGCAAGCAGATGCGGATCTCCTACCGCAGCGGGGACATGGTGGCCCCGGCCCTGACGGAGCGGGAGGCACTGCGAGCCATGATGACCGAGTTCGCCTCGTCCATCCTCGAGCACCGGCCCCCCGCGACGGGCGGAGTCGCGGGGCTGCGGGTGATGGAGATCCTCGAGGCGGCGGAGGAGAGCCTGCGGACGGGCGGGAGCTTCGTGACGATGGAGGACACCCGATGAGCACCATGGAGGACACCCCATGATCCAGGACAGCGTCTGTCTCGTCACCGGTGGGGCGGGAACGATCGGCTCGACCATCGTGGACCAGCTCGTCGACGCGGGAGCTGCCGAGGTGCGGGTCCTCGACAACTTCGTGCGGGGTCGCAAGGAGAACCTCGCCGACGCCCTCGGGTCGGGTCGGGTCCACGTCGTCGAGGGCGACATCCGGGACACCGTCGTCGTCGCCGACGCCACCGCCGGGGTCGACGTCGTCTTCCACCAGGCGGCCATCCGGATCACGCAGTGCGCCGAGGAGCCACGGCTCGCCCTGGAGGTCCTCGCCGACGGGACGTTCAACGTCCTCGAGGCCGCTGCGGCCGCGGGGGTCCGCAAGGTCGTCGCCGCCTCCTCGGCCTCCGTCTACGGGCTCGCGACCGAGTTCCCGACGACCGAGCTCCAGCACCCCTGGGCCAACGACACGTTCTACGGGGCGGCCAAGGTCTTCAACGAGGGCATGCTCCGCAGCTTCCACGCCATGTCCGGACTGGACTACGTCGCGCTCCGCTACTTCAACGTCTACGGCCCGCGCATGGACGTCCACGGCCTCTACACCGAGGTGCTCATCCGGTGGATGGAACGGATCGTGGCCGGTGAGCCGCCGCTCATCCTCGGCGACGGCCGTCAGACGATGGACTTCGTCTTCACGACGGACATCGCCCGCGCGAACCTCCTCGCCGCCGAGTCCGACGTGAGCGACGCGGTCTTCAACATCGGCAGCAGCACCGAGACGAGCCTGCTCGGTCTGGCCGAGGCCCTGCTCGACGTCATGGGCAGCAGCCTCCACGTGGAGTTCGGCCCGGAGCGGGCGGTCAACGGCGTGACCCGGCGGCTGGCGTCCATCGAGGCGGCCGAGCACCGCCTGGGCTGGACGCCGCAGGTCGACCTCCACACCGGCCTGGGCCTCCTCGTCGACTGGTGGCGCGCGGAACGCGGTGTCCGGTGATCCCCGTCATGAAGCCGTGGCTGGGCGAGGAGGAGGCGGCCGCCGCGGCCGACGCGGTCCGCTCCGGCTGGGTCGCCCAGGGTCCGCGCGTGGCCGAGTTCGAGCGACGTTTCGCCGAGCGGATGGAGGTGTCGGGGGCCGTCGCCGTGTCGTCGTGCACCACCGCCCTGCACCTGGCGCTCCACCTGTTGGGGGTCGGTCCGGGGGACGAGGTCGTCGTCCCGTCCTTCTCCTTCATCGCGACGGCCAACTGCGCGGTGTACGTCGGGGCGACCCCCGTGTTCGCGGACGTCGAGGCCGAGGACGGGAACGTCAGTGTGCGCACGGTGGAGCCCGTCATCACGGGTCGCACCCGGGCGGTCGTGGTCGTCCACCAGGGGGGCGCGCCCGCCGACGTGGAGCCGCTGCGGCGGCTGTGCGAGGCCCGGGGCATCGCGCTCGTCGAGGACGCGGCGTGCGCCGCCGGCTCCCTCCACCGGGGTGCCCCGGTCGGTTCCGGCGCCGTCCTCGCCGCGTGGTCCTTCCATCCCCGCAAGCTGCTCACCACGGGGGAGGGCGGGATGCTCACCACCACGGACCCGACGCTGGCGGAACGGGCACGCAGGCTGCGGGAGCACGGCATGAACCTCAGTGCGGCGGCCCGCCACCAGAGCCGCCAGCCCGTCATCGAGAGCTACCTCGAGGTGGGCTTCAACTTCCGCATGACCGACATCCAGGCGGCGGTCGGGCTCGTGCAGCTGGAGAAGCTCGACACGATGGTGCGCCGCCGTCGCGAGCTGGCCCGTGACTACCAGGAGATGCTCGCCGGCATCCCCGGGCTTCGGACCGTCCGGGACCCGGATCACGGGAGCAGCAACTTCCAGTCGTTCTGGGTGGAGCTCGGTCCCGACTTCCCCCTGGCGCGCAACGAGCTGCTCACGGTCCTCGCCGACGGCGGGGTGTCGGCCCGCGCGGGGATCATGGCGGCGCACCGACAGCCGGCGTATGCCGGTCACCCGCACGGCGACCTGTCGACGACCGAGCGGCTCACCGACACCACCCTGATCCTCCCGCTCTTCCATGCGATGACCGAGCAGGAGCAGCACACCGTCGTCGACGCGGTCCGCCGAGCGGCCGGGCTGAGGGTGGCGTCCTGATGACCCGGCCGGCCGAGCACCCCACGAGTGCGTTGACCCCCATGAGGGCCATCCCGCTCGTCGACCTCGCGGCGCAGCACGTCCAGGTGGCCGACGAGGTGCTCGACGGGTTCGCGCAGGTCCTCGACGCCGGTGACTTCATCGGCGGCAAGGCCGTGGCGGCCTTCGAGCAGGAGTACGCGCTGTTCACCGGCGCCCGGTTCTGCGTCGGGGTGGGCAACGGGACCGACGCCCTCGAGATGGCGCTGCGGGCAGTCGAGGTGGGCCACGGGCACGAGGTGATCCTCCCGGCCAACACCTTCATCGCCACGGCCGAGGCGGTCGTGCGCACCGGCGCCCGCCCGGTGCTCGTGGACGTCGACGAGGACGCCCTTCTCATCGACCCGGTCGCGGTCGAGGCCGCGGTCACGAGCAGGACCCGCGCCGTGCTGCCCGTCGACCTCTACGGCCAGGTCGCACCGTTCGAGCAGCTGCCCGCCTCCCTCGCCGAGCGGGGGATCGCCGTCATCGAGGACGGGGCGCAGTCCCAGGGCGCCTCCCGTCACGGCCGGTCCGCCGGGACGTTCGGACGCCTCGCCGCCACGAGCTTCTACCCCGGCAAGAACCTCGGTGCCTACGGCGACGCGGGGGCGGTGCTCACCGACGACCCCGACCTCGCCGAGCAGGTCCGGCTCATGGGCGCCCACGGCAGCCCGGCCAAGTACGTCCACAGCCGGTTCGGCTTCAACTCCCGGCTGGACACCCTCCAGGCCGTGGTGCTGCGCGCGAAGCTGCGCCGGCTGCACGAGTGGAACGAGCAGCGTCGGGACGCGGCCACCCGCTACGACAAGCTGCTGTCCGCGACCCCGGGCGTCCGGCTCCCGACGACCCTCCCCGGGAACGAGCCCGTGTGGCACCTGTACGTCGTGCGGGTCGCCCACCGCGACGCCGTGCTCGAGCGCCTGCACGCCGAGGGTGTGGGGGCGGGGGTCCACTACCCCGTCCCGGTTCACCTCACCCCGGCCATGGCCGGGCTGGGGCTCGGGCACGGCTCGTTCCCGGTGAGCGAGCGTGCGGCCACCGAGATCATCTCCCTGCCCCTGTTCCCGGGGATCACCCCCGCGCAGCAGGAACGGGTCGTCGACGTCCTGCGCCGCGCGCTCCGACCCGACGCCGGCTGACCGTGCCCCGGGCGCAGCGGCCATGAGCGTGGACCCGCTCCAGCGCGAGGAGGGCCTGGGCACGCAGGCGGCGAGCGGCGTCGCGTGGCTGGCCGCGCAGAAGTGGGTGGTGCGGGCCTTCGGCTTCGCCACCCTCCTCGTCCTCACCCGGGAGCTGTCACCGCGCGAGTTCGGTGTCGTCGCGGCCGCCCTGACCGTGATCCCCATGGTCTACCTCCTCGCCGACCTGGGCTTCTCGACGTACCTCCTCCAGGCCGAGGACCTCGACCAGCGCAGCCTCAGCACGGCCCTGTGGGCGTCGGCCGCGGCCGGGCTCGTCCTGTCCGCCGGGCTCGTCGCCGTCGCACCGCTGCTCGCCGCGGCGTTCGCGGTGCCGGAGCTCGTCGACGTGCTCCGGGCCCTGGTCCTCGCGATCGTCCCCACCGTCCTCGCGGGGGTCCCGCTCGCCCTGCTGCGCCGGGCGATGGAGTTCCGGACCGTCGCGCTGCAGGGGGTCGTGGCGGCGCTCCTGGCCCAGGCGGTCGCGGTGACGGTCGCCCTCCTAGGCGGCGGCGTCTGGGCCCTGGTGAGCCAGGTCGTGGTCGGCCAGTGGGTCATCGCCGTCCTCGCCTGGCGACGTGCGGCCTGGCGTCCCTCGCTGGCGCTGTCGTTGGGGGAGTTCCGCCGGATGGCGACCTTCGGTCTGCGGGTGTCGTCCGTCGACCTCGTCGCGACGTCGCGGCTCTGGGCGGAGGGCTGGATCATCACGGTGGCCCTGGGGCCCACCGCGTTCGGCCTCCTCAGCATCGCCCAGCGTCTCGTCCAGACGGCGCAGGAGCTCACCGCCGCCTCGCTGGTCCCCGTCTCCACCGTGGTGTTCGCCAAGGTCCGCGGTTCGTCCGACCGACTGCGGAGCTCGTACACGAAGGCTCTGGGGGTCGCCTACGCCGTGGTGGCCCCCTTCATGTGCGTCATCGTCGTGACCGCTCCCGTCCTCGTGCCGGCGCTCTTCGGCTCCCAGTGGCGGGCCAGCGTGGCGCCGGCGCAGGCCCTCGCCGTGGCCGGCATCATCACCCTCGGCGCCATGGTGGACCACGGCCTCTTCTACGGGCTCGGTCGCCCGGGCGCGTGGCTCGGGTACGCCGTCGTCGTCGACGCCGCCACCGTCGCGACCACGGCGGTGGCCGTCCGCTGGGGCCTCGTCGGTGTCGCCTTCGGCTTCGTGGTCGTCGCGGTGCTCGCCACGCTCGCCCGGTGGGTGCTCGTCGCCCGGGCCCTCGGGACGAGCGGTCTGGCGGTGGCCCGCCCGTTCGGCACCCTGCTGGTGCCCACGGCGGCCGCCGCGGCAGCCGGGGTCCTCGTGATGCGTGCCGTCGAGGGTGCCGGCCCTCCGGTGGCCCAGGTCCTCGCCGGTGGGCTCGCCGTCACCCTCGTCTACCTGGGCCTGCTGCGCTGGCTCGGCCGACGCATCCTCGTCGACACGCTCAGCGTCCTCCCCGTGCCCGACCGGGTGCGGTGCCGGGCCGGCCGCGTCCTGCGGCTCGACGCCGGTGGCGCGTGACCGCTGCCCGCCCGACACCCCAGCCGGGGGGGGCAGCGGACGGTCGGCCACCAGCCGCCGGGCCGATTAGGCTGAGGGGCGATGCCCACGCTGCGACCCGTCGTCGACCACCTCGGCGCCGAACCCCGGATCCGTTCCCTCCTCGAGACCGCCACCGCCACCGGCACGCTCTCGCTCGACGTCTCGGTGAGCGCGGGCGCCCGCCCGGTGCTCATCGCGGCCGCCGTCGAGCGACTGCGAGCCGTCGCGCCCGAGCGACTCCCTCTGCTCGTCGTCACCGCGACGAGCCGGGAGGCGGAGGACCTCACCGCCGCCCTCGGCTGCGTCCTCGACCACGACGTCGTCGCCGACTTCCCGTCGTGGGAGACGCTGCCGCACGAGCGGCTCAGCCCGCGGTCCGACACCGTCGGCCGCCGCCTGGCCGTGCTGCGCCGTCTCGCCCACCCGGCCTCGGTCGCCGACGACGACGTCGCCCACGGCCCCCTCTCCGTCGTCGTCGCCCCCGTGCGCGCGGTCCTCCAGCCCGTCGCCATCGGCCTGGGCGACCTCGCCCCCGTCTCCCTCCGCGCGGGCGAGGACCACGACCTCGACTCGGTCGTCGAGGGGCTCGCGGCCGCGGCCTACAGCCGCACCGACCTCGTCGAGCGACGCGGCGAGTTCGCCGTGCGCGGAGGCATCCTCGACGTCTTCCCCCCGACCGAGGAGCACCCGCTCCGCATCGAGTTCTGGGGCGACACGGTCGAGGAGATCCGCTGGTTCAAGGTCGCCGACCAGCGCTCGCTCGAGGTCGCCTCCCACGGGCTCTGGGCCCCGCCGTGCCGCGAGGTGCTCCTCACCGACGCGGTGCGTGACCGCGCCGCGGTCCTCGCCGACCAGCTCCCCGGCGCCGCCGACCTGCTCCACAAGCTCGCCGCCGGCATCGCGGTCGAGGGCATGGAGTCGCTCGCGCCGGCGCTCGTCGACGGCATGGAGTCGATGCTCGACAGCTTCCCCGCCGGGTCGCCGGTCGTCGCCTGCGACCCCGAACGGGTGCGCACCCGCGCCCACGACCTCGTCGCGACGAGCCGCGAGTTCCTCGAGGCCGGCTGGGCCAACGCCGCCGCCGGCAACGCCGTCCCCATCGACCTCGAGCGGATCCTCGGCTCCGCCTCGTTCTGGTCCGTCGGTGACCTGCGCGACCACGCCCGCGAGACCGACCACCCGTGGTGGGACCTCACCCCGTTCGCGCTCGACACCGAGACGGCCGACACGAGCGACGGGGAGGTGGTCGAGACCGGCACGCAGGACCCCGCGGCCTACCGCGGTGACATCGAGTCGGCCGCCGCCGACCTGCGCCAGTGGACCGATGCCGGCTGGCGCGTCCTCGTCGCCACCGACGGGCACGGCTCGGCCACCCGCATCGTCGAGGTGCTCGGCGAGGCCGAGGTGCCGGCCCGCCTCGACCCCACCCTCGACCCCTTCGACGAGGGCGTCGTCCACGTGACCACGGCCCAGCTCGGTCGCGGCTTCATCCACGAGCCGAGCCGGCTCGTCGTCCTCACCGAGACCGACCTCACCGGCACCCCGTCCACCGGTCCGTCGACGAAGGACATGCGGCGTATGCCGTCCCGTCGCCGCGCGCAGGTCGACCCGCTCCAGCTCACGCCGGGCGACTTCGTCGTGCACGAGCAGCACGGCGTCGGACGGTTCGTCGAGATGATGCAACGCACCATCCAGGGGGCGACGCGCGAGTACCTCGTCCTCGAGTACGCCGCCTCCAAGCGCGGCCAGCCCGGCGACAGGTTGTTCGTGCCGACCGACCAGCTCGACCAGATCACCCGCTACGTCGGCGGCGAGCAGCCCACCCTCAACAAGATGGGGGGCTCGGACTGGAAGCAGACCAAGTCGCGCGCCCGGCGCTACGTCAAGCAGATCGCGGCCGAGCTCATCCAGCTCTACTCCGCCCGCATGGCCACCAAGGGTCACGCCTTCTCGCGGGACACCCCGTGGCAGCGTGAGCTCGAGGACGCGTTCGCCTACATCGAGACCCCCGACCAGCTGAGCTCGATCGACGAGGTCAAGGCCGACATGGAGCGCGAGGTCCCGATGGACCGCCTCCTCGCGGGTGACGTCGGCTACGGCAAGACCGAGATCGCGGTGCGCGCCGCGTTCAAGGCGATCCAGGACGGCAAGCAGGTGGCGGTGCTGGTACCGACCACGCTCCTCGTCCAGCAGCACCTCCAGACCTTCACCGACCGCTACGCGCCGTTCCCCGTGACGGTCAAGCCGCTCAGCCGGTTCCAGTCGAAGAAGGAGTCCGAGGAGGTCATCGAGGGGCTCGCCAACGGGTCCGTGGACCTCGTCATCGGCACCCACCGCCTCCTCTCGGACGCGATCCGCTTCAAGGACCTCGGCCTCGTCGTCGTCGACGAGGAGCAGCGCTTCGGGGTCGAGCACAAGGAGCAGCTGAAGTCGATGCGCACCGCGGTCGACGTGCTCGCGATGTCCGCGACCCCGATCCCGCGGACACTCGAGATGGCCGTGACCGGCATACGCGAGATGTCAACTCTCGCAACGCCACCGGAAGAGCGGCACCCCGTCCTCACCTACGTGGGTGCGTACGAGGAGAAGCAGATCACCGCCGCGATCCGGCGCGAGCTGCTGCGCGAGGGCCAGGTCTTCTACATCCACAACAAGGTGTCGACGATCGAGCGGGCCGCGGCCCGCATCCGTGAGCTCGTCCCCGAGGCCCGCATCGCCGTCGCCCACGGGAAGATGGGGGAGCACCGGCTCGAGCAGGTCGTCCTCGACTTCTGGGAGAACCGGTTCGACGTCCTCGTCTGCACGACGATCGTCGAGACCGGCCTCGACATCTCCAACGCCAACACCCTCATCGTCGAGCGGGCCGACCGCCTCGGCCTGAGCCAGCTGCACCAGCTGCGCGGTCGGGTCGGCCGTGGGCGCGAGCGCGCCTACTCGTACTTCCTCTACCCGCCCGAGGCGCCGCTCACCGAGACCGCGCACGACCGGCTGCAGACGATCGCGAGCCACACCGACCTCGGCGCCGGCATGCAGGTGGCGATGAAGGACCTCGAGATCCGCGGCGCCGGCAACCTCCTCGGCGGCGAGCAGTCCGGGCACATCGCCGGCGTCGGCTTCGACCTCTACGTCCGCCTCGTGGGCGAGGCGGTCGCCACCTTCCGCGGGGACGTGGACGAGGAGATCGGGGAGATCAAGATCGACCTGCCCGTCGACGCGCACCTGCCGCACGACTACGTGCCGGGGGAGCGGCTGCGACTGGAGGCGTACAAGAAGCTCGCGACCGTGGTCGACGAGGCCGCGCTCGACGAGATCCTCGCCGAGCTCGTCGACCGCTACGGCAACCCGCCCGAGCCGGTGCAGAACCTCATCGAGGTCGCCCGCCTGCGCACGGTCGCCCGTGCCGCCGGGATCAAGGACATCACCGTCCAGGGCGCCACGGTCCGCTTCGGGCCGGTCGCGCTGAGGGAGAGCCAGGAGCTGCGTCTCATGCGCCTCCACCCCGGCTCGATCATCAAGGAGGCGCTGGGCACCATCCTCGTGCCCAAGCCGATGACCGCCCGCGTCGGCGGGCAGCCGCTGCGCGACCGCGAGGTGCTCGAGTGGGCAGGTGCGGTCATCCGCAGCGTCGTCATGGACAATGTGGGTGAAGCAGCCAGGGTGGCCACGGCTGCGGAGCCGCGCAGGTGACTCCGACCGTGCCACCGCGCCAACGAAGGGACATCGTGTGAAGGCCGTCAAGGCATCCGCCATCGCTCTCGCCCTCGCGGGCGTGCTCGCGACCTCCGCCTGCGCGGGCACGACCTCCGCCGAGACGGCTGCGGTCGTCGAGGGGCGCGTCATCACCGAGCAGCAGGTGCGCGAGGCGACCGACCAGATCAACACCGCCTTCACGCCCGACCAGCCCCTCACGGCGGCGCAGACGCTCACCCTGCTCATCCGCGCCCCGTACATCAACGAGGCCGCAGCCGCCGCCGGCAAGGCGCAGAGCGAGTCCGCGGCGCGGGCCGCGCTCGTGGACTTCCCCGAGGAGCCGCTGGACACGACCATCGAGATCCTCCAGGCCGAGGCGAGCCTGCAGCAGCTCGAGAGCGCGCCCGAGGACCGCCAGGCGCTCGTGGACAGGATCGCCGGTCTCGATGTCACGGTGAGCCCGCGGTACGGGACGTTCGACCCCGCCCGGGCCGAGATCGTCGTCGCGCGACCGAACTGGATCACCTCCGCCACCGACGAGAACTGACGCCGTGGGGCGCCTGAGCCTCCTCGTCACCAGCCCGCGCGTCGCGCCGGGGCTCATGTCCCGCAGTGCGTGGTCGGCGGTCGAGTCGGCGTCCGTGCGCCTGTCCCGCGACCTCACCGAGCCGGTCGTGGACGCCGTCGTCGAGTCCGGTCTCGAGGTGGAGCCCGTGGACGCCCTTCTGGGCGCACCGGAGCTGGCGCGCCTGCTCGTGACGCGGGCCGTCGACACCGACGTGGTGTGGCTGGGTTCGTCCGACGCGGACCCCGGGCTGACCGACGCGATCGCCTCGGAGGTGTCGCGGCTCGAGACGCCCCCCGAGGTGGAGATGGTCGTCGGCTCCTGGGACGTGCCCGGCTCACGACTGCTCGACGCCGTGGTCGTCATGGACCGGCTCCGCTCGCCGGGCGGCTGCCCGTGGGACGCGAAGCAGACCCACGAGTCGCTCGCGACGTACCTCACCGAGGAGGCCGCCGAGGCCGTCGACGCCATCGGGTCGGGGGACCGGCAGCACCTCGCCGAGGAGCTCGGCGACGTGCTCCTGCAGGTGCTCTTCCACGCCCGGGTGGCCGAGGACGCCGCGACCGACGCCGAGCGGTTCGACATCGACGACGTCGCGGGCGGCCTCGTGGCCAAGCTCGTGCGGCGCCACCCGCACGTCTTCGCCGACGGCGACGCCTCGACGCCCGAAGAGGTCGAGGAGGCCTGGGCGCGGATCAAGGCCGAGGAGAAGGCCGGCCTGCACCGGTCGTGACACCGAGCACCAGATCGCGACCCGGGCCCTCACCGAGGTGGGCTCGATCTGGCTGGGACGCCCGGGAAACGGAGGCGTCGCCGTCCGCGACAGTGGCTCGGTGACGTACGAGTCCGGTGCCGACGTCGAGGAGGTCGCTCGACGAGCCTGCCTGACGAGCGCCGCGGGGCGTGCCACCCTTGGGCGGCCCGCCCCGGAGGAGATCGTCATGTCCCAGTCGTACCCGCCCCACGCCCACCGTCCGGCCGACCCGTATGCCGGCCACCCGGCATACGCTCCGACGCCGCAGCGGTCCGGGACGAACCCGTGGGTCGCCGCCGGCCTCGGCGTCCTCGTGGGGATGTTCGTCACCGCGGTCGCGGGGGCCCTGCTCTGGTTCACGATGGGCGGTCCCGTGCCGTGGGAGGGGATCGAGGACGCGGCCGAGGAGTGGAGCGGCCGGGTCGCGGTGGCGGGTGACGGCAGCGTGCCCGGGCCGGTCCTGGCCGACGCCGTGCAGGAGGTGGGCGGTGGCGGGTACTACGAGGAGGTCGTCTGCGCCGCGACACCGCGGGTCGCCGCGGACGTCACGACGCTCTGCCGGGTCGATGACGGGTTCGACCGCTACCGCCTCGTCGTCCTCTTCCTCGACGACGCCGGCCGTTTCGAGACGGCGGAGTTCTTCACCCCGGAGTAGCCGCGACCGCTGCGTTATCGAACTGTGACCATCCTACCGCCCCGTACCGCGGGGGCGGCCCGGCATGCTCAGCGTGGCTTTGTAAGCGCTTTCAATGGTGAAGGCAGGGACTGGCGGCATGAGCGAACGACCCCACGCGGTGACGATCTACGCGGTGGCCGAGCGCGCCCGCGTGTCGATCGCCACCGTGTCCCGGGTCCTCAAGGGCTCGTCCGTCGTCACCGAGAGCACCCGGCAGAAGGTGCTCGACGCCGTCCAGGAGCTCGAGTACACGCCGTCCGGAGCCGCCCGCAGCCTCGCCGAGCGTCGCCACCACACTCTCGGTCTGGTCCTGCCGGAGCTGGGTGGGCCCTACTACGCCGAGCTCCTCGCCGGCTTCGAGACCAAGGCGGCCGAGCTGCGCCAGGGCGTCATGCTCGTCATCGCCAAGGCCGAGGGCCACGGTGGTGACGCCATCCGCGCCCTGGCGACGCGCGTCGACGGCATCGCCTTCCTCGGCCGCGACGTGGAGCGGGTGCGCAGGAGCGGCAAGAAGCTCGTGCTCATCGCGGCGGACTCCCTCCCGGGCGTCGAGGTCATCTCGACGGAGAACATCGCCGGTGCGCGCCGCCTCACCGAGCACCTGCTCGCGCACGGGCGCACGAGGCTGCTCTTCGTCGGCGACCCCGATGCCGCGCACGACGTCCGGGAACGGTACGAGGGGTTCGTCCTCGCCCACCACGACAGGGGCCTCGAGCCCGCACAGCCGGTGCTGGCGCCGTTCCGCGAGAGCGACGGCCAGGCCGTCGCCGAGCGGCTCATCGCGGGCGACCTCGAGGCGGATGCCCTCGTGTGCGGCAACGACGAGCTCGCCCTGGCGATCATGGCGCGCCTCCTGGGCGCGGGCGTCGACGTCCCCCGTGACATCGCCGTCGTCGGGTGGGACGACGTCATGACCGCGAGGTACGTGCGCCCAGGCCTCACGACCGTCCGCCAGCCGGTGCGCGACGTCGGCGCCCTGGCCGCCGACCGGCTCTTCCACCTCGTCACCGGGTCCGCGAAGGCACCCGAACGTCACGTCCTCCCGACGGAGGTCGTCATCCGCGGCTCGTGCGGATGCACCCGCACGCCCTCGGCCGACCCAGAACCCGACCTGTACCCGATCCCCACTCCCCACCCCTCGAAAGTGAGATCCCGATGAGACGCACCACCATCACCGTGGCCGGCCTGGCGGCCGTGGCCATGACCCTGTCCGCGTGCGGACGCGAGAGCGCCGACACCGCCGCCCCCCAGACCGGCGAGTCCGTCAAGGCCGGAGCCGCCACGGGCACGATCACCGTGTGGGCGATGGGCGCCGAGGGCGAGAAGCTCCCCGAGCTGGCGAAGGAGTTCGAGGCGGCCAACCCCGGCTCCAAGATCAACGTCACGGCGATCCCGTGGGACGCGGCGCACGACAAGTTCACCACGGCGATCACCGCCAACAAGACGCCCGACGTCGCCATGGTAGGGACGACGTGGATGGGCGAGTTCGCAGGCATGGACGCCCTCGACCCCGCCCCGGGTGAGATCGACAAGGCCGTCTTCTTCGAGGGCGCCCAGGGCACCACCGAGGTCGCCGACACCTCCTACGGTATCCCCTGGTACGTCGAGACGCGGCTCGTCTACTACCGCACGGACCTCGCGCAGAAGGCCGGGATCACGACCCCGCCGACCGACTGGGCTGGCCTCAAGGACATGGCCAAGGCCATGAAGGAGAAGGCCGGCGCCAAGTGGGGAATCGGCCTGCAGGCCGGTGGCACCGGGTCCTGGCAGTCGGTCATGCCCTTCGCCTGGTCGGCGGGTGCAGAGCTCACCAAGGACGATGGCAAGGCCTACAACTTCGACAGCCCCGAGATGCTCAAGGCGGTGCAGTATTACCAGTCCTTCTTCACCGAGGGGCTCTCCGACAAGGCGGCTCCGGCCACCCCGACGACGGAGCCGGACTTCGTCAGCGGCAAGGTCCCGATGTTCATCTCCGGTCCGTGGATGATGTCCGCGGTCGAGAAGGCCGGCGGCCCGGGCTTCAAGGAGAAGTACGACGTCATGCAGATCCCCGCGGACAAGAAGTCGAGCTCCTTCGTCGGTGGCTCGAACCTCGTCGTGTTCAAGAACACCAAGGAGCGCGACACCGCCTGGAAGTTCGTCCAGTGGCTCGCCGAGCCCGAGACCCAGGTCGAGTGGTACGGCATCTCGACCGACCTCCCGTCGGTCAAGAGCGCGTGGGAGGACCCGGCCCTGACGGCCGACAAGAAGCTCGCCACCTTCGGTGAGCAGCTCGAGACCGCGCAGGCCCCGCCGTCCTTCCCCACCTGGGAGCAGGTCGTGACCTCCTTCGACAAGGAGATGGAGAAGGTCACCAAGACCGGAGCCGACCCCGCCGCCGCGCTGAAGACCGTGCAGTCGCAGGCCGAGTCGATCGGCACCGGCAACTGACATGACCGCCCTCGCCGACGGCGCCGACACCGCGCGCCGTGAAGAGGCTCCTCCCGGGAGGCGTCGCCCACGTCGGCGCCCCCAGGAGGGGAGGGCGGCGTGGATGCTCGCCCTGCCGTTCTGCCTGCTGTTCCTCGTCTTCACGGTCTGGCCGGTGCTCCAGTCGCTCTTCATGAGCATCACCGACACCCGGGCCAAGGACCTGCGGACACCCTTCTCCGTCGACTTCGTCGGGCTGGACAACTACACCCGTGCCCTGTCCGACGAGAACTTCCTGCGGGCGGTCCGCAACACGGCCTACTTCGTGCTCGTCGGGGTCCCGCTCACGTTGACGCTGGCGCTCGCAGCGGCGGTGGCGCTCGACCGCGGGATCTCGCGCTTCAGGTCGGCGTTCCGGCTGGGGTTCTACACCCCGGTCGTGACCTCGATCGTGGCCGTCGCCGTCGTCTGGCAGTTCCTGCTCAACCGGGAGTTCGGACTCATCAACACCGTGCTCGGCTGGGTGGGGATCAGCGGACCGAACTGGCTGGGCGACCCGGACTGGGCCATGCCGGCCCTCATCATGATGGCCTCGTGGCGCAACTTCGGGACGGGCATGATCATCTTCCTCGCGGGGCTGCAGGCCGTCCCGTGGGCCCTGCACGAGGCGGCGTCGATCGACGGTGCCAGCGCGTGGCAGCGCTTCCGGCACATCACCCTCCCGATGCTCCGACCGACCATGCTCTTCGTCTCGGTGACGACGATGATCGGCTACCTGCAGTTCTTCGAGGAGCCGTTCGTCATGACGAACGGCGGTCCCCTCGACAGCACGGTGTCGATGTCGCTCTACACCTACCGGCAGTTCGGTTTCGGCAACTACGGGTATGCCGCGTCGCTGAGCTATCTCATCTTCGTCGTCGTGGCGATCGTCACGGCCCTGCAGTTCCGCGCGCTGCGCGAGAAGGAGTGACCCCGTGAACCGCTCCGCCTCTGGGAAGTGGTGGCTCTACGCGATCCTCAGCGTGGCCGTCGTCATCGTCTCCGCGCCGTTCGTCTGGATGGTGGTCGGCAGCCTCAAGACGACGTCGGAGCTCCGTAGGAGCCCGCCCACGTGGCTGCCCGAGAACGCCACCCTGGACAACTACTCGCAGCTGTTCTCGCGGCTCGACTTCGGCACCTACTTCTTCAACTCGACGGTCGTCGCCGTCGTCGTCACCGTGGGCAACCTGCTCTTCTGCTCGATGCTCGGCTACGCGCTGGCGATGCTCGACTTCCCGGGGAAGAAGGCGCTGTTCGGCGTGGTGATGGCCACGCTGCTCATCCCCGGGGTCGTCACCTTCGTCCCGCTGTTCGTCCTCGTGGCGAACGCCGGTCTCGTGGACACCCTCCCCGGCCTGATGCTGCCGTTCCTGGCGGCCCCGTTCGGGGTGTTCCTCATGCGGCAGTTCATCCTCGGGCTCCCGCGGGACCTCCTCGACGCGGGACGGGTCGACGGTGCGGGTGAGCTGCGCATCTTCGCCAGGATCTTCCTGCCGTTGTGCGGGCCCGCCCTCGCGACGCTCGGCATTCTCACCTTCCTCGGGAGCTGGAACAACTTCCTGTGGCCGCTCGTCGTGGCCCAGACCGAGCAGACCTACACCCTGCCCGTGGCGCTCGCGCTGTACTCGAAGGGCCAGAACGCGACCAACTACGGGCTGCTCCTCGCAGGAGCGACCGTGGTCGTCGTACCCGTCCTGCTCGTCTTCCTCGCGTTCCAGCGACGCGTCATCGAGGGAATCGCCACCACCGGCATCAAGTGAGCCCCGGCCCCACCGGCTCACTCTCACCGGGTCCAGCCCGCGGCCCTAACCCGACCCGACCGACCTCCAGCACGCCCGAACGAGCCGCAACGACGCGGTGACCAGGAATGGAGTCCTCATGACCGACCCGACCAGCCCCATCGACAGCACGCCCAACCGTCGCGCCTTCGTCGTCGGAGGCGCCGCGGCCCTCGCGGCCCTCGGCCTCGCTCCGCCGGCCCTGGCC
>NZ_AVPL01000065.1 GCF_000768695.1 Knoellia aerolata DSM 18566
AACCTGTCACCTATCGGTGCAGCAGTCCCGCCGGTCACGAGATCGCCGATGGTTTCGGGAGTGAGAGCACCGTCCGCGCCCGCCTCGACATACGCCTTCAAAGAAGCTCGGAAGTCCGTCAAGCACTTCGGGTCTTCAATGGCTGCGTCGACTAGGTCCTCCACCACCACCTCGGCCGGTACTGGAGACTCGTCTTCCTTCCGCCGTCCGGCAACCCAAATGGCGCCTCCGACAGCAAGGCCTGCCACCAAGAGCGCCCCACCGGCCTTGGCGGCTGTCATGCCATCCAGTTTCGGCAACTCGATCTTTGAGATGTCGAACCTGACGAGGCGCATCCTGTTGACTTGCCTGGCGACCTCCTCAACAACTTCTTCCACATCGGGCGCCTCATTTAAGAGTTCGACGAGGCGGCCTGTCCCCACTTCACGCACGACGCCACCCACTTGGTACGCCAGTCCCGCAGCAATCTTCGCCGCGGTAACGGTGGTCATCTGTAGTCGCGGCTGGAGAACGATCGTTGGGTCAACCATGGCGTGATCGTAGGGCGAAATGCCTCCGCTCGAGCGCACCTCAAGCGACTTGCTCAGACCTGAGCCCCGGCGACCTCAAACCTTCAGCCACGGGCCTGCTGAGTCACTGCAATGCCACGCGGACTCAATCTGACGCGAAAGCGGGCGGCTCGCCTGCCCAAGTGATCCCTGCCGCGTCGTACTTCGCCGGGCCGCGCACGCCTGAGTTCTCGAGCTTCTCCAGCGTGTAGTTCTCGCGAGCGGTGACCACGACGACGGTACGTGCCGCTGTAAGGACGTCGTGCCAGTCATTGACTGTGATCGTGCGCTGCAGTTGATCGGCGCCGAACTCATAGACGTGGTCGGCGTGCAGAGCGTCGTCGGATCCGTTCTTTGGGGGCATTTCGCCTCGCGCGGCGTACCCGTCGATGACCGTCTGAGCACCGGCAGACCTGTAGGGCAGGGTGGCCTTGCGGTTCGTGTTACGACGGCGCATTTCGTGCCGGATCACTCTCAATGCGTCGGCAGCTTGCAGCCGGTCGGCGCGAACTGCATCGGCGAGAACCGCCGCCAGCTCGGCGTCGCGCTGGTCCCTATTGGTTCGGGTCATGCGGCCATTGTGTAGGGGCGGAAGTGCACCGCACATCGGAACGCGCCATTCTCCATACGGGAGTGTTATCGACCGAGGCCAGTCTCGCCTACTGCCGATACACAGGGGAGGATGAAAGTCAGAGCCGGATGGCTTCGAACAGCGCATCGGTTCCAGCCACTTGGTCCATAAGGTCGACCACTCCATCTGACCATGTCTCCCAGAGCCCACCGGGAGTGACGAACCGTGCCCCGTGATCCGACCCTTCGCAACCATCGAGACACAGCAGGGCTGCCATTGCCATGGTTGGTCGTACCGACATTCGACCTGCGGCAGCCAAGTTCGAGGTAGTCCGTGAGCCGCGCGGCGGCTTCAAGTCCACCGCATCCGCCGCGATCCGCTCGTTCAAGCAGTGGTCTCAAGAGCTGCGTCGAACCGCCCATGAGCCAGTCAAGGACCGTCGAGACCTCCCACACGTGAGGGTAGAAACCGACCTACTCCCAACTGGGCGATGAAATCGCGAACTGCTGTGTCTCGTCGGGGAGAGTCGTGGGGCTTGATGTGGAGGATCGGATACATCGCACTGATGAAGCTCGGCGCGGAAAACCACAACTCGACCCAGCGGCCGGAGCCCGCCTCGTTTGGGCTGTTTACGAAATATAGCCGGATGTCGCCGTCTGCGACTTCCACTCGATCCGGCGAACCGTGCACGATCTTGTTCGCGATGTCCCGGACCGTCACGGGCGATGTGGCTCCGCCCGGCAAGGCCAGCTCGCCCTTAATTGCCACTCGCTGGTCAGCGGCAGACACGGATTCCCGGACCTCTGCCGCAAGGGCTTTGATGGACATCTGAGCCAACGCGGGTATGAGATCGTCAGCCTCGTCCCTGACTTTGTAAGTACCTGGGTGCGAGGCCCACAGAGCAGCGAGCGCGCTTAGAAAACTCCATGTCAGGCGCAGGTCGGGCTGGGCTCCCATGACACACCACCTCCAAGCGCAGTCTTGCCGAGGCGCGAACGATGCGCCACTGTGTCCACGCACCCAGCGTCATACCGCCGCGAGTTCGGCACACCAGCGACCTTGAGCAGGAGGCTGGTGAGTCAGGGCACATGCCACGCTGAGCGTATGTACCGACCGTCCGACGTTGCCGGCGTCGAGCTGAAGCGACCGCCGGTGCTGGAGAGTTGGAACGCTCGTGATCACCCCGATCAACTGAGGCTGAGGAAGTTCCTCGATGAGGTCGAAGACGCATTCGCGCTCTCAGACGCGGACGGGAATCTGGTGCTTGACCTACACGTCGGTCTACCGCAGTCCAAGCCTTTGATGTCCGGCGGCGATCTGGACAACTACCTGTTCCCGATTGCCCGGCGCCTTGGGGCGCAAAGGTTCGATGCCGTGTTCGGCACCAAACGCCACGGCGACTCGTCGACAGTGTCCGTCACGCGAGCGCGGCCCGTCGCTTCACCCAGGGAAGCGGACATGGTGGTCCGAACAACGGCCTCGGCGACTAGCCGAGTGTGGAAGGAACAGGTCCGAGATGCCTGCGCGTTGGCGATGCCGGTCGAGCCAATCCCGGGAGCCATCGGTATCGACATCGAGTTCCGCCTCAGCCCCGCCAGGAACTGGAGCACCCTCTGGAAGCCAGCGATTGACTCGCTCGGGCCGTTGCTGGGGGTCCCGAGTCCGGGCCGACCGTTCACGCCGAACGACGACCGGATCGTGCGTCTGGGCTTGCACCGTTCCCTAGACGCCTCCTTGGGTTGGGACATCGTGCTGAGCGTCTGGTGGACCACCGCGGGCGATGAATAAGCGCCGCGCCACCCGCGTCACACCGCCGCGTGATCTCTCGGCGACTTCGGTAGAGGTCGGTGACGGTGCCGCTTACCAGTGGGATCGTGAGGCTATGACCGTAGGTGAGGAGACCATCTGGGCCAGGCTGGACGAGTGCGTGCAGTCTCTGACTGAGCCGTTCACCGCCGCAGAGATCATGTCGTGGTTCCGACGTCACTACCCGGACGTGAAGGAGACCTCGCTGCGAGCTCATATCCAGTCGGCCAACTCGACCTCCCCAGACCGCGGAACGCTCGGTTACAGATCACCCTTGATCACCCGTATCCAGCACGGGGTTTACGTCAGGGCGACTGACGATCGCCAACGAGCACCGGCACCGCCCGCTTCAACGGATCGCGGCTCCAACCGCCTCGTTGCGTCAGTTCCGCCGACCTCACCGACTCCCGCCACCCCGGACGAGCCGGAGTGGCACACCGAGGCCCGTGTGCAGGCGATGGTGGTCACTCACTTGGCGACTCATGGGTGGCAGATTCTCTCGGTGGCCGACACAGCGTCCCGTGCCCACGGCACCGACATCGTGGCTAACAAGGGCAGCGAAAGGATCGGGGTGGAGGTAAAGGGCTTCCCCAGCAAGCGGTACGCCGACCCCGCCCGCGCCCAGGAGAAGAAGCCAACCCAGCCTTCCACTCAGGCGCGAACCTGGTACGCCAACGCCCTGCTTTCTGCCCTCCGACTCAAGAGCCGCCAACCGTCACTGACCGCCGTGATGGCCTTCCCCGAGTTCGTGACCTACCGCAGCCTCTATGCCGATACGAAGCCATGCCTAGACCAAATCGGCGTGAAAGTCTGGTGGGTCTCGGAGGACGGCGCCGTAACCGCCGACGAGTGAACGACCCTCAGGCACTGCGCCCCACGTGCTTCTCAGCGCCGCCAGCCGGGCGCGGAAGCTGCGCGTCTACCGCGACTTGCAGGCGACGCGGGCTCTTCGTTCTGGGTTTACACCGCCGCGCGTCGTATCGGGTTCGCCTCGTTCGTTGTACTGGTGAGAGGCCGGGAGCCCGGATCCTGCTGACGTCCTACATGTGTGAATGGAGCGACATGACCAGACCGTTTCGATTCGGGGTCGTTGCCCCGGTGCTGACTGACGTGCCGACGTGGCTCTACCAGGTGCGCCGGATCGCCGACAGCGGGTATTCGACCCTGCTGATGCCCGATGTCCCGCACTGGCAGCCTGCCCCGGCTCCCACGCTCGCGATGGCAGCGGCTCTCACGAACCTGCGTGTCGGCACCTGGGTCTACGCGTCCCCGCTGCGCCCAGCGTGGAGCACCGCATGGGAGGCGCACTCGATGTCGGTGCTCACCGAGGGTCGCTTCGAGATGGGCATCGGCACCGGCAGGCCCGGGATCGAGGACGAACTGCGCCAGCTCGGGATGCCCGGCGCATCCCCGAACGAGCGGCTCGCCCGGGTACGCGAGACGGTGGCGGCACTCCGAGAGCTGGACGGCCCGGGCGTCCACACGCCGATCGTCATGGCTGTCCGCGGGCCGAAAGCCCAAGCGCTTGCCGTCGCAGTCGCCGACACCGTCACCATCGCAGCGTTTGCCAGCGACACCCGTGCCGCGGTCGCCGGAATGGCCTGCGACATCCGCGCCGTGCGAGACGTCGAGCTCGCGCTGCACGTCCCGGTCGTCGGCGACACTGTCGCGCCGTTCATGGCGTCCGCGCGAGATACCGATCCGGCCGCGTTGCGGGAGGCGGACTCGCTGGCCGTCCTGCCCGATGACCCAGCAGCCGCTGCCGAGGAGATCCAGCGACGGCGTGAGGAGATCGGTTACTCCTACTTCGTCCTGGGCGCTGACGCCGCCGAGGTATTGGCCCCCATGGTCGCCGAGCTGGCTGGCCAGTAACCGAGCGCTTCATCGGGTCCGGCCTTTGCGTCATACCGCCGCGATGGCCGTCAGGGCGGGTCGCGAGACCTCGCACCTGAACACGCTCGTTTTTGGACCGCTAGCCTCTGCCACGTAAACCCGCTCGTGGCGGCACGTGCGACGTTGATGCTTAAGCATCGAACGCGGGCCAGAGCCCGCAGGACTGGAAGTACTCCGGGGCCTCGGGCTTCTCGTTGAACTCGAGCAGGCCGCCAACCTTCTCGAGCAGGAGCTCGCGCACCTCTGCCGGCGTGGCGAAGAAAAACTCGCGGCGTGCGTTGACGTGGTTCACACGCCGGTCGGCGAAGGCCTTGTGCAGCTCGTTCTCCAACGTGATGGCGTCCTCGGAGAAGAACAATGCGTGCGTGTCGTAGAGGAACGGCACCGACGCATCCCCAAGCTCCCGGACACGGTCGCGGGGCTCCAGCCGGCGCGTCATGCCGATCTTCACCACGTTTGGGCCCAGTGCACCGACGTTCGAGATGACGTAGATGTACCCGGCACGAATGTTCGCGGCCCGGTAGTCGTTGGCCTCGATGGCGGCGTCGATGTCGTGCAGCCGCCCCTCAAGCTCCGCGACCGCCGCGTCGTCGCCCTTCGCACGCAAGGCCTCCAGGACCCCCAGGTAGTGCGCACGCTCCTTGTCGAGCTTCTCGCGCTCAGCCGCGAGCTCCCTCTCGACCCGCTGCTGCTCCTTGAGCTCGGCGCGCTCCTCCCGGGCGCGTTCTCGTTCTTCCTGGACCTTCATCTGGAAGTCCGCGGTGAGCTCGAGCTCCTCCACGCGTACCTGGTGGTAGTCCGGGTTGACGCGCATCTCCATGATGGCGCCGAGCCGCTCGATGGCCGCCATCGCCCGCTCCAGCCGCGCTACGGCCGTGCGGACGTTGCCGGAGCGCAGCGAACGGACGCAGTTGTCCGCCTCCGCGTTGTATGCGCGGAGCATCAGCTTGGAGAAGTCCGCGGTCATCTTGCGGCCTTTGGCGAGGGATCCGTCGAACGTGAACATGTCGGACGCAAGGACGGCCCGGCCGGTCTTCACGTACTCGTCTATGCGCGCGTTGACCGCCTCGAGCCGGTCCTTGTACGCGGCTGCGTCCTCGAGCGGGTGGTGGTAGCGGTAGATGCCTACGTCCTGCAGCACCCGCTGGTCGTTCAGCTCGACCACTCCGTCTCCGCTCCCGCCGGTCCCGGCGCGCGCGACAGCGAGCGCACGCTCAAGTTCACGGATCCGTGCAAGGAGCGCAGCATCACCGCCCACGGGTGCTGCGGAGGACGGCGTGGCGGCCGTGGACGATGCAGGCGCGGGAACGGTCACCGGTGTGCTCGCTGGTGCGGTCGCCGGTGCTGCCGGTTCTTTGTTGGCCGCGTCGGCGGTCGCACTGACGTCATCGGCCAGCGCCGGCATCGGGTCGAATAGCGGGTCCCACCCCGGTTCGGATGCGGCCGGCTCACCCTCCAAGCCTGCGTCGACGTCGCCGTCCGGCAACCAGACCTGCCATCCCTCCGGTGGGTCGGGCCACAAAGGGTCCGGCTTCCACCCTGCCGGCGGCACCCATCCTTCCGGCGGCTGCGGCCACCCGGGCGGAGAGTTGAACCGCATCACTTCCCTTGCTGCCGCACGCCGCGGCCAGTGTCAGCCGGGAGCAGGTCGAACGGGTTCTTCGACAGCGCCCCACCCAGGTGCTTGAGCGTCTCAACGGGCACGACGTCGGCGAGGTTGAACTGGCTGAACGTGTCGCGGCCGGCCGCGACCTGGACCAGCGGCACGGTCTCTGGCAGGCCGGTGGCCGGCGCGACGCGGTTCACGCCGACCGTCAAGGCGATGGACTGGATCTTCCCGGCACGGTCAGCCTCGAAGATCTCGTCCAGCGTCCGCAACGCCGTCTCGTGCACAGCAGCGGAGTAGCGGTCCTTCTGCGCCTTCGCGGTCAGCTGGGTGGCGACGATCTCGTCCTTCGCCTTCACGTACCGGTACTCCTTCACCGTCGGCAGCACCGACGGCTCAGGCACAAACACCCTCATGGTGAGTTCGCGGGTGGACAGGTCGAACGAGTGGTCGTGCTCCACCGGGAACGCGTCCGGGTACACGGAGTTCGACAACACGATGCCGACGTACTCCTCGATCGCGGTCGGGACGTCGAAGGCAAGGTCGTTGATGAACTTCGTCAGCTCCTCGTTTCGCGCCTGGGCGTCGACCTCGCGCTGCTGGCACTCGGCCTGGTAGCGCTCCTGCGCCTTCGCCAACTTCGCCAGCCGGTCCTGCTCGGCTGCCGCGTGCTTCTCCATCGCCCGGTCGTGCTCGGCTGTCCGCTCGACGACGTAGGACTGGTGCGCCCTCGTGGACTTCTCGTGCTCAGCCTTGGCGACCTCGATGGCAGTTGCATGCTTCTTCTTGCCGCCGAACGCACCGGCCAATCCCTTCGGTGCTTCGGGCTCGCGGTAGATAGGAGCGTTTCGCAGTGCGGGTGCCAGCGGGGGCCTGATGGGCTCGGCTAGCGCCCCCGGCGCGAAGTCAGGGTGGACGGCGGGCGCCTTCAACGTCTCGAGGTCGACGTAGTCGTCCACCTCCAGGGTTGTCTCGAGGAGCCGGTCGATCTCCTCGTAGGTGGACACGAGGGCCGAGTTCATCTCTTCGACCTCTGCTTCGCGTGCCTCGACGTGGAGCCTCTTGGCTTCTTTCTCGGCAGCCTTGCGGTCGGCTTCGTTCGCGCGCTGTGCCGTCAGTCGGGCGCGCTCGGCGGCCTTCCTAGCGCGGTCCGACGCGCGTACCGCCGCGTCGTGCGCACGGCCTGCTGCGGCTTGCTGCTGACGTTGCCTCTTCTCCGCCTGCTGAGCTTGGTAGTTCAGCTCCGCGAAAAACCCCCGTTTTGCCATTCCCACACCTTTCACGTCGGCTGCCTCGTCGGCTGCCTGACCACGGTAGTCGCGGCCGTCGGCGTCGACGGCCGGTAGATGTCTTCAGTCGACGAGTTTGTCGAGCCGAACCTGTGCCGCCGAACCTGCTCGGCGGTCCGGCGGACACACGTCGAGCCAGCGGCGCAGCACCGCTACCTCCTGCTCACGCTCGCCCCGTTTGCGATGGATGATGGCGGCCTGCTCGGTGTACCAAGGCGCAGGCTCCCGATCCTCCCGGTCAGCCTCGGCACCCTCGATAGCCCGGTAGCAGAGTTCGAGTGCCTCCTCGAGCTTTCCTTCACGCTTGAGCTGCTTGATCGGCTCGATCGTCTGTAGGTAGTGCACTCCGTCTACCAGGCCACGACGGAACTCCTCGGCACGGCGCGGGTCGTCACCTTCGAGCGCCTCGCGAATCATGCTGGCCGTGCTGGCCGCTGCTTCAGCGCGCTGCTCCTCCACAGTCACGGCAGCCGGGTTCGCCTCACTGTGCGGCCACGACACGGGCGCAGACCCGGCGGCAACCCAGCCGATGACTCGCATCCCGTCCCCGACGTGTGCGCCCCACATATGCACTTGCGCAGCCGCCGCCGCACCGCTCAGCGGCTTGTTGTCCGGGTTGACAAGCGCAGCCATGAACCCGGGCAAGAACCCGACGCGGGCACCGTCGACGTGCACTGCCACGACTGGGTCCGCGCGCCCCTCCGCCCCGACCGCCACAAGCGTCGCCGGCGACTCGAAGTGGCCGCCGTCCGGGAGGCCCTTGAACGCGAACATGTGCCGGCACTCGTCCGCAGCCTCCGTGGTCGTGCCGACCATCTTCATCGGCTCACCCGAACCCCAGTCCGGCCCGACCTGAACCGTCATCGTGAACGTCACGGCGTCGTCGACGTCACCGACGTTCTGCCCGCCACCCGTCGCAACCGCTTCAGGCTCGGTCTCACGGCTCGTCGCCCGACGCATCCAGTCTCTGAAACCCATCGATTGACTCCTCAGCAGCCGCGACCCGGTGGCGGCAGGTCCCCCCAACACCCCGTGCGACGGCAAACCCCGTCGCTCAAGCCAAGGCTATGAGAACCAACCGACAACCGCACCCAGTTCCAGGGGACCCGGAGCGCACGTGCAAGCTGCGCAGGGTCAACGCACGAACTGCTCTAGGCCCAGGTACCCCGCCATCGCAGCCAGCCGGCATGCGGCCGGTCAACGACTGTGAGCGACGCCGGCGCCAACGCCGCTGCCGGGCCCGCGCCCGACCTCGACTACACGCCGATAGCGTTCAAATGCCGTCAACTGGGGCAGCGGATCCGAGGTTGCACGATGAGCGCGTCTTCGCCGCCTGTCGGGCAGGAGGGGTGAAGGCTAGGACGAGATGGCAGTCACGCGGGAGCCGATGTGCAGAGGAGGCGTATGTCGAAGGTGTCCCATTCCGCCGCCAGTCGGCGTTCGCCGTCTACCGGATCTGCCGATGAGCGTGCGTTGCGGTCCCTGCTCCTCGGCCGTTCTGGACGCAAGGCGTGTAAGCGTGACAAGGACGGGCAAACGTGGCGGGCAATCGCCGAGGCTCCTCTAAACTGCCATCGCGCTTCACCCTGGGCCTTGGGAGAGGTTGCACGGTGTGGCCGCGTACGGGACGTGACCATCCTTGAGTGCTCTTGACTGTTGGCGGATGGAGGAACATGGCGTCTTCGGCGCTCCCGACTCGGGGCATCAGGGACCCCTTGGTTCGGATTCTCAACCTCAATCGCACGCTGGCGCTTGCTGTCTTCCGGATTGCTGAGGGAGGCGCTGACCCTGAGGTGACCTGGCGTCAAGAAGCCGAGGACCCGAAAGGTGCCTTTCAAGCACTTGGGACATACGTCGCCATCGGTGCGATGGTCGCTGCAGCCCTCGTTCCATGGCCGTACTACTTGCTGATTCGGGATCTCCTCCCACGCGGTCTCACGACGGATCTCCTTGCTGTGATGTGCATAGTTCTCGTTCCGTTGTCCGGTCTGATCGGCTACGTGGACTGCCGCTTGGCGGCGTCGCGTGAGGCGGAGAACATCACGCTCTCGAAGACACCGCCCGCCCCACCAGCCCGCTTAGATCTCCTAGGCAACGGCCGGGTATTGGGGCGAAGCTCAACGCTAGGTTTCGTCGCAAGCCTGGTGGCTTCAGCACTCTTCGCCATCTAACGCTGGTGAAGCTGAGCCATCCGCGTGGGCCGGCTCGCCCGGGTGGCGAATGCCCGCATCTGCCGCGGACCGTGAGGCGTGCGGGCGGCAGGTCACACCAGACGCGTCAACTTGGTCCGACCAAGGACACTGGAAAAGTCCACGAAGTACAGGTGATCATCGGGCCGCATCCGACGAAGCACGTCCACAAGGGGAACGCCGTCGATGAAGTCGCCCTCGGCGACCTCCCAAGGTTCCTCGGACGAGATGGGGTAAACCGGCAAATGATCGATGCCCTGTACCTCATGAGTCTTGGCCATGCCCACATTGTGACTGCACCAAGCGCGCGGCGAGACCGCAGCCGACGTCGTCGCCAACTCGTCCTCTTCTGCCGCGAATCTGAAGCGTTTAGGCGCATGGTCACTTCGGAGGGGCAAGCGGGTCGGCAGGACTCACCTCGACGGTTTCCCCAGTCGACTGGTCAACAACGGTGCGCGTGCCGAGCGGCGCGTTCAGGGTCACTACGACGCCATCGGCGCAGTCGTCGCCGTTGCGACCCAGCCAACGTCCGCTCGTGACCTGGACGCGCACCTCGGTGTCGGACTCCACCACTTTGGCCGTCGGGGTCTCGTTGCATGACGCGACGTTGAGCTCTAAGCGCGTGGACTCGGGATCGCCGTAGGCCGCAAACACGGATCGGCTCCGACCGTCGCACCCCCTCGAGGCGAGGAACACGCAGGCCACGACCGCTATCACTCCCGGGGTCCGGCGAAGTCTCACGTTCTGACCGTAGCGGCCCACGCGGGAGCACCCCTCTGCTCAAGGCCGGGAACGTCCGGATCTGCCGCACCCGGACTGTTCGCAGAGTGTGGACTACTATCCCAGCCCGTTCCCTTCGGGGCGCCACTTACGGGCTTCGCGCTCATCCCAACGGAGGAAGTCAGCCACCCCGGCGAGCATGAAGTCGGCGTCGTAATCAACTTCGGGGCGTTCTAGCCACCTCCACATGGCGGCGAACGTTTCGCGCAGCGTCCAGCCCGTCCACGGGGATCGCAACAACCAGAGGAGTCCGCCGAGCTGGGGCTCGTCCTCCAGCCGCAGCTCCCGTGTCTCGGGCACGAAGCGCCGGTGTTCGTCCGGCCACATCTCCGCCACCAGGAGCACCCCGGTGTACTCCTCTACCGGTTCGAAGCCGAGCTGCCGCAGCTCAGTGACTCCCGGGACAACACTCGGTCCGTCAGCGCCCCCATTGCTCATGGCTGGATAGTTGCACAGTCCCTCCTTCCACGAGCCGATCCGTGGGATGCCGGGAGAAGGCCCCCCAGCGGGGCCGGCAACGTCCTCAATTGCCGCGGATAGGGCGGGCCAGGGAGGCGTTCGGATCTGCGGGAGGGTGACCGGCGGCGCCGACCTGGTGCGCGAGAAGCTCCAGTGAGTCCTCGGCGATTTGCCGCCTTGACGGCATTCGCTGTCCTACTCTGACGCCTGAACACAGCCGTGGCCATGCGGCCGCCACCATCACGGGGGACACCATGACCACACCAGCGAACCCGCCCGCAGCGCAGCCGAACCCGCCTGTAGACAACAGTGAACTCTCGCGAAAACTGACGCCGGCACGGCTGTCGACCGGCGTCATCATCATTCTGCTCATCACCATGTTCGCCTCGTGCTCGGCGGCGAGCAGCGCGCAAGATGCCGCGAACAGCTCAGCGAATCAGCCCGTCAGCGACACCTCCGGGCTCGCCACCACAGAGGAGGTCCAAGCCATGTGCCGGCTGCTGGGTGCGGTCGCGACCAAGCAGGGAACGGACGTGACCGCGGTATTCACGGACAACCAGACCGGCACCATGTGCGAGCAGGCAGCCATCGAGGCCAGCCGTCCACGCCACTGACCCCCGGGAAATACCCGCGAAATCTGGGGCCTTCGCTCATCGATGGCCGTGGCAACGAGCAGTCCAACTGGAACGACCTGTCATGCTGCATGGGGGGTGCTGACGCGCGTCACCTCTCGGCGGGGGCTAGTGGGATGAGTTGGCCCTCGCTGTCGAGAATCCTGCGGTCGCCGAGCGGTGATTGCAGGGTGACGCGAACGCTGTCCAAGCAGTCACCCTCACTGTCACCCATCGGGCTCGAGAGGATGGCTCGGAGTCGCACATATGTCGTGGTCTCCTCGACCTCGGCTCGTGGGCTTTTGTTGCACGAGGCAACGCTTAGTTCGAGCTGGACTGAGTCGGCACGGCCATAGGCGTTGGTGATGTCGCCCTCGAGCGCTCCCTCTGAGGCGCGATTGACGCACCCCGTAGGGGTCACGGCGACAGCGCTCAGCGCTACGGCCACAAAAGCGAACCGTCTCCACCCCATCGGCAAAGCCTAGGGGACGTCAGGGGAGTGAGCCAGAGCAACGCGCGCTGGTCTGCGAAGCTCCGTGCGACAGCGTCCGGACATGCCGTTGGGTGCAACCGTGAAGCACATCCATCTCTTAGGACGAACCCGCACCGCCTGCTGGAGTGCGTCCGTGATCCGCTCTAAGCGAATTGCCGCTCGCCGCGGTCGCATGATTGAGAGCACGTACGACGTTGCTTGTCGCAAACCCAAACCGTTCGTCGGCCGGCGTCATGTCACGTTGAAAACTCCGACTTTGGAACGGGGCGGGTATAGCGGTTGTCGCCGCCCGGGCAGACTCTTCATCCATTCGGTCGATTACAGCGAGATCGACTTGGTTCAGCGCGACCTCGTTGACCCAGAGCACTTGTTCACTGTCAACACCCAGCCCGAGCCCCCGAGTCACGGTTGCTGTGCGTTCCAGGTTTGGCGCCACGGCCTGATGCCATGTGGGCGTCCGGGACATGTCGCGTTCGTGGATCTCGCCAGTGAGCCACTGTCCGGATTTGTTGCGGATCGGGCCTAAGGTGGCGTTGGCCGCCTTTGCCCGTGATTCGTTCGGCCAGCGCGGACGATCCGTACTGATGAACAGGTCCACGTCCAAGGCATGTCCAAGACGTGGCGCGTGCCGCACCACCCCCGATTGCGCCCGATCGGGTCGTCTGACGTCGCCTGGGTTCGGGCCTGATGGAACGCCGGACCTGAACATCGTCCAATCGAATCTGAACCTGACGCAGTGCCGCACGTTGGACTGGATCTCGCGACCGGCAAACCAAATCGGAAGGTTCCATCGACCGACGGCCAGCCCAGTGTTGCCATCCACGCTGGAGTCCCGCCCGATCTTCAGCCACGGCCCTGGTCCTGGGTTTTCGGGTCGTGGACCGTGCAGGCTGAGCTTCATATCCGTGAGGCCCGGCGCTGTGGACTTGATGTAGAACGAAGTACCTGCGGGCCAGATGCGCCATGCGTAACTGTTCGCTGGAGTGGCGTCATCACGCACCAAGAAGAGGATCTTCTCCAGGTCATTGGTCGCTTGTCCGTCGAAGGAGCTTGACGTAGCAGTCACCCGTAGGACCCAACATGCTAGGCATCTGGCGCGTCAACCTCGCCACTGACGCCGCACTCCCCGCCTCCGGGTTTCCGCTCATGCCGCCGTGGGTGCGCGACCTTGAAGACATCGGCCTGGGGCCTGAGTCAATCCGAGCGTCGCCGAGCCTTGCTCACTTTGCTCGACGGACCGCTCGGAGGTGCCGTGCGAGACGCTCGGCGATCCGTAAGGGAGCCGGATTCATGACCGACTCCCATGCGGTCCTCTCCGCCGCAGCAGCTACGCGCAGCCGCGCCAGCGCTTGGTCTGCGTCGCTGTCAGGTACCGCGGTACCAGCCGGCCACTTCAGTGCCGCCAGGGTGCTGGTCGCCACCCAGCGCGGACCTCGGCGGTGCACGCATGAATGCTCGAACGCTGCACGCTCTTCGGCAGTCGCCGCATGTGCCTCCAAGTAGCCCCAGAGCCCGGCGGCGTCGAGCTGCCCATCCATGCGGTAGGCCTGGGCCAGCAGTCGACGAGCCTCCAGGTCGGTCGGCCGGTCGACCAAGTACCCCTTGAGCCGGTGCCGCGCTGCAGCGGGGTCACCGGCACTAAGGTCCGCCCGGGCGCGAACCAGGCCACTGCTACGACGCGACCCGCCCTCAGCGCCCATGCCCAGAGCATCGCATCAGTGACAGCCGCCAATACGCACATGCCGCGCAGCGGGCGCTTTCAGTGCGTACCTTGACGGGATGGATCGAAGCCTGCGGCCTCTGTGCCGTCCCGGCGGGCCAGTTTCTTGCCAAGCGCCTGATCAGGCACCTTGCGCCAGATCTTCCGGCGGCGGCCCTCCAGGCGATCCTGGGCGACCGTGTTCAGCTCCTCGTCAGGCGCTCCTTCTGCCCCCGAGAGTGCAACTGAATCCGCACGGCGATTAGCGCGGTTCACACGCGCTTTGGCCCTCGGGATGTTCTTTCGCGAACCCTTGTCATTCTCCCCATAGACGTTGCGTCCGTCTCTCTCCAGACTGAGCGCCTTCTTCTCCTGTGGAGTCCGTCGTCGCATGGACCGAGATTACGGACTCAGCCCGCCGACGTCCCCACAATAAAGAACCGCTCATGCCGCGATCCGCTCTTCAGGCCTAGGTCCCGAGGTGCGTCTAACCGCCGCGTTCAGGGCGGGCGTGCGATTTCAGGCTGGTCGTAGCGCGTGTGCGAGCCTTAGGTGGATCTCGGCAACGGCGTCGGCGGTGAAAGGTCCTTCTGCCTGGAGCTTGGGATAGAGCTTCTTTGGCCACAATGTCTGCACGCCGCGGGTCGTGAAAGTCCCGCCGATCAGTGGCCAGTCTGCTTCGACAAAGCAAAGCACTCCATGGACGGGGACATCGTCGTCGAGCAGGCCGCGCACGACGTCGACCTGCTTGAGCACTCCGTCGACGAGTTTGGTGCAGTCGCGAGAGCCGACGATCAGTCGTTCAACGCGAGGCCGGAAGAGGCCACCTTCGATCTTGAGGTGAGGACGCCCCCGGTACTTCTTGGCATCGATGACGTAGACGCCGCTGGCGGTCACGGCCAGGTGGTCGATGTTCGCCGTGCTTCTTGGGATACGCCGGTCATGCAGCAGCCGTAGCCTGTCTGAGGCAAGCCGGTTCAGGCCCTTGCCGAGTTTCTCTTCTCCCAGCGCGCCGATGTCCCAAGCGGTCGTGGACTGCTGTTCCTCGCTCACCGCGAGCATCAGCCCGCCGAGTTTGGGGTGCTTGGTCCTAATGCGTTCTTCACGCTTTGCCTTGCGCCGCTCGAACTCTCGACGCGCTGAGGCTCCCGCGGTACCAGACTCAACGACTTCCACGACACCAGGGGCGACGACTTCCACGACAGCGGGTTCGACGACTTCCACGACAGCGGGTTCGACAGCCGGGTAGACGTCGTGACTGACGCACCGGACCGTCTTCGTTGTCCGCTCGTAGACTGCCTCGACCTTGGCGGGGAGCTCGACCCCACACACCCGACAGGCGCCGGCGTACCTCAGGCGCATGCGCTTCTCGTCGGCTCCCCCGTCCACACCGCTACCGTACGGTGAACGGCTTTCCAAGAAGGCGAGACCGCATGGTTTGTCGCCGCATTGCGCCGCGAGCGGTCCTGCCGTCGGGTGAGTCCGCGGCGCGCGTTCCGGTCAGAGGTGCCTACGACCGCGGCATCTCAAGACTTCGTCCGGAGACCTCGATCAGTTCATCGTGCAGCAGCCGTGAGCGGCGGCACGACGCTCGCCGCCCTCCGAGCAGGTCGGCGATCCCGAGGTCGTCAACGATGCATATGTGGTTTCCGGCGCGCCGTTGCTCATCGACGTAGACGAGTTTCTGGCTGCGCACGTTCACGGGGTCAGTCACGACCTCGGGCAACAGCTCCCCGAGGACCAAGATCGATACCCGGGTGTTGCGGGTACCGGACAGTGGTGTTCCGCCCTGCATTCGAACCGCGTCGAACAACTGCCGACGCAGCACGTGCGTACCGTGGATCCTGCTCCTTCCCGTGAACAGGACCACCTGCCCTCTGAGTGTCGCGACGTATCCGCCACAATCGGCTCGCGCTGCCCATGGAGACATGAGAAGAGGTTGGCACGCCCGCCCGAAGCCGGCGTCTGGCTGGATCGTTGCTGGCGCGGCACCTGCCTCGTTTCGACGATTTGAAGCGAGTGACAGCGGGTTTTCGCGGGGCGCCGTCATGAGGCAAGGGTGCGGCGAGAGTCAGTGTGATGCGTCCACGCGCGGGTCGTGCGGAGCAACACCGTGATGACGATCCTGGACCCCTCGTGGACGACCACAGCGACTGGACCACGTTGGTAGACGCGTCGATCGGGGCCATACCGGTGCGGAGAACTGTAGGTCTGCTCAGGGCGTGCCACGCATTGCAGGACCTCGTCACAGCTGAACCCAAGTTCTGCGGCCCGGTCTTTGGCGTGTCGGCTCAGTGTGGCGTTGGCGGTGGTGCTGAGCCTGCCGAGGGCTCGGGCTTGACGAACCTGACGCCGGTTCACCACTGCTCGCCGGTGTCCTCGTAGGCCTTGCGGGCGAGTTCTGGGTACCAAGTGACACGGCCATTCCTGTTCATGTATCCCGCCGCAGCAAGAGAGTCGGCAATCGCACCAAACGACTTGCCGCGGTCATTGCGAAGAGCCCGAGCCTGCTCGCCGGCCCGGCACCAGTCGCGGATGGCGCTGGTAGGCAGCCACCGCATCATCTCGGACGGTGCGTGCGGACCTAGGGCTCCACGGAGGTGGTCCACGTCGCGCAGTCGGTCCATGCGGGGATAGATCGACTTCCACCCGTCACCGGACATCTGCCGTTCGAACCATGACTTCACGTTCAGTTCGGAGTCGGCGATCACCCTGACCGACCCAACGCGCTCGAGGATCAGCCCCACCACGGCCGCCTGCCACGGCAGATCGGGACCCAGGATCGAGAAGCTCTCGAGGATGAACGCCTGGGGCATCTGCAGGCGTCGTTCCTCACCATGTGCCTCGGCATCGGTGACCTCGGCCCACGCGAGCTGCCGACACAGGACCGGCCGCTCGTCGGGGCTGCGGGCGAGGTCGACCTCGGTCTCGGTGGAGTCATCCCAGCGGAAGAAGCCGTGACTGACCAAGTAGTCGTCGGATCCCTCTCGGTCGGAGGGCGCGGTGTAGGCCAGGGCCGGGCGGAGGTTGCTCATGGGTGGGGTGTCCTCTTCGTCGTTCAGCCCGGCGGGCTGCTGACCTCCAATCATCAACATGCAGACAGCCCACGCAAGAAAATGCTTACGCCGATAGTCCGCGGACCGAATCTATTTGTATGAGCACTAATCGGAGACGTATCCGTCGTAGATTCGGTCCATCGGATCGCCGACATGGAAGCCGCGATGAGCGCGAGCCAGACACCTAGAACCAGCGGCTCACTACGTGTGCGTCACTTCGGC
>NZ_AVPL01000015.1 GCF_000768695.1 Knoellia aerolata DSM 18566
GGCCGATGATCGATTCGGCCATGGCGTTGAGGCCCCTATGTCAAGCGGCTGTGTCGAGGGCGTTTTCGTGGCGTAGAGCGTCTCGGATCAGGCCGAAGGTTTCTCGGGCGATGTAGCGCTTGAGGACCCGCAGGGTGTCGTTGCGGCTGTCGCCGGTGGTCTTGCGGCGTGCGGCGAATTCGCGGGTTCTGGTGTCGTGGATCATCCGGTTGTTGGCGATGGTCCATAGGGCGTTGTTCGCTGCTCGGTCGCCGCCGCGGCTGAGTCGGTGCCGGTGGGTCTGACCGCTGCTGGCCTGGACGGGGCTGACTCCGCAAAGGGCGGCGAATGCGGCGTCGTTGCGGAGTCGTTCGGGGTTCCCGCCGGCGGTCATGAGCAGTTGAGCGGCGCTGTGGATCCCGATGCCCGGGCGGGCCAAGAGAGCGGGCGCGGTGCGCCGCACGAGGGTCCGGATCATCGCATCGAGCTGCAGGATCTCGGTGTGGAGCTGGAGCCGAACCGTCGACCTTCCGATTTGTTAGTCGGACGCTTGTAGCAACTGAGCAACTGAGCAATGGCCTAAGGGTTGAGCGCCCGCTACCCACGTCCCCCAACGACCTGACGCTGCGGAACGCCCCTGCGACCCATTGCCGCACCAGCGCCCATTCCGCCCACTGAGGTCGCCCATCCTCGGGGTGGCCTCGTCCCGTCGCAGGGACGCGCTCATGGGTCACGCCCAGGTGACGTGGCGGCGAGGTGGTGGCGTTTGCTCGCTGCGCCCCAGGACGAGTGGTTCGCCGTCAACCATAATCGCCGCGATGCCGGGCAGGTCCCCCAGCGCGAAGCAGTCGAGGACGGTGTCGGCCTGGGACCCGGTGATCGGCCCCAAAACGAGGAGGTCGGCGGGCCTTCCTACTTCGATGACGCCCACGTCCAGTCCGTGCGCGCGGGCGGTGTTGCCCGTCCCAGCCGCCACGGCCACCGCCGGGTCCATCCCGCACACGGAGGACAGGTACAGGATGTTTCGAAGCATTCCCCGAGGGATGACGCCGGTCCCCCCGGGTGTGTCGGTCCCGAGGGTGAGGCGGTGCAGTTCCCCACGCAGGGTGAGCTGGTCGACGGCCACCTGCGTGGCGCGGTAGTTCATCGAGCTACATACTTCGATGTAACCGGTCAAATCGTCAATGGTATGGCGGATCTCGTCGTCCGGCATGGGGATGGGGCCCCCCGAGATGTGGGCCACCACGTCGGGCTTCACCGCTGACACGAGGTCGTATCCTGCGACGCGACTCGCGCCGGATCGTGACACACCACCAGAGTGCATCTTGACGACGATTCCGCGCTCATGGGCCCAGTCGAGGTAATTCATGGGTTCGCCCGAGTCGAGGTGGCTCCAGTCGTAGAAGATGAACTTGGCTTGGCTCGCGCCCGCCTCGGCCAGGCGATCGAAGTGGCTCTGGGTCATGCCAGTCGTGAGCAGCACGGTGCCCGCGGTCGTCTTGACCCCCGAGGCGCGGACGCGACCGGTGGTTCCGAGCGAGACGACCGCCAGGCTGACGACCAGCTCGGGGTTCAAGGCGTCGACGGCCAAGCCCGGCAGGTGCAGCTCGCCGGCCGATACCATGCTCGTCGTCCCGCCGTGCAGGTAGTTGTGCATCCACCCAATGGAGTTCTGAGCGGGCGTCCATTCCCCGAACGTCGGGTGCACATGTCCGTCGACCAGGCCCGGCATCATGCTTAGGCCTCCAGCGGAAATGACCCGGTCCGGTGCGGCAAGATCTTCGCCGATGGCGGCGACGAGCCCGTCCTCGATGACCAGCTGGGTGTCGCGGAACACGCTTCCGTCGGCCCGTCCGGTGACGAGCATGTCGATGTCGGTGATGAGCGTGGTCGTCACGATGGGCCCCTGACGGTTGCGGTGGATGGACGTTCTTTATATCGTATCCAATATGGCGGTTCTCGTGCAGCGACACTTGATGGTCCGCGAGCAGCTCGTTCGAGGGGCATCATGGGTCCGCCTGACACCGCGCAGCCACGCTGCGGAAAGGGCTCTAGTGATGAAGGGATCCGTGGGGATGCAGACGCGCAGCGGCCCGACCTCCGAACGGCTGAGGGGGCAGCCGTGACGGCGAGTGCCTCGGGTGTGCCGTCGGCAGAGACTCGCTTCCTTCGACCGCAGACCGCGCAGCAGGCTGTCCTTGCCGAACTGCGGGCCCTCATCGTGCGCGGCGAGATTCCTCCCGGCAGCGCGATCGTGCAGGACGCCCTGGCCGAACGTTTCGGAGTTAGCCGAGTCCCGGTGCGGGAGGCCCTCAAAATCCTCGAGGGTGAGGGCCACATCACTTATGCCCCCCACCACGGCTACAAGGTTGCCAAGCTCGAGGTCGCCGAGCTGCTGGAGGTCTACGACCTGCGCGACGTGCTCGAGTCGTACGTGGCCAGGGTGGGAGTCCCCAAGATCGACGACCGCCACGTGGCAAAGATGCAGGCCGCCATGCAAGCTATGGACTCCGCAGCCGATCGTGAGGACATGATCGGCGTGGGTGTCCAGAACCGGATCTTTCACTTCGTGGTCTTCGATGCCAGCGGCCTGACGCGGGCGGTTCGCATGATCCGTCAGCTCTGGGACACCACGGACCCCTATCGCTCGCTGTACTTCGTCAAGCCGCTCAACCGCGAGACCGTCAATGCTGAGCACTCCCAGATCTTCGAAGCATGCGTGTCCCGGGACGCAGAGGCGGTCGTCGGCCTCCTCGAGATACACCGCAGCCATGCGGTGCAGGACCTGCGGGCCATGGCCGAGGCCGCGCAGGGATGAGCAGCCAGTCCGCGGAAGGCAGACGGCGGGACGCCCGAGAGCGGTTGGAGCGACTGGGCTTGCAACTGCGTGACCCGCTGGTGAGCAAGGGCCTGTACCTCTCGGTCCGGCGCCACGCCGGCCTGCTCTGGGTGTCCGGTCACACCGGTAGGGGGCCTGCGGGCCTGCACGTCTCCGGCGTGGTCGGAGCGGATGTCACTCTCGCCGAGGCGAAGGACGACGCGCGCCGAGCAGCCCTGAACCTCTTGGCTGCCGTGGACGGCTCACGCGAGCTCGACGCCGGGCTCGGGGACGTCGGGGGCGTCCTCCACATGCGGGTCTACGTTCGGTCCACGCCCGACTTCGCCGACCATCCCGCGGTTGCCGACGCCGCGAGTTCTCTGCTGCGCGAGGTGCTCGGCCCGGAGGTGGGCGATCACGCGAGGACGGCTGTCGGTGTCGCGTCCCTGCCCGGGGGTGCCCCGGTCGAGCTAGAAGCGGTGCTCGCCTGCGCCGACTGACCGGATGGCACGGGTGATCGCCACGCCGAGCAGGGTGCCGGCTGCGACCGTGGCAACCAGAGGGGCGAGCTTCCCCCAACGTTCGAGGAGAGGCGGGGCTGATGGCTCCGCCCCATCGACCGTGACCGACGCCGCTGAGAGCCCTGCCGTCTTCGCCAGGCCTGGGTGCTCGGCCCGGATCAAGTCGTCGAGCCGCTTGACGAACTGGTCCATGATTCGTCGGTTCACCTGCGTGATGGCGGCCCCACCGAACTGGGCCACACGACCAGAGAGCTCGAGGTCGGTGACCACTCTCACGGTGGCGGCCGCAGCGGCGATCGAACCGGACTCGATGTCGTCCACCGTCATGGTGATTACAGCCTGCGCCCCGCCCTGGCCCGACCTCTCACGCGCTGTCCCGCGCACGACGAACCGACGCTTCGAGGCGTCCCGCTCGACGACCGTGCCGGAGCTCGCCATGACGAGCTTCACGGGGCCGATCCGCACGCCCAACTGGCCGTGGTAGCTCTCCCCGTTCCGCCCCTCGAGGGTGGCGCCGGGCAGGCAGGAGGCGATGCGTTCGAGGTCCGACAGGATCGTGAAAGCTTCGTCTGCCCCGGTCGGGACGGTGAATTCGTTGACGAGTTCCATCTGGACCTCCGCGGGTCGATCGAAAGAAATAGTGGCTCAAGGGTTGATTGTATACGAGATACAAGACACAGTATGGGTGGTCAAGGTCGACCACCACGCCTCCGGAGGTAGATGTGCTCAGCAAAGGAATCGGGCTCTTTCCCACCGAGCCCGTCGGTGCCCTGCGGGAGTATGTGGCCCTCTGCGAGTCCTTGGGCTACGACAACGTCTGGTTCGGCGACTCCCAGAACATCTGGCGCGAGTCCAGCGTCGTGATGGGTGCGGCGGCGGTGGGAACCGAGCGCATCGTCTTCGGTACCGGTGTCACCAACGCCGTGACGAGGCACCGGTCGTTGCTCGCATCCTCGTGGGCCACCCTGGCCGAGTTCACGGGGGGCCGGGCCATCCTCGGCATCGGCACCGGCGACTCGTCCCTGCGCACGATGGGGCTCAAGCCGCTCAAGCTCGCAGAGCTGGAGGAGGCCATCGAGGAGCTAAGGGCGCTGTTCCGCGGCGAGGAGGTCACCGAACCGACCAGCGGGGCCAAGTACCACCTGGGCTACCTGCAGGGTCCGGTCGAGGTCCCCATCTACATCGCGGCCTCCGCACCCAAGATCCTGCAGATGTCGGGACGCATCGCGGACGGAGTCATCGTGCTCGTTGGCACGGCCCCGCACTTCATCGAGGCCGCCCTGGAGCGTATCGAGGCCGGAGCCAAGCAGAGCGGTCGGACGCTGGACGACCTGCGCATCGTGCTGTGGACGCCGACGGCGATCCAGGACGACAGCACCGAGGCCCGAGACCTGGTCCGCGCCCACGTGAGCAGAGTCGTGATCCGACCGCTTCCTGCGCCGGTCGCCCCGCACCTGCAGGCGGCGGTCGACCGCATCCGAGAGACCTATGACTACTACCACCACATGGACACCGAGGCGTCTCACGCCGAGCTCGTCCCGGACGAGCTCGTGGACCTCTTCGCTCTGGCCGGCACCCCGGAGGAGTGCGAGAAGCGGCTGGCCGAGATCAGCCACCTGGGCATCGACCAGGTCTCGATCGTGCCGTTCGTGCGGCCTGGCCAAAGCAAAGAGGGCACCATCCGTGCCTTCGCCGACATCGCCACAAGGGTCTGACACCCATGGAGAGGCAGCCCCAGCACCCCGCACCCGGCAGCTCCGTCCCGGGTGCGCCGCCCACCCTGCGACGCGATCTCACGGCGCAGGACGGGGTGACCGCACCACCGCCCACCACCACGCCGCCCGCGACCTCGGTGGCGGGCGACCCCAACGTGCGAGCCCACGGTTTTGCACGACCAGAACGTCCCGCCAGCACCTTGGACCACTACCTAACCGCTCTCGGTTTCATCAGCGTGGCTGTCGCCATTGAGGTCGGAACCCGACGTACCCGAGCACACTTCGTGCACCGCGCCGCCCACAAGGAGATCTCATGACACTGAACTCGTTCCGCTCGTTCCGCTCCACGGCGGCCGTCGCCGCCGGCGCTGCCACGATCCTGGCCCTGTCCGCGTGCGGTGGCACCGCCGAGGGGGAGACCGACTCCGGTGGCGAGAGCGCCACCACCAAGCTCAGCATCTCGGCCACAGGCGTCGACAGCCTGCCGTTCATGGCCATCCTCCAGGTGGGTGTCGACAAGGGCTGGTTCAAGGAGGAGGGCCTCGACGTGTCCATGTTCTCGGGCGGTGGCGGTGGCAACACCCTGCGCGTGGTGACCAGCGGCGATGCCGACATGGCCATCGCCGGGAACAGCTCGGTCCTGCTGGCCGCGAAGCAGCCGTCTTCGAACCTGACCGTTGTGGCGCCTTGGTTCCAGGTGAACGACTTCTACTGGATCGCACCAAAAGGCAAGAGCCAGCCACTGGACAAGGCCACGCTCGGTTTCTCGTCTGCGGGGTCGTCGACGGAGCTTCTAGTCAAGGGCCTGGAGAAGAAGCTAGGCGTCAAGAGCCAGGCAGTCGGCGGGATGGGCGACAACTGGACCGCAGCCAAGGCCGGCGAGGTGACCGCGGGGTGGGCAATGCATCCCTTCCTCACGCAAAAGCAGGAGGAGGAGGGTGCCGAGGTGCTGGTCTCGGCACGGGAGCACCTGGGGGACGTGCCCGCTGACCTGGTAGCCGTGAACTCCGACTACGCCAAGGCGAACCCTGAGAATCTTCGGAAGTTCTTCAAGGTTTCGCAGCGCCTTATGGACTACGTCGTGCAGGACTCAGCCGCCGCCGCGAAGGACATCGCCCCGATCGTCAAGGTGGACGAGGCGATCGTGGCCAAGGCTTTGGCGGACACCCCGGACCTCGAGAAGGCGTACTCGCTCAAGGTTGACGCCAAGGCCCTGGAGAACCTCTCGAGCCTGATGGTCGATGCCGGGCAACTGACGGACCCGGTCGACTGGTCAAAGACCCTGGACCAGCAGTACCTGTCCGAGTCGGACCGGGCCACCTTCTAGCCGGACCTCGAGCCGTGGGGCCGCTCCGGCGGCCCCACGGACCCGTACACCAGGAGCAAAACATGTCCACGATCCAGCTTGACGACATCAGGGTTGAGTTCGACACCCCCTCCGGCAAGGTGGTGGCAGTCAACGGCGTGACGCAGCAAGTTCCGTCCGGGGGCTTTGTCTCCCTGGTCGGCCCCAGCGGCTGCGGAAAGTCCACGCTGCTCGCCGTCATCTCCGGCCTGACGCGTGCCACGAGCGGTCAGGTCGCGGTCGGCGGCAAGGCCGTCACCCGGCCTGGTCGCGGGATCGGCGTGGTCTTTCAGGAGGAGTCGACCCTGCCGTGGCGAACGGTGCAGGAGAACGTCCAGTTCGCACTGCAGATCGCCGGCGTCGACAAGGGCGAGCAGGTCGAACGGGCCAACTGGGCCATCGACCTGGTCGGCCTCAAGGGCTTCGAGAAGTCATACCCCTCGATGCTCTCCGGGGGAATGCGCCAGCGTGTCGCCTTGGCGAGGACGCTCGCGCTCGAGCCGGGGGTGGTGCTGATGGACGAACCCTTCGCGGCGTTGGACCAGCAGACCCGGATTTTCCTCGGTGCCGAGGTCCGCGACATCTGGCAGCGCAGCCAGCAGACCGTTCTGTTCGTCACGCACGACATCTCCGAGGCGATCCTGCTGTCCCAGCAGGTGTGGGTGATGTCCTACCGCCCGGGCCGCATCATCGACGTCATCGACGTCGACCTGCCTGAACACCGGGATGCCTCCATCGTCTCCAGCCCGGCTTTCAACCAGCTGCACAACCGGGTGTGGTCCTCGTTGCAGGAGGAGTCCAAGCGCGGGTTCCGACAGCAGGAGACCCGCACGTGATGACCTCAGTCATGGGCGGAGATGTCGAGCCGGGGACGGGCGACGACGTGTCCATCGAGCGACCGGACACGGAGTCCGACAGGCCGGTCCAGCTGCCTCGTCGGTGGCGCCTGAGCGACCCCCTGATCAGCGCCGGGGCCACAGCCGGGTTGCTCGTCGTGATGGCCGTCGTCGCGGAGGTGGGGGCGCGCAGTGGCTGGTGGCGCGCCAGCACCCTCCCCGCTACGTCGACCATGCTCTCCGGGGTCGCAGGGCTCATGGACGACCCTCAGTTCTGGTCTGACCTCACGCGCAGCGGGCTGGAGATCGGGCTGGCTATCCTGTTCGGCTCCACCGCCGGACTGCTGTCAGGCCTGCTCTTCTGGAAGCTGCCGACGCTCGGTCGAATCTTCGAGCCCTACCTGGTGTCGTTCTATGCCGTGCCGATGGTTCTCTTCTATCCCCTGGCGATCGTGGTCGTGGGTATCAACGCGAGCTCGGTGGTCATCCTCGCGACGATCATGGCCACCATCCCCGTGGCGCTGAACACGACTGTCGGACTCAACGGCATACGACCCGTGTACCTCAAGCTCTCCCGCTCGCTCCAATGCAAGCCACACCAGATGCTTTTCTCGATCGCGTTGCCGGCAGCCGCCCCCTTCATCGTGGCGGGTTTGAGGCTGGGGGTCGTCTACGCCCTGATCGGAAGCATCGCCATGGAGTTCGTGACCGCACAGGCTGGTCTCGGGTACCGCATTCGGTATTACTACGAGATCTTCGACAACGACCGGATGTTCGCGTACATCCTCGTCGTGCTCGTGCTCTCGGTGCTCCTCACGGCGCTTCTGGCCGGGCTCGAACGACTCGTCGTCAAGGGGCGGACGTCATGAGCCTCGCGGCTAGGAGGTCGGCCAGCGCTATGCGCGGACACGAAAACGTCAAGGAGATTGCGGGCTCCGCTGGCCTGGCCCTCGTGGCGCTCGTGGTCTGGCAGGTGGCCAGCGGCCTCACCTTCGTCATCCCCACTCCGGTGGAGACGCTCAGGGTGCTGGTCGCGAACCTGGGCGACCCGGCATACCTGACCGACGTGCGGGCGACTGCGGTCGCGGTCGTCAGTGCCTTCACAGTTGGGACGGTGCTCGGCGGCATCATGGGTCTGGTGCTCGGGTTGTCGCGATGGGCGCGGCTGATCTTCGAGCCCCTCGTCATCGCCCTCAACGGCGTCCCAAAGATCGTGCTGTACCCGATCCTGCTGCCCATCTTCCAGCTCAGCGGATCCAAGGTCGTGATGGGGATCCTCTTCGCCCTTTTTCCTGTGCTGATCAACGTCGCCACCGGGGTCCGCGAGGTGCCAGCGGTCTACTGGAAGCTGGGTCGCTCCGTGCAGGCCTCCCGGGTGCAGATGCTGCTCCACATCATCCTGCCCACCATCCGACGTCCCCTGCTCACAGGGATCCGCCTGGCCGCAAGCTTGGCCGTCGTAGGGGTCGTGCTGTCCGAGTTCTTCGCGACACGGAGAGGCCTCGGCCGCGTCGTCCTGCAGAGCTACGGTCACGGTGACTACGCCGAGATGGTGGCGACGATCCTGCTCCTCATCGTCGTCTCCTTCACCGTGTCAATCATGCTGTGGCGCTGGGAGAAGCGAATCCGTTGACGTCCACCGATGCAGAGGCAAGCAGCCGCGTTGGGCCCTACGTCGGACGGCCGGTGGCGCGACGTGAAGACGAACGCCTCATGAGCGGCCGAGGCCGCTACCTCGCCGACCTCGCGGCTGGTGCGCTGTCGGTCGTCTTCGTGCGCTCCGCGGTCCCGCACGCCCTGATCAACACGATCGACACCTCAGCGGCCGTCGGCATGCCTGGAGTGGTCGGGGTGTACACCGGTGCCGACCTCGGCCTGGTCAACGACCACATCGCCGAACTGCACGTGCCCCATCCCGCCTTCGTCGACGCCACCGCTTTCCGCATGGCCGAGCAGCGCCTGGCCATCATGCCGACGGACCGTGTCCACTACGTGGGCCAGCCCCTCGTGGCGCTCATCGCTGTCGACAGGTACACCGCCGAGGACGCGATGGAGGCAGTGGACATCACCTACAGTCCGCTGGCGCCATGCCTTGATGCGGACGCGGCTCTTCGCGAGGACGCCACCCCGATCCACCGACACCTGCGGGACAACGAGGCCGCCAGCATCCACATCGAGTTCGGCGGTCTCACTCCGGACGTGACCGCGGACCTGACGGTCGAGGGAACCTATCGGATCGGTCGGCACGGAGCAGTCCCCCTCGAAGGTCGTGGAGTGCTCGCCCGGGTGGACGCACGACGCGTCTCGGTGTGGACGTCCACCCAGATCCCGCACATGGTCCGGCGGGGCATCTGTGAGGCGACCGGGTGGGCGACCGAGGAGGTGCGTGTCGCGGTCCCTGATGTCGGTGGTGGCTTCGGCACCAAGGCGAACGTCTATGCGGAAGAGATCGTCATCGCTGCTCTGGCCCGCCGCACGGGGCGCGACCTCGTGTGGGTCGAGGATCGCCAGGAACACCTGGTCTCCGCTGCCCAGGGTCGCGACCAGACCCACCGGACCCGCCTGGCCGTGGACGGCGAAGGACAGATCGTGCACTGGGCGGATGACTTCACCGTGGACATCGGGGCGGGAGGGCTCTGGGTCGCGGGCGTCGTCGCGAACACCGCGATCCATGCCTTGGGTCCGTACCGGGTCCCACGCGCGAGGATCACGGGTCGGGCCGCCTTCACCAACAAGACCATCACGGCGCAGTATCGCGGGGCCGGCCGCCCGGAAGCGTGCTTCGCGCTGGAGCGCAGCCTCGACGACGCGGCACGTCGGCTGGGCCTGTCGGGTGCGGAGATCCGGCGACGCAACCTGCTCACAGCGGAAGACCTGCCCTACCCCCGGCCGCTGCCCTACCGAGACGGCGTCGACGTCGTCTTCGACGGGGGTGACTACGCTGGGTGCCTAGAGGCAGCTCTCGAGCTGCTGCCCGTGGAGGAGATCGAGGCACTCCAGGACGACCATCCCGATCTGCAGGTCGGCCACGGCGTCGGCTGCTACCTTGAGGCCACGGGACGTGGTCCCTATGAGACCGGACGAGTCCGGCTTATGAGCACCGGGCAGTTCGAGGTGTCCTCCGGCGCAGCCTCGGCGGGTCAGGCCCATGAGACCGCCTTCGCCCAGGTGGCGGCGGATGCCCTGCGGGTCGATCTTGCCCGGGTGAGGGTGCGACAGGCCGACACCGACTTGGTCGAGCACGGCATCGGCACGTTCGCAAGCCGGTCGGCGGTGCTCGCCGGATCGGCCATCCGCAAGGCAGCCGACGAGGTGCGGACCCTGGCCACCGCGCGGGCCGCTGAACTGCTGGGCGCGCCTGTGCACGCCGTCGAACTGAATGACGGCATCTTCAGGAGCCACATCGGCGAGCCCGGGAGCGGCGGGGTGGGCTGGGATGACGTCGCCCGTGCGGCCGCGCCCGGAGGTGCGCACGAGGAGCTCGGACCGCTCGACGTCACGGAGGTCTTCCGGCCACAGACCGTCACCTGGACGATGGGAGCCCACGCAGCCGTGGTCGGGGTCCATCGGCGCACTGGTGCAGTGCGGGTGCTCGCGTACGCCGTGGCGCACGAGGGTGGCGTCGAGATCAACCCCCAGGTCGTCGAGGGGCAGGTCATCGGCGGCGTGGCGCAGGGAATCGGCGGGACGCTGATGGAGGAGTTCCGCTACTCCCCGCAAGGCCAGCCGCAGTCCACCACGTTCGCGGACTACCTGCTCCCCAGCACGTGCGACGTCCCCGAGGTCCGCGTGCGTCATCTGGGTGTCGACACACCGGGCAACCCGCTTGGGGTGCGCGGCGCGGGTGAGAGCGGGACCATCGCGGTCGCGGCTGCCGTCGCCGCTGCGGTCGAGCACGCGCTCGGCGACCGGGTCCAGGTCACCGAGACGCCGATCAGCCCAGCACTGCTGCGGACCGCCCTGCGCCAGGAGCAGCGGGCATGAAGCCGGCAGCCTTCGACTACCTGCGCGCCGAGACCATCTCGGAGGTGCTCTCGGCACTGGCGCATCCGGACACCGAGACCAAGGTCCTCGCCGGTGGCCAGAGTCTGGTGACCCTGATGAACCTGCGGCTGGCACGGCCCTCCCGGCTGGTGGACATCGGGTCCCTCGACGAGCTCGACCGGGTCTTCGACGACGTCGACGGCGTCGTGCTCGGGGCCCGGGTCCGGCACCGGACCCTCGAGTCACATCGGCTGATCCGAGAACGGCTGCCGCTGGTGGCTGCCGCTGCCGGTCACATCGGCCATGTCAGCATCCGCAACCGCGGGACTCTCGGAGGGTCGCTGGCCCACGCCGACCCGGCGGGCGAGCCTCCCTTGGCCATGCTCGTGCACGACGCCACCGTGCATGTCGAGTCGGCGGCCCGGGGATCCCGAGCCATCGCTGCCGAGGACTTCTTCGAGTCGGTCTTCACAACAACCCTCGAGCCCGACGAGCTGCTCACGTGGGTCAGCGTGCCCGCCCTCACGCCCGGCCAGGGGTGGGGTTTCGTGGAGTACGCACCGCGGCACGGCGACTATGCGCACGCCGGGGCCGGCTGCCTGGTCACCCTCGGATCGGATGGCAGGGTCTCCGGCCTCCGCGCGGGGCTCATGGCCGTCGCGGCCCGACCCGTGCTGGTGGGCTCGGCCCAAGACGTCGTCGGTGAGCAGCCGTCCGAGGACCTGTGGCGCAAGGTCGCCGCGCACTGGGTGGGGGATCTCGACCTCGCCGGTGACGACCCCGACCACGTACGCCATCTGAGCGCCGGGGCGCTGACCGAGGTCCTCACGGCAGCGTCCCGACGCGCCTCGGGCCACCATTCGGACCACGCGAGAAATGAGGCGGAGCATGACCGTTGAGCAGACCGACGCCCCGCAGATCCAGCACGTCAGACTCACGACGACCGTGAACGGGAACGTTGTGACCGTCCACGTGCCCCCCCGGCTGACCTTGGCCGACCTGCTGCGCGACGAGCTTCGCCTGACCGGCACGCACCTGGGATGTGAGCACGGGGTCTGCGGCGCATGCACCGTGCTCGTCGACGGCGACAGCGTGCGGGCCTGCCTGATGTTCGCTGTGCAGGTGGAGGGCCGACAGGTGTCCACCATCGAGGGCCTCGAGGCGTGCGCCACGACCGCGCGCCTCAAGGAGGCGTTCACGCGTCACCACGGACTGCAGTGCGGGTTCTGCACGCCCGGGATGCTTGTCGTGGCGACCGAGCTGATCGACGGCAGCGACCCACGCGTGCCGTTGACCGAGACCTGCGTCCGGGAGGCCTTGTCCGGCAACGCCTGCCGGTGCACCGGCTACCAAGGAATCGTCCGTGCCGTCCTCGACGCGGCGGACCCCTCCCCTGAAGGAGCGCCATGAACGGACCGTTGACCATCGGGTATGCCGCGATGCTGGAGCAGTTCGACCCTCGCGAGAGCGTCGAGCTCACGGTGCTGGCCGAGCAGCACGGGTTCTCCGGCTGTATGGCGGCCGACCACTTCCAGCCCTGGGTTCCGGCGCAGGGTCAGGCGGCCTTCGTCTGGAACGTGCTCGGGGCCGTGGGCGAGCGCACCCACGGTGACCTCGGTCCTGGCGTGACCTGTCCCAGCTTCCGTTTCCACCCCGCGATCGTCGCCCAGGCGGCGGCCACCCTCGAGGCGATGAACCCCGGCCGCACCTGGTTGGGACTCGGCACCGGGGAGGCTCTCAACGAGCACGTCGTCCCGGGGTACTGGCCTGAGGCGGGGGAACGCTCGCTGCGCATGTGGGAAGCCATCGAGCTCATCTCCACCTTGTTCGCCGGCTCCCTCGAGAGGCGGGACGTGAAGTTCAAGGGGGAGTACTTCACCATGGAGAGCACCCGGCTGTGGACCATGCCGGCGGAACCCCCGCCGATCCTTGTCGCCACAGCAGGGCCGATCAACGCGAAGAAGGCCGGAAAGTTCGCCGACGGCATCATCACGGTCGGCGCCCCGCTCGAGAAGATCGAGGGGCTCTTCGCGCGATTCGATGCGGGCGCTGCTGAGGCAGGCAAGGACCCGGACACGATGCCCAAGGTGCTGCAGCTGCACATGTCCTGGGCGGAGACCGACGAGGAGGCGTTGGTCAACGCGATGACCGAGTGGCCCAACGGTGGCATGAAGTTCCCGAAGGCTGACATCCGGTCACCGCACGACTTCGCCGAGATGGCGAAGCTGGTCCGGCCCGAGGACTTCCGGGGGCGCATGGTGATCTCGTCCGACCCCGACGAGCACCGTGCGTACATCCAGAAGTTCCTCGATCTCGGCTTCGACCGGGTCTACCTTCACAATGTCGGACGGAACCAGCGTGAGTGGATCGAGACCTTCGGCCGTGACGTCCTGCCGCACCTGCACCGATGAGTCGTCCTCGCGTGACCGTTGGTCGTGGGTCACGGTCGACCAGACCCGAAGCCGTCGACCGTGAGCCTCCTCGAAGGGGCAGTGCTGTTCCTTGCGGGCCTCGCCGGCGGGACGATCAACGCCGTCGTCGGCTCCGGGTCGCTCATCACGTTTCCCACGTTGGTCGCCCTGGGCTACCCACCCGTGCTCGCGAACGTCTCGAACAACATCGGGATGGTCCCCGGTGGTCTCGCCGGAACGTGGGGCTGCCGGAAGGACTTGGTGAATCAACGCGGTCGGCTGGCAGCACTGGCCGCGATGTCTGCGCTCGGTGGGCTCAGCGGTGCACTGCTCCTGCTGGTGCTGCCACCGGAGACGTTCCGGACCGTCGTGCCCATCCTGCTCGGCCTCTCCGTCGGTCTCGTCGTGATGCAGCCCGCCATCCAGCGGTCGGTGGCGCTGCGACGGTCCCGAGCCGTGCAGGGCGCGCGCCCCTCCACGCCGCTGGGCGCTCGGGTCGGCGTGGCCCTGGCTGGGACGTACGGTGGCTACTTCGGCGGGGCGCAGGGCGTCCTGCTGATCGGCGTGCTCGGTGGACTGCTTCCCGAGAGCCTGCACCGGATCAACGCGCTCAAGAACGCGTTGGCGACCTGTGTCAACGCCTGTGCCGCCGTCGTCTTCCTCGCGGTGGCGCGCGAGCAGGTCGACTGGCGCCTGGTCGTCCTCATTGCCGCGGGTTCCGCCTGCGGCGGGCTGATCGGCGCCAGGGTGGGCCGGGCATTGTCACAGCGGATGCTGCGAGCCGTCGTGGTGGTCGTGGGCCTCAGCGCCATCGCCGTCTTCGTTCGGTCCTGAACCACCCGATGGCCGATTCCTCACGTCGGCCCCACCAGCACGCCCCGGTCCCAAGCCCTTCTTCGCAGACGTCACAGGAGTTGACATGAACCGCCCCTCCGCCACCGCGCGCCAGTCCCCCGACGCCCTCTTCGCCATCAACCACCTGCTCGCCGCAGACGAGCTGGACGTCTGCCGCACGGTCCGCAAAGTGGTGGACGACCGCATCAGGCCTCATGTGGCCACGTGGTACGAGGAGGGCGAGCTGCCCGCGCGGGAGCTGGCCCTCCAGCTCGGCGAGATCGGGCTCCTCGGCATGCACCTCGAGGGATACGGCTGCGCCGGAATGTCGGCCACGGCCTACGGCCTCGCGTGCCTGGAGCTCGAGGCCGGGGACTCCGGCATCCGGTCGCTCGTGAGCGTCCAGGGGTCGTTGGCCATGTATGCGATCCACGCCTACGGGAGCGAGGAACAGAAGACGCAGTGGCTGCCCCGCATGGCCACGGGGGAGGCCATCGGCTGTTTCGGACTCACCGAACCCGACCACGGGTCGAACCCCGCGGGGATGCGCACCGTTGCCACCGGCGACGGCTCCGACTGGGTGCTCAACGGCACCAAGATGTGGATCACCAACGGGTCCATCGCCGATGTCGCCGTGATCTGGGCACGGACCAGCGACGGTGTGCGCGGGTTCGTCGTTCCCACCGACACACCGGGATTTTCGGCACGGGCCATCAAGGGCAAGATGTCGCTGCGCGCCTCGGTGACCGCTGAGCTCGTCCTGGACGGCGTGCGGCTTCCGTCGTCAGCGCTCCTCGAGGGTGCGCGCGGACTGTCCGGCCCGCTCGGCTGCTTGTCTGAGGCCCGGTTCGGCATCGTCTTCGGGGCGCTCGGCGCAGCGCGGGACTGCCTCGAGGTCACCCTCGACTACGCGCTCAGCCGTGAGCAGTTCGACCGGCCCATCGCCGGCTTCCAGCTGACCCAACAGAAGCTCGCCGACATGACGCTGGAGTACGGCAAGGGCCTGCTTCTGGCGCTGCACCTCGGTCGGCTCAAGGACACCCAGGGTCTCGCACCGGAGCAGGTGAGCCTCGGCAAGCTCAACAATGTCCGAGAGTCCCTGTCCATCGCGCGCGAATGCCGCACCATCCTGGGCGCCAATGGGATCAGCTCGGAGTACCCCCTCATGCGCCATGCCAACAACCTCGAGTCGGTGCTCACCTACGAGGGCACCTCCGAGATGCACTCCCTCGTGATCGGGCAGGCACTCACCGGACTCGCGGCATTCCGGTGAGCGTCCCGGCGGGTCAGGAACTCATCGACGCGCAGTTCGTCACGCGGCTGGGGGAAGTCGATCGGCATGCCACCCTGCCCGGCTCCACGCGCGACATCAGCCCCGACGTCTCCGAGGAGCTGCTGCTCGGGCTCTTCGACTCCCAGATCGGCAGCCGGCACCTGGATCTCGCCGCCAGGTGGCTCCGCGGAATGGGCGAGGGTTTCTACACGATCGGCTCGTCGGGGCACGAGGGCAACGCCGCGGTGGCCGCGGCGCTGCGACCCACCGATCCCGCTCTGCTGCACTATCGCTCGGGGGGCTTCTACCTCGAGCGAGCACGACAGGTCCCGGAGGTCGATGGACTGCGGGACGTGCTGCTCGGGCTGGTGGCATCGGTGGACGACCCCATCTCCGGCGGTCGGCACAAGGTGTTCGGCCGACCCGAGCTCTCGGTGATACCCCAGACGTCGACGATCGCCTCGCATCTGCCGCGGGCCCTCGGTGTCGCGTTCTCACTTCCTCGTGCGGCCAAGCTCGGCGTCGCCGTGGCGTGGCCGACGGACTCCGTCGTCGTGTGCTCCTTCGGTGACGCGTCCGCGAACCATTCCACAGCCACGGGGGCCGTCAACGCCGCGATCCAGGTGGGGGCCAGGGGCCTGCCGGTACCGCTGCTGTTCGTCTGCGAGGACAACGGAATCGGCATCAGCGTGCCCACTCCACTGAACTGGATCGCCAAGGCCTACGGCAGGCGTCCGGGTCTGGAGTACTTCGCCGGCGACGGTTGCGACCTGCCGAGCGCGCTCGCCGCGGCAAGGAGCGCCGTCGCCTTCGTGCGCAAGCACCGCAAGCCGGCCTTCCTGCACCTGAGCACCGTCCGGCTCATGGGGCACGCTGGATCGGACCTCGAGGCCGCCTACCGGACCCCGGCAGAGATCGCCGCAGAGGCATCCCGCGACCCCGTGCTGCGCACCGGGCTCCTTCTGGTGGAGGCTGGCATCCGCAGCCCGCGGGAGGTGCTCGGCTTGTACGAGGACAAGCGACAGCGGGTGCGGGAGGTGGCGCAGGAGTGCATCCAGCGGCCCCGCCTCAAGACGCGTGAGCAGGTGATGTCCGCCCTGGCGCCGCGGTCCCCTGATGCGGTGCGGAGCACCGCTGTGGCGCCCGCCTCGCCGGCCCGTAGAAGCCGAGCCTTCGGGAGGCAGCTGCCAGAGGCGGAACCGGCCCTGACACTGGCACAGTCGATCAACCGGGCGCTTCTCGACGTCATGGCGGCGGACCCCGGTGCCGTGCTGTTCGGGGAGGACGTTGCCGTCAAGGGCGGCGTGTACGGGGTGACGCGTGGCATCGCCAAGCGGATGGGGACTGCGCGTGTGTTCGACACCATCCTCGACGAGCAGACTGTGCTGGGGCTCGCACTCGGCGCCGGGCTGAGTGGCCTGCTTCCCATTCCCGAGATCCAGTACCTCGCCTATCTGCACAACGCCGCCGACCAGCTGCGCGGTGAGGCGGCGACCCTTCAGTTCTTTTCCTCGGGTCAGTACCGCAACCCCATGGTCCTGCGGATCGCCGGTTACGCGTACCAGAAGGGTTTCGGGGGCCACTTCCACAACGACAACGCCGTTGGTGCGCTGCGCGACATCCCCGGCATCGTGATCGCGTCACCGTCGCGCCCGGAGGACGCGGCCGCGATATTGCGCACGTGTGTCGCCGCTGCACGGGTAGACGGCACGGTCTGCGTGTTCCTCGAGCCCATCGCGCTCTACCACACCAAGGACCTGCACGAGGAGGGCGACGGCGGGTGGACGGCCCCGTACGCGGGGCCGGAGGACTGGGCGGGCGCCCATGTCCCGGTCGGTCGTGCCGCCACCCACGGCGATGGTCGCGACCTGACCATCGTCACCTTCGGGAACGGACTGTTCATGAGCCTGAGAGTGGCAGAACGTCTGCGGCACAGTGGAATCGGAGTGAGAGTGGTTGACCTGCGCTGGCTCGCGCCCCTGCCGGTCGAGGACATCGAGCGGGAAGCAACCGCAACCGGGAAGGTGCTAGTGGTCGACGAGACGCGCAGGACAGGGGGCGTCTCGGAGGCGGTCGTCACCGCGCTCGTCGACATGGGCTTCGCCGGGACGATCCGGCGGGTGGCCAGCGAGGACAGCTTCATCCCGCTGGGCGACGCGGCCCTGCACGTTCTCATCAGCGAGGAAGACATCCACCACGCAGCCATGGAGCTTCTCGATGCCTGAGCAGCTCCGGACCGGTGAGCGGGACTCGGCAGTCCGCCGCGCAGTGCGGCGGGCGAGCGACGGTGTGACGCTCAACGAGCAGGAAGTCCTCAGCCTGCTCCACGCCCGCGGAGACGACCTCGCCAGGCTCTGCGCAGCCGCGGCACGGGTCCGCGACGCCGGCCTGACGCAGGCGGGCAGGCCGGGGGTCATCACATACTCCCGCAAGGTCTTCATCCCCCTGACACGGCTGTGCCGGGACCGTTGTCACTACTGCACCTTCGCCACGACGCCAGGGCGGTTGGCTGCGGCCGGACAAGAACCTTTCCTCGGCCCCGACGAGGTGCTGGCCATCGCAGCCCAAGGTGCGGCTCTGGGCTGCAAGGAGGCGCTGTTCACGCTGGGCGACCGCCCTGAGGATCGTTGGCCTCAAGCACGGGAGTGGCTCGGCGCCCACGGCTACGACTCCACTCTCGGCTATGTCCGGGCGATGGCCGTGCGCGTCCTCGAGGAGACCGGGCTGCTGCCGCACCTGAACCCGGGCGTGATGAGCTGGGAGGAGATGAACCGGCTGAAGCCCGTGGCTCTGTCGATGGGCATGATGCTCGAGACGACGTCCACGGAGCTGTTCAAGCGGCGCGGCGGGGCACATTTCGGCAGTCCGGACAAGGACCCCGAGGTCCGGCTACGAGTCATCGAGGATGCCGGGCGCCTCAGCATCCCGTTTACCTCCGGCATCCTCGTGGGCATCGGGGAGAGCCTCCAGGACCGTGTCGAGTCGATCTTCGCGCTGCGCCGCCTGGGGAGGACCTACGGTCACCTCCAGGAGATCATCGTCCAGAACTTCCGGGCCAAGGAAGACACCGCGATGCGCTCGGCTCCGGACGCGACCCTCGACGACTATGTCGCCACTATCGCCGCGACCCGTCTGGTGCTGGGCCCGACGGCACGTATCCAAACTCCCCCCAACCTTACCGACACCGATGAACTGCGTCGGCTGCTCGACGCCGGGGTGGACGACTGGGGTGGGGTCAGCCCGCTGACGCCGGACCATGTCAACCCGGAGCGTCCGTGGCCGCAGGTCGAGGAGCTCGCGGCCCGCACCGCCGTCCTCGGGTTCACCCTGCGCGAACGGCTCACCGCTCACCCCGGGTACCACGAACCGCCATGGCTCGACCCCCGTGTGGTCCCCCATTTGCAGGCGCTCGTGGGCGCCGACGGACTGGCTGTCGAGGGCCGGGTACCGTGTGGCCTGCCCTGGCAGGAACCGGATGAGGCGTGGGGGAGCAGCGGGCGCGTGGACCTGCACATGGCAATCGACACGGAGGGGCGAAGCGAGGGCCGGCGCAGCGACTTCGACGCCGTCTTCGGCGACTGGGCCGAGGTCGACCTCGCAAGCAAGTCAGTGGGCGTCACGGCGCCCTCGGTCACCGGCGACGTCTGGGACGCCCTGCGACGGGCCGAGCGAGACCCATTGAGCCTCAACGATGCCCAGGCCCTGGCTCTGGCCCACGCCGAGGGTTCGAGCCTCAGCACGATGGTCGGGCTCGCAGACGGTCTTCGACGCGAGGCGACAGGTGAGACGGTCACCTATGTTGTCACGAGGAACATCAACTTCACCAACGTCTGCTACACCGGGTGCCGCTTCTGTGCCTTCGCACAGCGCAAGAGCGACGCTGACGCATTCACCCTGTCGCTGGAGGAGGTGGGGCAACGGGCCGAGCAGGCCTGGCAGGCCGGCGCGACCGAGATCTGCATGCAGGGCGGCATCGACCCCAGCCTGCCGGGCAGCGCCTACTTCGACCTGGCGCGCGAGATCAAGCGGCGCGCACCCGGCATACACCTGCACGCCTTCAGCCCGATGGAGGTGGTCAACGGCGTCAGCCGCACCGGACTGGGCCTTCGCGAGTTCCTGATGGAGCTGCGATCCGCCGGCGTCGACTCCTTGCCCGGCACCGCCGCCGAGATCCTCGATGACGAGGTCCGCTGGCTATTGACCAAGGGCAAGCTGCCGACAGCGACCTGGGTGGACGTTGTCTCCACGGCGCACGACGTGGGCCTTCCCACGTCCAGCACGATGATGTACGGGCACGTCGACACCCCGGCCCACTGGGTCACCCACCTAAGGGTCCTCATGGACGTGCAGGACAGGACCGGCGGGTTCACCGAGTTCGTGCCGCTTCCCTTCGTGCACCAGCAGTCACCGATCTACCTCGCGGGCATCGCCAGGCCGGGCCCTTCACGCCGCGACAACATCGCCGTGCACGCCTTGGCCAGGATCATGTTGCACACCCGTATCGGGAATGTGCAGACATCCTGGGTGAAGATGGGCGCGGACGGAGCGGCCGCGATGCTGTGCGGTGGGGCCAACGACCTCGGTGGCACCCTGATGGAGGAGACCATCAGCCGGATGGCGGGCTCGAGCCATGGGTCGTCCATGGCACCCCATGAGCTCGAGGCCATCGCGACGTCCTTGGGTCGCCCCTTCCGGCAGCGCACCACGACGTATGGTCCGGTCGCCGAGGAACGGCAGCAGGCCAGCCGTTCGGTGCGTACCTACCTGCCGCTGCTCACCTCGCCCTCGAGTAGCTGCACCCGATGACCACGCGTACGGCACGGCCGAGCGCCGAGAGGGACGGGTGGGCCGTGGTGGTGCCCGTCAAGGACTTCGCCCACGCGAAGAGTCGAGTCGTGGGGCTGCCACCTCGGCTCCGCAGGAACCTCGCACGCGCCCTGGCCATGGACACCGTCGAGACCGTCTGTGCCGCGGTTGGGCCACAGGCATGCTTCGTCGTAAGCAGCGCCGCCGGTTGCGCCGGGATTCGCCACCTCGGCGTCAACCTCGTCCGGGAGCCGTACGAGAGGGGTCTCAACGCTGCCTTGAGCGCGGGTCGTGACGCGGCCATCTCGTGCGGTTACCGCGCCGTGGCAATGGTGGTCGCCGACCTCCCGCTGCTCACTTCTCAGGACCTCGAGGCCGCACTCGCCGATGTGCCCTCGCGCGGAACCGTCGTCGTCCGTGACGCCTCCGGCGCAGGATCGACCCTCCTCGCGTCCAGGTCAGGGGCGCTCATCGAGGCGGCGTTCGGGGGTGCGTCGGCGGCTCGACATGTGCGGCTGGGCGTGCTCGACCACACCCTGATGGCGGCCACGTCCCTGAGGTTCGACCTTGACACCATGTCTGACGTCGAGGCCCTGCGGGCGCGAGGAGGTGACGCCGGCCCTCGCACCATGAGGTGGCTGCGAGAGGCGTCCAGCGCCCTGGACGGCACGAACGTGTCCGGCGTCGGACTGGCGCACTCGACCTCGCGGCGCTGTGCGACAGGGTGAACTCCCGCGCTCTGGCTGGAGCGCGGGAGACTTGAGCAGACCAGCGGTTCGTCAGGAGGTGCCGATGGGCCTATCCGTCGGCGGACGCCCTGTCCGGGCGGCGGCACTGTCGTTCTCGGGTCTGGATGACGACGCGGACCACTTTGCGCTGGGACTCGGGCCTTGGCGCCGCGAGCTGGACCGGTCGCGGGGGCCTGGAGGTTCCCTGATGGTGCGCCTGCACAGTGAGTGCCTGACCGGAGACGTCTTCCGGTCCGACCGGTGTGACTGCGGAGCTCAGCTCCAAGAGGCTCTGGAACGACTGGTCGACCGGGGTGGCCTGCTGCTCTACCTCCGGCAGGAGGGGCGTGGGATCGGGCTGGCCGCCAAGCTCGACGCCTACGCACTGCAGGACAGCGGTCTTGACACCTTCGCCGCCAACGAGGCGCTCGGCTACGCACCTGACGCCCGCGACTACCTGGTCGCGGCCCAGATGCTCCGAGCGCTCCGCGTCGGAGGTGTGTCGCTCCTGACCAACAACCCGGACAAGGGGGCCCAACTGGCTCAGTACGGCATTCAGATCGACGGCATGGTGCCAACGGCCACCCACTTGACAGACCGCAACGAGGCATACCTCAGGTCGAAGGCCGAGGTGTGCGGCCATCACCTGTTCGTGTGAGGACGGGTCGAACCCTCATGGCCGGCCGGTTCTTCGAGGTCGGCTTGCCGCGGACAGGGAGGCCCGCCGCGGGGAGCTGATGAACCTGCGCTGGGCCGATGTCCACCTCGGTGACGAGCCTGAACCAGGCGCGTTCGCGCAGCTGGCGGGACCTTGGCGGGCGAGCTCGCCGCCGCGCGGGCCTGTCTGGAGCGCGCGGTTGACCTTGCCCAGCGTTGCCGCGACGCCCGCACGGCCGCCGGGGCGCGCACCCACTTGGCGCGACTGCTGCAGCGATGCCCGCACGGCCGGCGTGGCGCTGCATTGGCCGAGCAGGCCGCGACATTTGGTCGCGAGTGCAGGCGGACCGGGACGGCGCCGCGCCGTCAGATGATGTACTCGCTGACCTGCGACCCGACGTCCCGCTCCACCGAAGCGCACACCTGTTGTCCCACAGGGTTCCCTTGATGCCGAGATTTCGTGCAACATCCCGTGCAACATCTCACGGCGAATCGGGGTACATCGCGGTCTCTCACGGTATCTCGCCGATCGAACGCCCGACGCCCGGAATAACAAAGACGCAGGTCAGAAGGCATCTGACCTGCGGCTGGGGGGGTGGCCAGGGACGGGGTCGAACCGTCGACCTTCCGATTTTCAGTCGGACGCTCGTACCAACTGAGCTACCTGGCCGCGTCGTCACAGGCCGTCGTCGGCGCGTGGCCTGGCCTGCTCAAACAGATCGCCAGGTCACCCCGGCGTGCCAGAACTATAACGCATGCCCGGAGGGCCGCTGGAGCCCCCGGGCTCGTACGGTGGGAGCGACTGCACCGTGCCACCCCGCGACGAGGAGACCCCATGCGACGACACTTCGGATCGATGCCGGGTGGGGAACCGGTGTCTGCCTTCACCCTCGCGAGCGAGACGGGCCTGGAGCTCACCGTCCTCGACCTCGGGGCCACGGTGCAGAGCATTCGGCTCCCCAACGGCGAGGGCCGGTCCGTGGAGGTGGTGCTGGGTTACGACGACGTGGCCGGCTACGTCTCGCCGACCAACCCCTACCTCGGGGCGACGGTGGGCCGCTACGCGAACCGCATCGCCGGGGCGTCGTTCACGCTCGACGGAGTGACGTATGCCGTCTCCGCCAACGAGGGCCCGACCTGCCTCCACGGCGGGGTGGACGGTTTCCATGCGCGGGTGTGGACGGTCACGGACCACGGGCCGGACAGCCTCACGCTGGAGCTCGTCAGCCCCGACGGGGACCAGGGCTTCCCCGGTCAGCTGACCGCGCGGGCGACCTACGTCGTCGCCGGCGGCGACGTCAGCGTCGACTACGAGGCCACGTGCGACGCTCCCACGGTCGTCAGCCTCACCAACCACGCCTACTTCGCCCTCGGTGGCCCTGACGGTGGTGGCGTCGACGCACACGTGCTCAGCGTCCAGGCGGACGAGTACCTCCCCGTCACGACGGCCTCCACTCCCGAGGGCCGGACGGAGCCGGTCGCCGAAACGCCGCTCGACCTCAGGACGCCCGCCCCTCTCGGGCCGCGGGTCAGGTCCGCGCACCCGCAGGTGGCGAGGGTGGTCGGCATCGACCACACCTTCGTCCTGGGTGGGTCCGGCACCCGCACCGCTGCCCGGCTCGAGCACCCGGCCACCGGCCGTGCACTCGAGGTCGACACGGACCAGCCCTCGATTCAGGTGTACACCGGCAACCGGCTCGACGGGACGCTCGCCGGACGGGAGGGCCGGCTCCTGCGACAGGGCGACGGCATCTGCCTCGAGACCCAGCAGTACCCGGACGCCCCGAACCAGCCGAGCTTCCCCTCGGCGGTCCTGCGCCCGGGGGAGACCTACCGGTCACACACCCGCTGGACCTTCTCGTCCTGACGCCCACCCGGGGCCGACGGCCGCCCGGGCGCCTCGCCCTGGCCGTGAGGAACGCGCGCAAGGAATGCGGACGACCTCCCGGCACGTTGGCCCTCTCCATGCGCGCCATCACCTACAGCCAGTACGGCTCCCCCGACACCCTCACCCTCACCGACGTCGCCGACCCCCGGGTGGGACCCGGCGAGGTCCTCATCCGCGTCCGGAGCGCCTCGGTCAACCCGGTCGACTGGAAGGTCGCTGCCGGGTACCTCGACGGGCTCATGCAGGTCGACTTCCCGGCGATCCCCGGCTGGGACGTCGCGGGCGTCGTCGAGGCCGTGGGCCTGGACACCCCCGAGTACGCCGTCGGTGACGAGGTCATCGCCTACGCCCGCAAGGACTGGGTGCAGCACGGCACGTTCGCCGAGCTCGTCGCCGCACCCGTGCGCACCGTCGCCCGCAAGCCGGCCAGCCTCGACTGGAACCAGGCCGCAGGGCTCCCGCTCGCCGGCCTCACGGCATACCAGCTGCTCAAGCGGTTGGGCACGAGGGAGGGCGACACCGTCCTCGTCCACGCGGCCGCCGGCGGGGTCGGCATCCTCGCCGTCCAGATCGCGACCGCACTCGGCGCCCGCGTCATCGGCACGGCCTCCGAGGGCAACCACGAGTTCCTGCGGGGCTACGGCGCCGAGCCGGTCTCGTATGCCGCCGGGCTGGCCGAGCGCGTCCGTGTCCTTGCGCCCGACGGCGTCGACGTCGTCGCCGACTTCGTCGGCGGAGTGCTGGAGACGACGCTCGCAGTGCTCGCGGACGGCGGTCGGCACGGCTCGGTCACCGACCCGAGCGTCGAGCCTGCCGGCGGGATCTCGGCCTGGGTCCGACCCGACTCCGCGGACCTGCAGGCGCTCGCGGACCTCGCGGACGAGGGCCGGCTCACCGTGCCCGTCGCCGAGGTGTTCGCCCTCGAGGACGCTGCCAAGGCGTTTGAGCTGAGCCAGGGCGGGCACGTCCGCGGCAAGATCGCGATCGAGGTCAGCCGCTGAGCCGGCGCGGTCAGTGAACGGCGGCGAGCAGCACGCCGACACCGACGAAGAGGCCGCCGAACGTCCTGTTCATCGCCCGCTGACCGCGCGGGGTGCTCGTCACCCGACGCAGACCCCGCGCGGCCGTGGCGAAGAAGCACCACATGACGACGACGTCGATGACGACGATCGTCGCCGCCAGCACGGCGTACTGCGGCAGCAGGGGACGGTCGGGTCGGGTGAACTGCGGGATGAAGGCCAGGAAGAAGACGAGCGCCTTCGGGTTCGTGAGGTTGACGAGGATCCCGCGCCGCACCATGGCCGCCGGCGTCCTCGTGCCCGTCGTCGTGGGCTCGCCGTCGTCGGTGACCGCGCGCGAGCGCCACTGCCGAACGCCGAGGTAGACGAGGTAGCCGGCACCGGCATAGCGGATGGCACCGAACACAGCGGGTGAGCTCGCGACGAGGACGCCCAGCCCCGCGGCGACGAGGACGATGTGGGTGACGAGGGCGATCTGCTGGCCGAGGATCCCCCAGATCGAGCGGGTCCACCCGACGCCCAGCGAGTTGGCCATCGTGTTGATGGCCCCGGCGCCGGGGGTGAACGAGATGAGCACCCCGGTCACCACGAGGGACAGCCAGACCGACCATGACATGGCCGTCAGGTTAGGCCGTCGCCCGTCCGGAGATGCGGAGAGGCCCACACCTGCTGGTGTGGGCCTCTCGCTGTGCTGGCGACCCCGACGGGACTCGAACCCGCGACCTCCGCCGTGACAGGGCGGCGCGCTAACCAACTGCGCTACGGGGCCTTGCGGTTGCAAGACCGTTACTGCGTATCCCCAACGGGATTCGAACCCGTGCTACCGCCGTGAAAGGGCGGGGTCCTGGGCCGCTAGACGATGGGGACCCATCACGTGACGGGAACCCACGTCGCGCAGCGCGCAGCGCTCGGATCCGTCGTGGACTCGGAAAGCATAGGGGACGATCGCGCCCATTCCAAAACGAGCCCGGACGTGTGCCACGCGACTCGTCGTATGCCGTCCCACGCAGCGCGTGGGACCGTCTGCGCCTCAGGTGCGCGCCTCGCGGAGCGCTGCACGCACGAGGTCCAGGGCAGCTGCCTCGCTCAACCCGGCCCGGGTGGCGTCGGCGGCGAAGGCGACGGCGCTGCGTCGCAGGGCGGTGTCGGTGGCGTGCCCCCCGCCGGCGACCACGGTGCCGGCCCGCCGGCCCGTCGTCACGAGGCCCTCGGTCTCGAGCTCCTTGTAGGCCCTGGCGACGGTGTTCACGGCGAGGCCGAGGTCCCCGGCCATCGCGCGCACCGTGGGCAGGTGGTCGCCCTCGGCCAGGACGCCCTGCTCGATGAGCGCGGCAAGCTGCGCCCGCACCTGCTCGTAGGAAGGACCCGAGGCGTCAGGGTCCAGCGTGATGCGGAGGTCGCCCATGAGGAGAGTGTGTCAACCCGGTCCGCGGATCGGGGCGAATCCGTCGCGATCCGCGGGACCCCGGACGGGGGCGCGACCCGAGGTCAGTGGGGGTTGGCCCAGGCGTGGACGCGGTCGGCGTCCCACGTCGTGACGATGCGGTCCCACGGCACCCCGAGCCGCTCGGCGCGCTCGCAGCCGTAGGCCTTCATGTCGAGCTGCCCCGGCGCGTGGGCGTCCGAGTCGACCGAGAACAGGCACCCGATCTCGAGGGCCAGCTCCACGAGCTCGTCCGGGGGGTCGCAGCGCTCCGGACGCGAGTTGATCTCGACCGCCGTGTCGCCCTCGAGGCAGGCCTCGAAGACCGCCTGCGCGTCGAAGTCCGACGGGGGGCGCTTGCCCCGTGAGCCCTCGACGAGCCGCCCCGTGCAGTGGCCGAGGACGTTGACCCTCGGGTTGAGGACCGCCGCCACCATCCGCTTGGTCATGGGGCCGGAGTTCATCCGGAGCTTGCTGTGGACCGACGCGGTCACGAGGTCGAGCCGGCCGAGCATCGCGTCGGTCTGGTCGAGGGAACCGTCGTCGAGGATGTCGACCTCGATCCCCTTGAAGAGCCGGAACGCCTCTCCCACACCACGGTTGATCGCGTCGACGATGGCGATCTGCTGGGTGAGCCGCTCGGCGGTGAGCCCGTTGGCGACCCGCAGCTGGGGGGAGTGGTCGGTGAGGACCATCCACCGGTGGCCGAGCTCGATGCCCGTCAGCACCATCTCGTCGATCGGCGACCCACCGTCGGACCAGTCGGAGTGGAGGTGGCAGTCGCCCTGCAGCGCGGCATACAGGTCCTCGCCCCCGGCCACGAGCGGACCGCCGCTCTTGTCCTGCAACGACGAGAGGTATGCCGGCAGCTCACCTCTCACGGACTCCTCCACCACCGCGGAGGTCGACTTGCCGATGCCGGGGATGTCCTGGAGGGTGCCGGCGCGGGCGCGCTGCTCGACCTCGTCGTCGCCGATCCCCTTGAGCGCCTTGGCTGCGCCGCGGAACGCCTCGACGCGGTAGGTGCCGGCGCGGGTGCGCTCGAGCAGGAAGGCGATGCGGCGCAGGGCGTCGACCGGGTCGACCGGGGCCTCGAGCGGGGGGAGGAGCGCAACCATGGCCTCAGTCTCGCCCACGTCACCGACGCCCGCCGATAGCGTGGCACCGTGACTGAGCAGACCCTCCCCGAGGCCGCGGTCGGACCCGGGCGCGCGCGCCAGAGCGCCATCTACCGTCGCGGCACGTTGGGGCAGGCCCCCCGCGTCCCGACTGCCCCCCACGAGCTCGAGGGGCGAGCCCGTGACGCCATGAGCGACCGGGCCTGGGCGTACGTCGCCGGCGGTGCAGGTGCCGGTGCGACGATGCGGGCAAACCGGGCGGCGTTCGACCGGTGGCAGATCGTCCCGCGGGTGCTCCACGGCCACACCACCCGGGACCTCCGCACCGAGGTCCTCGGGACGCCGCTGTCGGCGCCGGTGATGCTCGCCCCGATCGGCGCCGCGGAGCTCGTCGCCCGAGAGGCCGACGTCGCGATCGCGCGCGGGTCAGCGGCGGCCGGGACGCCGTACATCGTGTCGACGCAGGGCTGCTCACCGATGGAGGCGACCGCCCGGGCCATGGGGGAGGTGCCGTGGTGGTACCAGCTCTACTGGTCCACCGACGAGCGCCTCGTCGACTCGCTCATCGGGCGGGCCGAGGCGGCCGGGGCGCGGGCGCTCGTGGTCACCCTCGACACGACGATGCTCGGCTGGCGGACCGCCGACCTCGACCTCGGGTCGCTGCCGTTCACGCAGGGCATGGGCATCGCGCAGTACACCTCCGACCCCCGCTTCATGGAGATCGTCAGGGAACGGGTCGCCGCGGCGGGGGAGGCGGCGTCACCGCTGGCCGGGACCGCAGGGGTGGAGAAGGTCCGGGCCGTGGCGGGCGGCGCACGGACGCTGCTCAACCAGTCGCGTCGCCACCCCGGTGGGGTGCGGGACAACCTGCGCTCACCGGTGCCGCGCGCGGCCGTCGAGACCTTCCTCGACATCTACTCGAACCCGGGTCTGTCCTGGCAGCACATCGAGACGTTGCGCGAGCGGACGACGCTGCCGGTGCTGCTCAAGGGGATCCTCCACCCTGACGACGCGGCCAGGGCGTTCGAGGCCGGTGTCGACGGCGTCATCGTGTCCAACCACGGCGGTCGGCAGGTCGACCGTTCCATCGCCTCGCTCGACGCCCTCGTGGCGATCCGCGAGCGGGTGGGGCGTGAGCCGGTCGTCCTGGTGGACAGTGGGATCCGCACCGGCGCGGACGTCTTCGTGGCGCTCGCCCTCGGCGCGGACGCGACCCTCCTGGGGCGGCCGCACGTCTACGGGCTGGCGCTCGACGGGGCGGACGGCGTGCGCGACGTCATCGACGACGTCGTCGCCGAGCTCGACCTCACGATGGGGCTCACCGGGGCGCAGAGCATCGCCGACATCACCCGCGACGCGTTCCTCGTCCCGGCGCCGGCGCCGGCGGCACGCTGACCTTCCCGGTTCGCGCTGTGCACTGCTGCGCTCAGCGGCAGCAGCGCACAGCGTGTGTGGTGGTCGGCCCGGCGGAGTGTGCACTGCTGCGCTGGGGCGCAGCAGTGCACAGCGGCGCGCGAGGACGTGGGGGCGGCGTCGTTCTCGCCGCAGTCGGGCGGGTCGGCTCGCTGGCGCTCGCCGAACGTCGTGCGCCATCAGTCGGACGGGTCAGGTGAGGGCGGCGAGGGCGGTGAGGAGGCGCTCGACGTCGTCCAGGTCCGTGTAGGGCGCGAGGCCGATGCGGACCCCGCCCTCGTCGCCGAGGCCGAGGTGACGGGAGGCCTCGATGGCGTAGAAGTTGCTCGCCGGGGCGTTGACGCCGCTCTCGGCGAGGCCCCGGCGCACGTCCTGCGCGGACCGTCCCTCGACGGTGAAGAGCAGGGTGGGGGTGCGCTTGCGCGCGTTGGAGTACACCCGCACGCCGGGCAGCGAGCGCAGCCCGGACTCGAGCCGGTCGAGCAGGCGGTGCTCGTGCTCCTCCAGCGCCTCGAAGCTCGCGAGGATGCGCTCGCGCCGCGACCCGGTCGCCGTGCCGTCGAGTGACGCGAGCACGTCGACCGCGGCGGTGACCCCGGCGAGCAGCTCGTACGGCAGGGTCCCGAACTCGAAGCGCTCCGGCACGGCGTCGGAGGACGGCAGCAGCTTGTCGATCCGGATGCCCTCGAGGAGCTCGGGGGAAGCCGCGACGATCCCGATGTGCGGCCCGAGGAACTTGTAGGGAGAGCAGGTCCAGAAGTCGACACCGAGCGAGTCGAGGTCGACCGAGGCGTGCGCCGTCGCGTGGACCCCGTCGACCCAGTGCAGGGCGCCGACCTCGTGCACGGCCCGGGCGATCTTGCAGACCGGTGGCTTGGTGCCGATGAGGTTCGAGGCCGCCGTCGTCGCGACGAGCCGGGTCCGGTCGGAGAGCAGGGAGGTCACGGCGGCGGAGTGCATCTCGCCGGTCTCGGGCTCGAAGTCCGCCCACCGCACGACCGCACCGACGGCCTCCGCGGCCTGCACCCACGGGCGGATGTTGGAGTCGTGGTCGAGCCGGGTGACGACGACCTCGTCACCGGGAGCCCAGGTCTTGGCCAGCGCCCGGGCGAAGTCGTAGGTGAGCGCCGTCGCGCTGCGCCCGAACACCACGCCTCGCGGGTCGGCGCCCAGAAGGTCCGCCACCGCCCGTCGGGCCTCGCGGACGACGTCCTCGGCGCGACGCTCGCTGGCCGTGACCTCGCCGCGGTTGGAGATCGCGGACACGAGCGTGGCGTGGACGGCGTCGGCCACCGGTGTGGGGGTCTGGCTGCCACCCGGCCCGTCGAAGAAGGCCGCCGGGGCGGAGCCGTCGGGCCCGCCTCGCAGCGCAGGGAAGAGCTCACGGATCGCTGCCACGTCGTAGGTCACCACGACAACGTACCCAGCGCAGCGTCAGGCGCAGGCGGGGGCCGCACCCACGGCAGCGGCGGCCGCGGCATGCGTCCGCAGCGGCGCCTGTGCGTCCCGGACCATGGCGATCCAGCGCCGGTGGTACGCACCCATGTCGGCGTGCTCCTTCTGCTGCATCATCAGCAGGTGGGCCGACCACTGCCGGTGGACCACCGTCCCGGTGGCGACGGCCGACTCGAGGGCCTTGAGGCGGGACGCGCAGGCCGTCGTGGCCGCCACCGGGGGAGCGGCGGACACCGCGGCGGCGCAGGCCCCCTTCGACGCACCCGCTGCCTGCGTGGCCGCCGCGAACTCCCGCTCGTCCGCGGGACCGAACGCCCGCGAGGCCGCCCACTGGGCCTTGGTCGTCGCGAACGACTGGGTGCGCGCATCCCAGGCGAGCTGGGCGGCCACGTGCTGCCTCCAGTGGGTGGCGGAGGTGGCGACGGCGTTCGCGAGCCGGGTCGCCGACGCGACCTCGGCGACACACTTCGCGTGACGCTCGGCGCTCTGGGCCGCGGCCGCGTCCACCGTGGCGGAGGCGGTCGCGGACGGTTCCGGGCTCGACGCCGTGGGGGAGGCACTCGGTGTCGCCGACGCCGTCGCGGTCGCCGACGCCGACGCCGACGCGCTCGCCGACGCCAAGGGACGCGACCCCGCGGTCCCCGGGTCCTCTTCCATGAGGGACGCGACCGCCCACGTGCCCCCGACGAGCACGGCGATGGCCGCCACGGCAGCGATCACGGTGACCCGGCCCGTGGTGCGGGATGACTCGTGCTTCCCCACCGCGTCATCGTGGCACCGCCGTCCCCGCCCCGTGTCCGGTTCCGTGACCTTCTGGCCCGACAACCACCCGGTGGTGCTGGTCCCTCGTGGCCCCCGCCGTCGCCCGACCGGGGGGCGGCGACGTCCTCAGCCGCCCTCGACCCACCCGTAGCGACGGACCACGTCGCCCTCGCGGACGGTCAGTCCCGCGTCGTCGTGGCGCAGCACCGCCAGCGGTTCCCGGCTCACCACCCGACCCGTATGCCGTCCGCGCACCTCGAGCGTCGGCCGACCGTCACCGAAGGGCCACCACCACACCCGGGACCGGGCCGCCGTGACCCGCTCCGGACCGGGGGGAGGCGGCGCCGACGCGCACGGCTCCGACGTCGTCGACGTGGACGTCCGGTCGAGGGTCTCTAAGGTCGTGAGGGCGCACCCGCCGGACGCCTCGGAGCGCAGCGTCAGCCGCCCGTCGGCGCCCACGGACGCCCGCGACGCGGGTCGGAGCACGATGCGGCTCGACGCGGGGTCGACGAGGACCAGCGTGCCGTCCGGGGTCGGCAGGACACCGACGGTCGGGAGGTTGCCGTCGGCCCCGACGACCGGCGCCGAGGTGCCGGTCGCGGTCGGCTGGGGGGTCTGCCAGGACTCGCGCCCGTTGCCGTCGACGCCGATGAGGCGGCACCCGCCGGGGGTCCCCCCGCAGGCCTGCACGACGGTCACGGAAGGTCCGGCGGCCACGAGCGTCAGCGCGTGGGCGGGCGGTCCCTGCCACGTCCAGCGCGAGCGACCGTCCAGCCCGGCGCCGTCGAGCCGGCCGTCCCCGAGGACGAGCAGTCGCCCCGCGCCGATCGCCGGTGCCCCACCGGTGACGGACCCGAGGGTGATGCGGGTCCCGGTGACGAGGTCGACCGCCACGGGGGACCCGGAACCGACGAGCGCGCGGCCGCCGAGCACCTCGCCCGGGACCGCCGCCGTCTCCCACTCACCCTCCAACCCCGAGGTGCGGGGGGTCGTGAGCCAGGCCACCGCGACGACCGCCACGAGGACGAGGACCGGTGTGACGGCATACGCGGTCGTGCGGCGGGACCACCCGCGCGACGATCCGGCGGTCACCAGGACTGGTGCAGCGGTCGCCCCTCGGCGAAGCCGGCGGTGCTCTGGAGGCCGATGGTCGCGCGCTCGTGGAACTCGGCGAGCGTGCGCGCCCCGGCGTAGGTGCAGCTGCTCCGCAGGCCCGAGATGATCTCGTCGATGACGTCCTCGACCGAGGGCCGGGCCGGGTCGACGTACATCCGGGCCGAGCTGATCCCCTCCTCGAACATCGCCTTGCGGGCGCGCTCGTAGGCCGTGTCGGTCGCGGTCCGGTTCCGGACCGCGCGCGAGGACGCCATGCCGAAGGACTCCTTGAACTGCCGCCCGGTCTCGTCGGTGAACAGGTCGCCTGGCGACTCGAGCGTCCCGGCGAACCACGAGCCGATCATGACGTTGGACGCCCCGGCCGCGAGGGCGAGGGCGACGTCGCGGGGGTGACGCACGCCGCCGTCGGCCCACACGTGCCCGCCGAGATCGCGGGCCGCGGTGGCGCACTCGAGCACGGCGGAGAACTGGGGGCGGCCGACGGCGGTCATCATCCGGGTCGTGCACATCGCGCCCGGCCCGACCCCGACCTTGACGATGTCGGCCCCCGCCTCGATGAGCTCACGGGTCCCGGCGGCGCTGACGACGTTGCCCGCGACGACCGGCACCTGCGGGTCGAGGGAGCGCACGGCCTTGAGCGCGTCCAGCATCCGCTGCTGGTGGCCGTGGGCGGTGTCGATGACGAGGACGTCGGCCCCGGCCTCGAGGAGCTGCGTGGCCCTGGCGGCGACGTCGCCGTTGATGCCGACGGCGGCACCGACCCGCAGGGCGCCGTCGGCATCGAGCGCGGGCGCGTAGAGGCCGGCGCGCAGGGCACCCTGGCGGGTGAGCACCCCGACGAGCGTCCCGTCCTCGGCGACGACCGGGGCGAGGCGGCGGCGGGTGCCGGACAGGGTGTCGTAGGCACCGACGACGTCGACGTCGTCGCGGACCGTGACGAGCTCGCGCGACATGACGTCGCGGACCTGGACGAACCGGTCGACGCCGGTGAGGTCGCTCTCGGTGACGATGCCGATGGGCCGGTCGCCCTCGGTGACGATGGCCGCGCCGTGGGCACGCTTGCCGATGAGGACCTGCGCCTCGCCGACGGTGGTGAGCGGGTCGAGGGTGATCGGGGTGTCGAAGACGAGGTGTCGCTGCTTGGTCCAGCCGATGACGTCGCTGACGACCTCGACGGGGATGTCCTGCGGGATGATCGTCAGCGCGCCGCGCCGGGCCGTCGTCTCGGCCATGCGTCGTCCGGCGATCGCCGTCATGTTGGCCACGACGAGCGGGATCGTCGTGCCCGTGCCGTCGTCCGACGCGAGGTCGACGTCGAGGCGGCTCGCGACGTCGGAGCGGTTCGGGACCATGAAGACGTCGTCGTAGGTGAGGTCGTGCTGGGGCTGGAGACCGTTGAGGAACTGCACGGACCCACTCTAGGAGGGGCGTGGGGCAGGATCGTCCCCGTGAGTCTGCTCGCCCCGTCCCCCGCCGACGCGCAGCGCCGCACCGGCCTGCGCCGGATGCGGGCGCTCGCGCTCGGCCTGCTCGTGCTCGCCGCGATCGTGTATGCCGTGACGTTGCGTCACGAGACCGGCTGGCTGGGCTACGTCAACGCCGGCGCCGAGGCCGCGATGATCGGGGCGCTCGCGGACTGGTTCGCCGTGACCGCGCTGTTCCGGCACCCGCTAGGGCTGCCGGTGCCGCACACCGCGATCATCCCCAAGCGCAAGAACGAGATCGGGCGCAACCTCCAGGACTTCGTCACCGAGAACTTCCTCACCGACGAGATCGCCCGCGAGCGACTCGCCTCCGCCCGGGTGGGGGAACGGCTCGGCGCCTGGCTGCTCGTCCCCGGCCACCGCACCCGGGTGATGGCGGAGGTCGTCCGGGTGACCCGGGCCGGACTGGGTCGGCTGTCCGACGACGCCGTCCGCGAGGTGATCGAGGACTTCCTCCTCCCACGCCTGGCGAAGGAGCCGATCAGCCCGATCGCCGGCTCGCTGCTCGAGGGCGTGGTCGGGGAGCGGACCCACCACGGCCTCGTCGACCTCGGGCTGGAGCAGCTGCACGACTGGCTGCGCGACAACCCCGGCACGTTCGCCTCGGTCATCGGGGAGCGGGCGCCATGGTGGTCGCCGCCGTGGGTCGACGACCGGGTCATCGGGTGGAGCTACCAGCAGGTGCTCACCTGGCTGCGGGACATCCGGGTCGCCCCGGGGCACCCGGCCCGGGTCGCGTTCGACGACCTGCTCACGCGCCTGGCGCACGACCTGCAGTCGGACCCGGAGGTCATGGAGCAGGCCGAGGCGCTCAAGGAGCGGCTCCTGTCGCACCCGCAGGTGCCCGACACGGCCGTGGGCCTGTGGCGCTCGTTCGGTTCCGCGCTCGAGTCGGCGATGGACGACCCGACGTCGTACTTCCACGTCCGCGGCGAGGAGCTCCTCGAGCACCTCGGACGCCACCTCGTCGAGGACGAGCCGTGGCGCTCCCGCCTCGAGGGGCACCTCGGCGAGGCGGTGTCCTTCTTCGTCAACACCTACGGCTCCGAGATCGCCGAGGTCATCTCGGTGACCGTCGACCAGTGGGACGGGCGCGAGGCTGCCGAACGCATCGAGCTGCACGTCGGCCGCGACCTCCAGTTCATCCGCATCAACGGCACGATCGTCGGGGCCCTCGCCGGCGTCGTCATCCACGCGCTCAGCTCCGTCGCGACCTGACCCACCCGGGTGACCCGACCCACCCGGGTCGAGAGGTCACGACACCCCGCATGCGCGGACGGCATACGGGGTGTCGTGACCACTCGACGTGGACGCGAGGGTCAGCGCCGGCGCACGTCTCCCCGGTCGCGCACGTCGTCGTCCCGGTCGGACTCCACGCGGTCGGCGCGTCCGTCACCGTCGGTGTCGACGTCCGGGTCGAGCTCGTCGGCGCGCTGGAGCTTCTCCTCGTACTCGGAGCGCGCGGCCACGGCGGGCTCGCGCCGGCGGGCGCCCTCGGTCTCGAGCTTGTCCGCCTCGGCGAGCTTCTGCTCGGCCTCGGCGCGCGCCTGGCGGGCTGCCGCCTCGGCCTGCGTGGCGTGCGCCTCGCGCTCGCGCACGACCTGGGAATGCTCCTGCGCCTCCTCGCGGACCTCGGCGGCCTGCTGGCGCCGGGACTCCACGTTGCGCTTGCGCATCTGCGGGACCAGCAGCAGCGCCAGTGCGATGAGCACGACAGCTGCGATCACCCACCACCAGATGGCGTCCATCCCGATCACACTCCTTCGATGTCGTGGGGACGTGCCCCCACCCCTCGAAACTAGTGAGGTTCGGCCTGCTTCGGCGGCTAGCGTGCGACCCAAACCGACCCTGAGCAGGGCGAACGCGCCGTCAGCCCCGGGTCCGACGACGCGGCGGGAGCGGGAGGAACATCGACGTCCGCTCCATGTAGTCGCGGTACCCGGGCCGCTTCGACATCTCCGACTCGAGCAGCCGGGCGCCCGTCGCGAACGCCAGGAGGTAGGTCATGAGCACCGGCGAGAGCACGGTGAGCACTCCCGGCCACGCCTCCGCCGCGACGACCCACAGTCCCCACCACACGGCCGCGTCGCCGACGTAGTTCGGGTGCCGGGTCCACGCCCACAGCCCGCGGTCCATGATCGCGCCACGGTTGGCCGGGTCCGCCTTGAACCTCGCCAGCTGGGCGTCGCCGAGCGCCTCGAAGGTCACCCCGACGAGGAAGAGCACGACCCCGCCCGCGGCCACCCAGCCGAGCGGGCGGTCCGTCGAGGCCGCGACCTGGATGGGCAGCGAGACGACCCAGGCCGCGAGACCCTGGACGCCGAACACCCGCCGGAGCGCGAACCGGAACCGGTCCTGCTCGGGGACGCCCTCGACGAGCTTCGCGTAGCGCGGGTCCTCGTCGCCGCCGAGCGCCCGGCGCCGGATGTGCCAGGCCAGCCGGCCTCCCCACGCCGTGACGAGCACCGCGAGCAGCAGGGAGCGAGCGGAGTGGGTGCCGACGGCATACGACACCCAGGCGATCGCGACGAAGACCAGTCCCCACGTGACGTCGACGACCGAGAGACGGCCCAGCCGTCGGGAGACGACGGCGGTCACGCCCATGGCCAGCACGGCGGTGAGCAGGGCGCAGAGGGTGACGAGGAGGAAGCGGCTCATCCGCGCACTGTGTCACGCGGAGCCAAGGTGCGTCCGGGGCCCCACGGCACGGCATATTGGTCTCCCGACAGACCCATCCGGTTCCCCGCCGGCGACGAATGGACAGCATGACACCGACCGACGATGCGCCCCGCACCGCCGTCGTGGGGTCCGGCGTGGCCGGCCTCACGGCCGCGCACGTGCTGGCCCGACGCCACCGGGTGACCCTCTTCGAGGCGGACACCAGGCTGGGTGGGCACGCGCACACGCACAACATCGGCTCCGGACCGGGACAGGTCCGGGTCGACTCGGGCTTCATCGTCCACAACGACCGGACCTACCCCCTCCTCGGGCGGCTCTTCGCCGAGCTGGGCATCGCGGTGCGCGACACCGAGATGTCGATGTCGATCTCCGACCCGGCCTCCGGCATGGAGTACGCCGGCGGCCGCGGGATCACCGGCTTCCTCGCCCGCCCGCGCCAGCTCCTCTCGCGCGACTTCGTCACCATGCTCCGCTCGGTCCGACGCTTCCACCACGAGGCGGCGGACTTCCTCGCCGCGACCGACGACACCGACCAGACGACCTACGGGGAGTTCGTGGCCGCCCGCGACTTCCCGGACAGCTTCGTCGAGCTGTATGCCGTCCCGCTCGTGTCGTGCGTGTGGTCCAGCGGTCGCGGCGACGCGATGGAGTACCCGGCCCGCTACCTGTTCCAGTTCCTCGACCACCACGGGATGCTCAGCATCGGTGGGGCGCCCCAGTGGCGGACGGTCGTCGGCGGCTCCGCGACGTACGTCGAGGCGCTCGCGGCGCGGCTTCCCGACGTCCGCCGTGGCCACGAGGTCCTCGCGGTCGAGCGTGACGACGACGGCGTGGAGGTGGCCACGGCGGCCGGGCGGGAGCGCTTCGACCACGTCGTCGTCGCGACCCACGCCGACGACGCGCTCCGCCTGCTCGTCGACGCGACCCCGACCGAGAAGGAGGTGCTCGGCGCCTTCCGCTACTCGCGCAACGAGACGGTCCTGCACCGCGACTCGTCGTTCATGCCGCGCGCACGCTGGGCGCACGCGTCCTGGAACTACCGCGCGGCCGGCCCCGGCCACGACGCCGGCACCACCGGTCCGGTCGTCACCTACGACATGAACCGGCTCATGGGCCTGCCCGCCTCGGACCCGTTGTTCGTCACCCTCAACGCGACCTCCCTCATCGACCCGGCCGCGGTCGTCGCGGTCATGGACTACGCGCACCCCATCCACGACCTCGACGCCGTCCGGGCCCAGCGACGTCGGGACGAGATCACGACGTCGCGCACCGCCTTCGCCGGCGCGCACTGGGGCTGGGGGTTCCACGAGGACGGTGCCCGCTCGGGAGTCGAGGCCGCCCGCGCGCTCGGGGTGGAGTGGTCGTGACCGAGACGCTGCCCGGGACGGGGGTCGTGTCGGTCGAGCTGCCGACGCTGCCCTCCCTCGTCGTCGGGCGGGTCCACCACGTCCGGCACACACCGCTGCGCCGGACCTTCACCAACCGCCACTACCAGTGGCTCCTCGACCTCGACGAGCCCCTGGACCTACCGCGGTGGCTCGGTCCGGTCGCGTCGTTCCGACCGGAGGACCACCTCTCCGGTCCGGCGACCCTGCCCGAGCTCAAGGCGAACGTGCTGCGCTGCCTCGAGCGCGACGGCATACCCACTGAGGGTGTCACTCGGGTCGTCGCGCTGACCCACGCCCGCGTGCTCGGCCACGTCTTCGACCCCATGACCGCCTACTGGTGCCTCACCGCGTCGGGTGAGCTGCGCGGGGTCGTCGTCGAGGTGCACAACACCTACGGCGGACGGCACGCGTATGCCGTCCGGCCCGACGCGCGCGGTGCGGCCTCCGTGGGCAAGGACTTCTACGTCTCGCCGTTCAACGACACGACGGGGGAGTACGCGATCCGCTTCCACCTCGACGCCGAGCGGGTGTCCGTGGCGATCCGGCTCCACCGCGAGGGCGAGCTCGTCTTCACCGCCGTCGTCGACGGGGAGCTCGTCCCGGGAACCCCGCGCGCCGTGGTCGCCACCGTCGCCCGCCACCCGTTCATGACCCAGCAGGTGTCGGCGCTCATCCGGATGCACGGCATCCGGCTGTGGGCCCGACGCCTTCCCGTCCAACGCCGCCCAGCCGAATCACTGGAGACCGTCCGATGACGTCCGAAGCCCTCAGCCCTCTCGAGATGCCCTCTGCGAGAAGGTTCCTCACGCGTGGAGCCGTCGCCCGCACGCTGATCCACCAGATCGTCGCCGGCGTGCCTGTGCGACTGCGCTACCCCGACGGGTCCACCGTGGGTTCGGCCGGGCCGGACGGCCCGACGCTGGACGTCATCCGGCCGGAGTCGATGTACCGGCGGATCGGCCACCACCCCAAGATCGGCCTCGGCGAGGGCTACATGGCGGGAGACTGGCGGGCGGCACCGGGCACCGACCTCGCGCAGGCGCTGCTGCCGTTCGCCGAGCGGATGAGCCACCTGCTGCCGAAGCCGGTGCTCGCGATGCGCCGGCTCGTCGACCGGGCGCTCCCGGCGGCGACCCGCAACACGCTGACCGGCAGCCGTGCCAACATCGAGGCGCACTACGACCTGTCGAACGACCTGTTCGCGGCCTTCCTCGACCCGACGATGTCGTACTCGTCGGCGCTGTTCGACGACTCGCGCCCGCTGGCCGAGCAGGACCTCGTCGAGGCGCAGCACCGCAAGATCGACGCCATCCTCGACACCGCCAAGGTCGGGCCGGGTTCCCGGGTCCTCGAGATCGGCACCGGCTGGGGCGAGCTGTCGCTCCGCGCCGCGGCCCGTGGCGCGGACGTCCTCTCCATCACGTTGTCGCGCGAGCAGCAGGCCCTGGCCCGGGAGCGGATCGCCGACGGCGGCTTCGCCGAGCGGGTCGAGGTCAGGCTCCAGGACTACCGCGAGGTGAGCCCGCGCACCGACGGGACGTTCGACGCGGTCGTCTCCGTCGAGATGATCGAGGCAGTCGGCGAGGAGTACTGGCCGACGTACTTCGCCGCGATCGACAAGCTCCTCGCCCCGGGCGGGACGGCGGTCGTGCAGGCGATCCTCATGGATCACGACCGCTACCTCGCGACGCGCAACTCCTACGGCTGGATCCAGAAGTACATCTTCCCGGGCGGGCTCATCCCGTCGCTCGAGACGATGCGCTCGGTGACAGGACAGCACACCCGGCTCCGGGTGACGGGAGTGCACGCGTTCGGCACGGACTACGCCGAGACGCTGCGTCGCTGGCGGCTGCGCTTCCTCGAGGAGTGGCCGCGGATCGAGGGCGGCGCGTTCGACGAGACGTTCAAGCGGATGTGGGAGTTCTACCTCGCGTACTGCGAGGCGGGGTTCGCCTCCGGCTACCTCGACGTCGCCCAAGTGACGATGACGCGTCCCCGCGCGGCCTGACCTCAGGCTCGGCTGGGTCCGGATCGGTCCGGCTCGGTCCGGCTCAGCCGGCCCAGTCGGGGTCGGCCGCGGTGAGGTGGGCCGGGTCGACGGTGCCCGGCTCCGGGCGCTCCTTGCCCCGACCGCCGAGGGCGGCGCGCACGGCTTCGTCGAACGGGGTGGGCCCACCGGCGGGCGGGCCGACGACGTCGTCGATGTCGTTCTCCTGGCAGACGACCTCATGGATGAGGCTCCCGACGAGCGGCTTCGCGATACCCGCGGGCACCGGCGTGACGAAACCGACCCAGTGGCTCGCGAGCCCGGGGGTGAGGACGGGAACGGTCCGCACCGTGCGCGGGCGCAGGCCGGCGACCTTGGCGTAGCGCTGGATCATCTCGCGGTAGGTGAGAACCTCGGGCCCGCCGACGTCGAAGCTGCGGTTGAGGTCCTCCTTGATCGTCGCGGCACCGACGAGGTAGTGCAGGACGTCGGCGATCGCGATGGGCTGAATCCGGTTGTTGACCCACTTGGGTGTGACCATGACCGGCAGCTTCTTGGTGAGGTGGCGCAGCATCTCGAACGACGCCGAGCCCGAGCCGATGATGATGGCGGCCTGGAGGACGACCGTGGGGACGCCGGAGGCCATGAGCAGGTCGCCGACCTCCACCCGCGAGGCGAGGTGCGTCGACAGGTGCCCCTCGTTGGGGTGCAGGCCCGACAGGTAGACGATCCGGCCGACCCCCGCCTCCTGCGCCGCCAGCCCGAAGGTGCGGGCCAGCTCGCGGTCGCGGTGCTCGAAGTCGTCCTTGCCGTCCATCGAGTGGAGCAGGTAGTAGGCGACGTCGACGCCGGCCAGGGCCGTGTCGAGGTCCCGTCGCGAGGTGGCGTCGCCCTCGACGACCTCCACGTCGTCGGCCCAGTTGCGCGCTCGCAGCCGGTCGGCCGACCTCGTGAGGACCCGGACGTGGTGGCCGGTCTCGAGCAGGACGGGGACGAGGCGGGACCCGATGTAGCCGGTCGCGCCCGTCACGAGGACACGGGGCTGCTGGGGGGAAGTCATCTGTGGCATCGTCTCACTCGTCATGCCGAATCCCGTCACGGAACTGCGACGTTTCCTCAACGCTGCGCTCATCGAGCCCGTCCCGCGGGACCACTCCGAGAGCGACGCGGCCTTCCGGCGACGGCGCGTGGTGGCGGGGGTGACGCTCGTCGTCGGGCTCGGGGTGCACGCCTGGGCCCTGCGCATCCCGGCGGGCAACGACCTGTTCTACTTCGCGGCCGTCGCCCTGGCCATCGTCTGGGCGGTCGGCGCCCTCGTCTCCGGGCCGCTGCACCTCGGCCGGGCCAACACGCGCTCGGGTGACCACGGGGGCCGCTCGATCGTCCAGTCGCTCGTCCTCGGTGGCGCGCTGCTCGCGCTCTTCCTCGCCGGGGCCCTCGTCGTCGCGCGGATCCCGGTCCTGCGCGAGCCGGTCGACGCGCTGCTCGACCACGCGACGTACGGCTCGCTGGCCGTGGTCGCGGTCATCACGGCGGTCAACGGGGTCGCGGAGGAGCTGTTCTACCGCGGGGCCCTGTTCGCCGCCGTCGGACGCAGGCACGCGGTGCTCGTGACGACGGTGATCTACACGCTGGTCTCCGCCGCGGCCGGCATCCCGCTCCTCATCGTCGCGGGGCTGATCGTGGGCCTTGTCGTCGGACTCCAGCGTCGCGTCACCGGTGGGATCCTCGGGCCGATCATCACCCACCTCACCTGGTCGCAGGGGATGCTCTTCCTCCTCCCCCACGTCCTCGGCGCGGCGGGCTGATCCGCCGGTCCTCGGGCGGCGGGCACTCCCGACGCGGTTGGGGCGTTGGGTCAGGCATGAGCACCCTCACCTGCCCCAAGTGCGCGTCCGAGATGCGCAACTACGAGCGCAACCAGGTCCACGTCGACCAGTGCACCGGCTGCGGTGGCCTCTTCCTCGACCGCGGTGAGCTGGAGGCCCTCGTCAACGCCGAGAACGCCTGGCACCAGCAGCCTGCGACTCCGGCCCCGGTCACGCCGCAGCAGCCCCCGGTCCCGCAGCAGCCGGCATACCCCTCCCAGAGCGGCCCGTACGCGCAGCCCGCCGCCCAGTCGTACGGGCAGGCGCCCCGCTACTCCTCGTCGCCGGGCAAGGGGTACTACGGCCAGCCGCACGGCCAGCGCCGCAAGAAGTCGTTCCTCTCCGAGCTGTTCGACTGACCCGACTCGCAGGCCCCCGTTGACCACTGGTCAGCGGGGGTTTGTCGTGCCACGCTGGGCCATGAGCATCGGGGTGGGCCAGGGTCCCGTGGCCCGGGAGGGCGTGGCGACAGCGGGTGCGTCGACGTGGCCGGCGCGGGTGCTGGCGGCGTGCGGCGGCGGCGTGGTCGTCGTGTGCCTCCTCATGTGGGTCGCAGCGTGGAGCGACGGACTGCGCCCCTCCTCCTTCGAGCGGCTGCGCTCCGACATCGCAGCCGGCTCGGTGGTGCAGTGGTATGCCGCGTCCTCGCTCGACACGGGGCCGCTCGACGTCGCCCGGGCCGAGCAGGCGGGGATGTCCGACGGGGTGGGCTCGCAGGTCTCCGAGGATGCGGACGTCGCCGCGCCCGAGGGGTACCCCGACGGTGGGATCCTCGTGTGGCGCACGTGGGGCCAGACCGGGTGGTCGGTCGCAGGACCCGACGACGCGGTCTCGCCCGAGATGTCGGCGGACGCCACCGGGGAGTCCACCGCGCTGGTGCGCCAGCTGCGTGAGGCCGGGGTGGCGATGCGGCCGTTCGGGCACACCGACAGCTCCGTCCTCGACGGGGTCTTCGGTCTCGGCGGCGTGGCCCTCCTGGGGCGGCTGGTGCTCGGGCCGGCCACGCGCGTGGGGACGAAGTGGTTCTGGTTCTGGCTGCTCGTGGGCGCTCCGCTCGCGCTGGGCGCCGTCGCGTATGCCGTGACCGAGCTCGTCGGCCTGCGGCGCCGACGCGGCCGGTCCCCGGGCAGTCGACTCACGGGGATCGTCGGGTTCGCCGGGGGGATCCTGCTCAGCCTCGCGGTCGGGGTCGCCCTCGAGGTGCTCACGTCGTGGGGCGTGCCGGTCCCGCTCTGAGGCTGGGCCGTCAGCGGTCCTGGGGGGTGGCCTCGTGTCCGGGGCGGCCGTGGGTGCGCCGGGCCTGCTTCATCTCCGCCTCGTAGACGTGTCGTCGACCGTCCATGAGCGCGTCGCGGACGCGCTGGTCGTGCTCGCGGAAGGCGGCGTAGTAGCCGTCCTCGAACTCCTCGACGACCTGGAACGTCCACCGCCCGGCGAGGACGTTGCGGCCCACGAGGTCGGTCTCGATGTCGTCGGCCAGCTGGTCGTGCCCGGCGGCGCGCAGCTGGTCCACGGCCTCCCCCAGCGTGAGGTCGGCCCGGCCGAGGTTGCGGTGGAAGGCGAAGAGGGCACCCCTCGCCTCCTCGATGACCTCGAAGGCCTCCGAGAGCTTGCCGACGGCCTCCACCGTCGCGTCGCTGACACCGGAAGGTCGGGCGTGGGCGTCGTCCAGCGGCTTCATGGTCCCGATGCTAGGTGGCAGTGGACCGGGCGTGGGGTGCACGCACGGGTCGGTCGGTGGGAGGCGGGCCCCTCACCCGGCCACGGGGTCAGCGCCGGGTCGCGACGTCCTTGACCGCGTCGGCCACCTTGGCGAGGGCGGGCCTGCCGTCCCCACCACTGGCCCAGGCCGGGTCCTGCGGGAGGGGGCCCATGGGGTCGGCGTTCGCGGCCTCGGGGGCAGGTGCGGCCAGGGACCTGCCGAACGCCTCGTCGAGACCGACCAGCCGGTGGCCCACGGGCAGGAGCAGCTCGCGGAAGTCGTCGTCGCCGGCGACCATGTCGTGGTGGAGGCTCTCGGTGAGGGCCTCCACCGTCGGCCGGGGGACGTCGGTGAGGCTGCCGACGAGCGTGCCGACGAGCTGCGTGGGCAGCAGGGGGACGGTGACCTGCGGGCGAGTGAGGCCGGCGTGTGCGGTGTAGGCGGCGAGCAGCGCGCCGTAGCGCAACCGGTCGGGCCCGCCCACGTCGAAGTGACGCGAGGGGCCGCTGTAGTCCAGGGCGCCGACGAGCGCCTCGAGGACGTCGACGACGGCGATCGGCTGCACGAGCGAGTCCATCCAGGCGGGCACGGTGTGCACCGGCAGACGCTGGCTGACCTGGCGGATGATCTCGAAGGAGGTGGACCCGCTGCCGAGGAGGATGGCGGCGCGCAGGACCACCAGGGTGGAGGGCGTGTCACCGAGGATGCGCTCGACCTCGCGTCGAGAGGTGAGGTGCTCGGACAGCTCGTCGTCCGCGACGTCAGGGACGATCCCGGACAGGTAGACCACCCGCTCCACGCCGTGAGCGCGAACCGCCTCAGCGACGTGGGTGGCCGCCGCGCGGTCGGCCGCCGCGAAGTCCTCGCCGCCCATGCCGTGGATGAGGTAGTAGATCGCGTGGACGCCCGCGCAGGCCGACGAGACCTGGTCCGCGTCGAGGGCGTCCATGACCTGCGTCTCGACCTCGTCCGCCCACCACGGCTGCTCCCGGTCCGGGTCGCTCGTGGTGGTGCGCACCTCGTGGCCCAGCTCGAGTAGCCTCGGCACCAGCCGGCCACCGACGTACCCGCTGGCGCCCGTCACGAGAATCTTCACTGCGTACCCCAGTCCGTCGGTGGGCCCCGTGGGACTCGGACCCCCAACCTACAGAGGTGGTGCGCCCGAGGCTGTTCTCAGTGGTGCATCCCCGGCATCGGCACCGTCATGGGTGGTGGCGGTGCGATGGTCGGCTACTGGAGGGTCCAGCCGCTCCAGGGCGAGGTGCTCGAGAAGTTCCTCAGGTCGATGGTGATCGGCTCGGGGTCGTAGCTCGGCCTGAACAGGGTGTCGCCCGAGCGGTTGATGTTGGCGCACTCGCGGGCGCCGTTGAGGCAGGCGGCCACCAGGGCGTTCTGCACACGGTCGTCCCAAACGTTGAAGAAGTCGGCATGGAACGAGTAGATGCCGCCACTGGCCAGGGAGTACTCGGGTCCGCCGCCGAGGTTGACGTACTCCACCTCCATCGACAGTCGGGGGAGGGAGACCGGGTGGCTGGTCGGGCAGGCACCGGTGCTCGCGGCATACGCCATGTGGGACTTGTGGTCGGCACTGTCGAGGCGCACCCCGTCCCAGCAGCTGGGGAAGGTGAGGTCGACGACCATGGGTGCCGAGCTGCCCCCCGGGCAGGGGAACATGTGCGGGCTCTCCGGGCCACCGCGGCCGCAGCTCCACGACACGACCGAGGACGGCTGGTCGGACGTCGCCTTGGCGTTGCCGGCGATCATCCGCAGGCCGGGAGGGAACGGGTAGACCCCGGGGCCCCGGCCGTCGCCCGCTCGGCGGTAGTAGATCTGGCTCAGCTGTGGCGATCCGACGAACGAGCTTGTTCCGTCGGCGTTCTTCTTCACCAGCGAGGGGACCCAGTACGCCGAGCGGTCGCTCGTCCCCATGTCACGTCCGCAGCTCGACGTCGTCGCCTTGAGGCTCGTGAAGGTGCTGGCGGCATTCGTCGACCTGTTGCCGAAGAAGGTGTGCATGTGGGACGCGCCGAACTGGCCCGGGAACACGATCGGGTCGTCCGCCGCAGCGTGGTCGTTGCCGCACAGCACGTTCCACTGCGCGACGTGGTCCGCATAGGTGACTTTGCCCAGCGGGGGCAGGCTCGTCGGCGTGGGGGGAGTGGTCGTCGGCGTCGGGGTCGGGGTGGGCGTCGGCGTCGGGGTGGGGGTGGGCGTCGGAGTCGGCGTGGGTGTGGTCGTCAGCGGTCCCGCGTCGGGGAAGCGGACGCCGTTCCAGCCCGTGCTGATGGTGGGGTAGGGGGTGAGCCAGCCGCCGACGCCGTTGCCCCGGTACAGGCGCAGGCTGCCATCGGTGGTCCGCGCGAGCACGTCGCTGTGGCCGTCACCGGACCAGTCGCCGACACCGAGGAGACCGGTGAACCCCTTCCAACCGGTCCCGACGGTACGGGTCGTGGCGAAGCCTCCGGAGCCGTTGCTCCGGAACAGCCGCAGCTGGCCGTTGGCGCGGTTGCGGGCGAGGAAGTCGGGCGACGAGTCGCCGTCGAAGTCTCCGGTGAGCATCAGACCGTCGTGGCTGGACCACCCGGAGCCCACGACCCGCATGCCCAGGAACCCTCCGGCGCCGGTGCCGCGGTACATCCGCAGGGAGCCGTCGCTCCTCACGGTGGCCAGCAGGTCGTGGTGACCGTCACCGTCCCAGTCCCCGGGGGAGAAGATCTGGCTGAACATCTGCCAGCCGCTGCCGATGGTCCGGGCCTGGCGGAAACCGCCGGCGCCGTTGCCCGAGTAGAGCCAGAGCGCACCGGCGGGGTCGCGCGCGATGAGGTCGGTCCCGGCGACACCGTCCCAGTTGCCCACGAGGCGGGTCTGGTCCAGTGAGCCCCAGTTGCTGCCGACCTGGGTGCGGGCGCCGGCGAAGCCACTCGTCCCGGTTCCGCGGTACAGCCACAGCCTGCCGTCGGTCGCCGAGGGCACGACGACGTCGGCCGTGCCGTCGCCGCTCCAGTCCGACGCCGCCGTGGCGTTGACCGGGACGGCCGCTGCCCTCGCGGGTGCGGCACTCGGTCCGCCGAGCGTCGCCAAGAGGCTCGCCAGCAGGGCTGTGACCAACATCGAACGGTTTCTGACGGATCGACCCATCACGTACTCCCGGGGCAGGGTTTCGGGGTTGCGGCGGAGAGCTCCCGCCGGACGAGCTTGACTTGTGGCCGAGAGGGGCCCCTGCGTGCGGGCACGGCCGTGGGAGTGGTGGACATGCTAACCCCGTGGCAGGCGATCGAGCCCGTATATCAGGTGGTGGGCAGTCGGCGGGCCAGAATGGCCGAAATGTCTCACTGGGTGAGAGGCCACTCTCAGAAGGTGGTCGAAAGGGTCCGTCCGAGGAGCTGCGCGCGCCCGAGGAGGGTGGTGGGCCCCGTGGGACTCGAACCCACAACCTACGGATTAAAAGTCCGCAGCTCTGACCATTGAGCTAGAGGCCCGCGCAGGCAACGCCTGCACGTGCGGAGACGATACCTGCCGGTGTCAGAGGCGCTCGGTCGTCGCCGCGTCCTCGACCCCGTCGAAGTACTTCTCCAGCACGTCGGTGAAGAGCTGCCGGTCCGGGTCGACCTCGGCGGCCCGCGCGAACAGCGTCATCGACGACCGGAGCTTCACGGCGTCGATGCCCCCGAACACGGCCGCCGCGTCCGATCCGGGCAGCCCCAGCAGCACGGCGCAGCACTCGCGCAACCGTTGCCCGAGAACGGGATCGGCGAGGTAGGCGCGCGCCTCGGGGAGGCCGGACACGGCATACCTCTGCGCCATCTCACTGCGACCGAGCCCGGCGACCTGCGGGAAGACGAACCACATCCAGTGGCTGGTCTTCCGGCCGCGCCGCAGCTCGGCCAGCGCCGCGGCATACGTCCCGCCCGAGTCCTGCGCCTCGACGAACCGGTTCAGTCCCATGGCAGCCACTCCGGCAGGTCGCGGGAGGCCGAGGACGTGAACGACGGGGACCGCTTCTCCGCGAACGCCGCCACGCCCTCCTTCCCGTCGTGGACGCTCGTCCACCACATCGCCAGCGAGTCGATGCGGTGCGCCTCGATCGGGTGGGGCTGGGCGGAGCTGCGCCACATCATCTGGCGGGTCAGGGCGGTGGCGACCCGGGACCTGCCCGTGACGAAGCGCCGGGCCAGCTCGTATGCCGTGTCCAGCAGCGCCTCCGGCTCCACCACCGATCGGAGCAGGCCACCGTCCAGGGCCTCGGCCGGGGAGAGGATGTCGGCGGCGTACGTCCACTCGAGGGCCCGGGAGACCCCGACGAGCCGTGGCAGGAACCACGACGAGCACGCCTCGGGCACGATGCCCAGCCGCCCGAAGACGAAGCCGATCCGGGCGGCGGTCGAGGCGATCCGCACGTCCATCGGCAGCGTCATCGTCGCGCCGATGCCGACGGCCGGGCCGTTGATCGCGGCGATGACCGGCTTGGTGCAGTCGTAGATCGCCAGCGCGACGCGACCACCGGTGTCGCGCACGCCGTCGGCGATCTCGGGGGCGTCGAGACGGCTGCGCACGTCGTCGAGCGTCGGTGCGATCGACTCGTCGAGCCCGAAGACGTTGCCCTCGCGGGACAGGTCCATCCCGGCGCAGAAGGCGCGTCCGGCGCCGGTGACGACGACGGCGGCCACCGAGTCGTCGGTGTTGACCCGTCGGAACGCGTGCTCGAGCTCGTGCGCCATCGTCACGGTGAACGCGTTGAGCGCCTCGGGGCGGTGGAGCGTGAGGGTGAGGATGCCGTCGTCGGCCGCCTCCCAGCGGAGGGTCTCGTAGGGCCCGGGGACCGCGGTGTCCGTCATGCCCTCAACGTACGGTGCAGGATGGAGCGGTGACAGACAGCGGCCGCAGCGTTCCCCGTCGCCCGATCGCGTTCGGCCCGGATGCGATCGAGGCGCACGGCGGCAGTCTGCCCGGCCCGGCCGAGGTCACCGAGATCGCCCACCAGACGGCGGCCGTCCTCGTCGGGACGGGTCGCGCCGCCCACGACCCGGCGCTCACCGCCCGCCTCGTCGCGCTCGTCGACGACCTGGGCCTGTCGACCGTCGCCGACCTCTGGGCCGGGCGGCCGGCGCGGAGCCTCCCGGGTGCGCTGTGGCGGCTCTACGCGCTGCGCGAGTGGGTCCGGCGCCAACCCGTCCAGGCGAGCCGGGAGTATGCCGCGGGGATCCGGTTCACCGACGTCGCCCACGCCGTGGCCGGCATCGCCGAGCCCCCCGGACCGGACGAGGTCCGCGTCCTGGCCGACGACATCCTCACCGGGGTCTTCGCGGGCGACCTCGCCGTGGCGCTCGAGCGTGCCGCGGCGTTCGCCTCGGTCATCTCCGCAGGTCGGGCGGACCTGGCCCACGACCGGGACGGCACCGACCCGGCCGGCGCCGGGACGCTCACCACGACCGCCGCGGCGATGCAGCGCACGGGCGAGGACCTCCTGGCCTGCGCGCGGCTCTGGCGGGTCGACGAGCTCGACTGAGCCACCCGGCACACGCACCCGGCGTGCGCCCGGCATACGCGCTCGGCACTCACCCGGCATACGCGCCCGGCACTCACCCGGCATACGCGCTCGGCACTCACCCGGCATACGGCATCGACGGCACGCAGGGACGGGCGATCGTTCGGGAACACATCCCGCCCGACCGCGCGTTAGGCTTCAGTGGTGGTGCCGGACCGCGGCAGCCCCGGGTCCCAAAATCAGCCGCTACGAGCGGCCTCGCGCCGTGAGGCGCTCCCGGTCCGGCACCACGCACCGCTACCCCGTCGTACAGCCGGTGAACGGGGCCTGGACTGCCGATGTCGGAGATCTGGCCGACAGGCCGTAGCCTTTCCTCCGACACTTGACCTCGAGCCGTTCGGAGCGACTCTCGTGGGCTTCAGCCTCACTCCCAAGGAGACCGGGTTCTACGACCTGTTCTCGCAGTCCGCCAACCACCTCATCCAGGGTGCCGCCGAGCTCACCGCCATCCTCGGAGCGGACACTCAGGTCGAACGCGAAGCGATCGCCAAGAGGATGGACGAGGTGGAGACCTCGGCCGACGAGGCGACGCACGAGATCATCCGCAAGGTCAACTCCTCGTTCATCACGCCGTTCGACCGTGAGGACATCCACGGTCTCGCGAGCGCGCTCGACGACTGCATCGACCACATGGACGCCGCGGCCGACCTCGTCGCGCTCTACCGCATCGCCAGCTTCCCCAAGGGCGTGGTCAAGCAGGTCGAGATCCTCTCGCGGATGGCCGAGCTCACCGTCGAGGCGATGCCGCGGCTGCGCTCGATGAAGGACCTCAACACGTACTGGATCGAGATCAACCGTCTCGAGAACCGGGCTGACAAGGCGTACCGCCGGATGCTCGCCGAGCTCTTCAACGCCGACGGCGCCGACCCCATCCTCGTCATGAAGCTCAAGGAGCTCATCGACGAGCTCGAGGCGGCAGCGGATGCGTTCGAGAGCGTGGCCCACAAGGTCGAGAGCATCGCCGTCAAGGAGTCCTGACCACCGTGGAGAGCTGGATCCCGGTGGCCCTCGTCGTCTCCCTGGCGATGGGCTTCAACTACACCAACGGCTTCCACGACGCCGCGAACGCGATCGCGACGTCGGTGTCGACCCGTGCGCTCACGCCACGGATCGCCCTGGCCATGGCCGCCGTCGCCAACCTGTTCGGCGCCTTCCTCGGCACCAAGGTCGCCAAGACCGTCGGCAGCGGCATCATCGACGCGCCCGCGGGTTCGGTCGGCCTCACCATCTGCGCCGCGGGCCTCATCGGCGCGATCGCCTGGAACATGCTCACGTGGTGGTACGGGCTCCCGTCCTCCTCGTCGCACGCCCTCATCGGCGGCCTCGGTGGTGCGGCCATCGCCGCGTCGTCGACCGTCCACTGGGACGCCGTGTTCCAGAAGGTCATCCTGCCGATGATCGCCTCGCCCGTCGTCGGCCTCATCGTCGGCTACCTCGTCATGACGGCGATCCTCTGGCTCTTCCGCCGGACGCACCCGGGCAGGGTCAACCGCGGCTTCCGCTACGCGCAGACCGTCTCCGCTGCCGCCATGGCCTTCGGCCACGGCATGCAGGACGCGGCCAAGACCGCCGGTGTCGTCGTGCTCGCGCTCACCGTCGGCGGCTTCCACTCCGCCGACAGCGCGGCGATCCCGCTGTGGGTCCTCGTCCTCAGTGCCCTGGTGATCTCCGCCGGGACGTATGCCGGCGGGTGGCGGATCATGCGCACCCTCGGCCGACGCATCATCCACCTCGACCCCCCGCAGGGATTCGCGGCCGAGACCACGGCCGCGGCCGTCCTCTTCGTCGCGACCGGCACCGGGGCCCCGATCTCGACGACCCACGCCATCACCTCGGCGATCATGGGCGTCGGCTCGACGAAGTCGCTCAAGGCGGTGCGCTGGGGCGTGGCCAAGAACATCGTCGGGGCGTGGGTCTTCACCTTCCCCGGCGCCGGCCTCGTCGCCGCCGCGTCCTTCCTCCTCCTCAAGCTCATCGTCGGCATCTGACCCCTCGGGCCCCCCCCCGCTTCCCCGACTTATTGCGCATTCCGGTCCCCGCACGGCCACTGATTGCGCGTGACGTTCACCCCCCGGGGCGCATCACCACACGGAGCGCTCGAACTCCTTGCGGACGAGGATCCGCCAGCGCCTGAGACGGCGGTCGACCTCGCACTCGGCCAGGGGCGCACGGCAGCACCCGCACCGGAACACCGCGCTGTGCCGCAGCGGCGGCCGGGTGAGGTACGGCTGGAGCCGACCGTGCAGCGCCTCACCCGACACGGCCTCCGCCGGTGTCCACCGCACGACGGCCAGGCCGTGGTGCAGCAGGCGCTTCTCACCGCTCACCTCCGCGGCCACGGCGCTGCTCACCGCCTGCTCGGTCGTGCCCGAGATCAGGTACTTGCCGACACCGTCGGCCTCACCGATGACCCCGTGCTCGGGCCACAGGGCGTCGACCCGAGCGAGGAACTCGCCATCAGGAGTGAGGACCTCGACCTGCGGGACCGGGTCCGGCACCGCCCACGCCGCCAGGGCCCAGGCCGAGGCGGACTCGAGCCAGTTCTCCCTCCTGCCGTCCGCGAGGAGGAGGATCCCGTTCATCGACGCGACGCCGGGCCACCGTCGTTGGTGCCTGCGCATGGCGAGCAGCCCGTCGTGGGTGACGAACCCGGCTCGCAGCGCGCCGTCCGCGATCGCGAGGGCGTCGCGCGGCAGCAGCACCCTCGCGCAGTCGACCACGGTCCGCGTGGGGGTGAGCCGCGGCCGACCGCCGTCGAGCTCGATGTGCCGGTGCGGAGTGGCCCCTCGGTGGAACCGCCGCCAGTCGTCGGGCCGGCTCGTGCGCGCGTCGTCCAGCAGCGTCATGGAGACCCGCTCGGGAGGGTATGCCGGGTGCGGCAGTCCCATGGCGGCCGCGGCGCTCGCGTGACTGAGGATCGCGTCGGGGGTCAGCCGGGCGGCGGCGAGGCTGAGGAACTGGTGGCGCTGCCACGGTTCGTGGGCCGACCACGGTGAGCGGACGGCATACACGCCTCTGCCCAACCGCTGGAGGCTGCCCGCGCTCGTCGCACGGGACAGGGAGGCACTGGTGAAGCCGAGCGAGAGGGCCTCGTGCCGGGAGAAGGGTTGGGGGAGCAGAGCGAAGTCGTCCACCCGCAACAGCGTCGCGCGCGAGCCGTGGACGGGTCACCCCCGAGGGTGCGACCTGTGGATGACGAGGTCCACGGGCTCCGCCTGTGGACGACCGTGAACGCCGCGCGCAATCAGTCGTCGTCGCTGGGACGAAATGCGCAATAAGTCGGGAAAGGCTCGGGGCGAGGGGTCAGCCGAAGCGGCCGGAGATGTAGTCCTCGGTGGCCTTCTGCGTCGGGTTGCTGAAGATCTTCTGGGTGTCGGCGACCTCGACGAGGCGTCCGGGCTGGCCCGTGGCCTTGAGGTTGAAGAACGCCGTCTGGTCCGAGACACGCGCCGCCTGCTGCATGTTGTGCGTGACGATGACGATCGTGTACTGGCTCTTGAGGTCGTTGATGAGGTCCTCGATGGCCAGCGTCGAGATCGGGTCGAGCGCCGAGCACGGCTCGTCCATGAGCAGCACCTGGGGCTCGACGGCGATGGCGCGGGCGATGCACAGCCGCTGCTGCTGACCACCGGACAGCCCGGCGCCCGGCTTGTCGAGGCGGTCCTTGACCTCGTTCCACAGGTTGGCGCCCTTGAGTGAGCGCTCGACCACCTCGTCGAGCTTCTTCTTGTTCTTGACGCCGTTGAGCCTGAGCCCCGCGGCGACGTTGTCGCGGATCGACATGGTCGGGAACGGGTTGGGCCGCTGGAAGACCATGCCGACGGTGCGGCGCACCGCCACCGGGTCCATCGACGACGCGTACAGGTCCTGGTCGTCGAGCGTGACCTTCCCCTCGACGCGACCACCGGGGATGACCTCGTGCATGCGGTTGAGGGTGCGCAGGACGGTCGACTTGCCGCAGCCCGACGGGCCGATGAAGGCCGTCACGGAGCGGGGTTCGACGGTGAGCGAGACCCCCTCGACGGCCTTGAAGTCGCCGTAGTAGATGTCGAGGTCCTTGACGTCGATGCGCTTGGCCATGGGTGCTGTCGTTTCTCTCTGCTGTCAGGGGTCGTGAGGTCGGTATGCCGGGTGCGCGGCCGGGTCAGTTCCGCACCTTGCTGAACCGGCCGACGAAACGGCCGAGGATGTTCAGCAGGAAGATGATGAGGATGAGGGTGAGGGCTGCGCCCCAGACCCGGTCGACGGCCGGCTGGAGGTTCTCGCTGTACTCCTGGTAGATCATCGTCGGCAGCGTGGCCATGAGCCCGTCGAAGAGGTTGGTCGCGATGACCTTGGTGTAGGGGCCGAGGATGATGAGCGGCGCCGTCTCACCCATGACGCGGGCGAGCCCGAGGAGCACGCCGGTGACGATGCCCGAGAAGGAGGTCGGGATGACGATCTTCATGATCGTCTTCCACTTCGGCACCCCCAGGGCGTAGGACGCCTCGCGCAGCTCGTTGGGGACGAGCTTGAGCATCTCCTCGGTGGAGCGGACGACCGTGGGGATCATGAGCATCGTCAGCGCGAGACACACGGCGAAGCCGATCCGCTGGAAGCCGAAGGTGACGACCCAGACGGCGTAGATGAACAGGGCCGCGACGATCGAGGGGATGCCGGTGAGGATGTCGACCATGAACGACACGGTCTTGGCGAGCCGTCCGCGGCCGTACTCGACGAGGTAGACCGCGGTGAGCACGCCGATCGGCACCGAGATGAGCGCGGTGACGAACGCCTGGATGAGCGTCCCCTGGATCGCGTGCACCGCGCCGCCGCCGACCCGGCGCGCGGTGATGCCGGACTGGGAGTTGCCCCACCAGCTGGCGTCGAGCAGCATCTGGCCGCCCTTGAGGACGGTCGTCCCGAGGATCCACACCAGGGGGATGAGGGCGATGACGAAGGCCGCCCACATCACGACCCGGGCGAGCTGGTCGGTGAGGGCCCGTCCCGTGGACTTGCCGCCGAAGTCGTCGACCCCCGTCGTGGCCGGGGGGGCGGACTCGTCGAGGGTGCGGACGGCGCTCATTCGGTGAAGGCCTTCCGGCGCTCGATGACGACACGGGCGGCCGCGTTGACGATGAAGGTGAGGATGAACAGGACCAGGCCGGCGGCGATGTAGGCGCCGGTCTTCTGGGCGGAGTCGAACTCACCGGCGTCGTTGGCGATCCGGGACGCGAAGGTCTCGCCGCCGCCGAAGATGGAGAACGAGAAGGCCGACGACGTGTTGAGCGCCGACAGCAGCAGCGTGACCGCGAGGGTCTCGCCCAGTGCGCGGCCGAGGCCGAGCATGGCCGCGGAGATGATGCCCGGCTTGCCGAACGGCAGGACCGCGACGCGGATCATCTCCCACTTGGTCGCACCCAGGGCGAGGGCGCCCTCCTTGTGCGTCGTCGGCACCTGCGCGAAGACCTCGCGGGAGATGGCGGTGACGATCGGCAGGATCATGATGGCGAGGATGAGGCCCGCGAACGCGAGGGTGCTCTTCGCGCTCGGCGTCCCGGTGTACTCGAAGACGGGCAGCCAGCCGAGCACGCGGTCGACGACCTCGGCGAAGGGCTCGAAGTACTGGCCCGCGACGGTGAGGCCCCAGAAGCCGTAGACGATCGAGGGCACGGCGGCCAGCAGGTCGACGAGCGTCGCCGCGGACCGGGTCAGCCACGGGGGCGCGTACTGCGTGATGAAGAGGGCGACCGCGACGCCCAGAGGCACGGCGATGAGCATCGCGATGACCGAGGTGACGATCGTGGCCCAGAGGAGGTCGACGATCCCGAAGCGGGGCTCGGCGCCGCTCGCCACCCACTCGCGCGAGGTGAGGAAGTTGGCGTTGTTGTTGAGGAGGGAGGGGACGGCCTGGACGACGAGGAAGACCCCGACGAGGCTGACGAGCGCGACGACGAGGAGCCCGGCGCCGGTGGCCAGCCCACCGAAGATGCGGTCACCGAGACGACCCGTGCCGGCCCGGTCGGCCTCGAGCGGGGGGCGACCGTCACTGGTGGGGAGCTCGTCGATCGCGCTGTGCCCGGTGATCGATGACACGAGGTCGCGTCCTCTCAGGAGGGGAAGGGGAGAGGGGGCGGGGCCGGACGGGCCCCGCCCCCTCAGTGGACCAGATGGTCGACCGGTCCGGAAGGACCGGGGTCAGGAAATGGCGTCGATCGCCGCGACGACCTTGGTCTGCACCTCGGGGGGCAGCGGGGCGTAGCCGATCTCCTCGATCGTCTTCTGGGCCTCCTCGGACGCGAAGTACTTGAGGAAGGCCTTGATGTTCTTCTGCTTCTCGGGGTCCTTGCCCTTCGAGCAGACGATCTCGTAGGTGACGAGGTTGATCGGGTAGGCGCCCGGCACCTTGGTCGCGTAGTCGAGCTTGAGGGCGAGGTCGTTGCCCGTGCCGGTCTGCTCGGCGGTGGCGATGGCCTTGCCGACCGACTCGGAGGTCAGCTCGACGGGGCCGGCGCCGTTGTCGATCGCCGCGACGGCCAGGTCGTTGTCCTTGGCGTAGCTCCACTCGACGTAGGTCAGGCCACCGTCGGTGCTCTTGACGCCCTCGGCGACACCGGCCGACTTGGCCTTGCCCTCGCCCTTGCCGTCCCACGTCTTGGCCGGCTCGGTGGTCCAGTTGGCCGGGGCCGCGGCCTTGAGGTACTTCGTGAAGTTCTCTGTCGTGCCCGACTCATCGGAGCGGAAGAAGACCTTGATGGCGGTGGCCGGGAGCTCGACGCCGGGGTTGACCGCGGCGATCTTCGGGTCGTTCCAGGTGGTGATCTTGCCCGAGAAGATGTCGCCGGCGACGGCGGGGGTCAGGGTGAGCTTGTCGATGCCCTTGACGTTGTAGGCGAGGGCGACGGGGCCGGTGACCATGGGGATGTTCCAGGCGGGCGAGCCGCAGGCGGTCGCGGCCTCGGTGGCCTCGACCTTGCCGTCCTTCTCGACGGTCTTCAGTGCGGAGTCGGACCCGCCGAAGTCGACCTGCCCGGCGATGAACTGCTTGATGCCCGCGCCGGAGCCGGACGGGTTGTAGTTGACCGTGGCGCCGCTGCACTTCTCCTTGAAGCCCGCCGCGACCTCGTCGATGGCGTTCTTCTGGGCGGAGGAGCCCTCGACGTTGAGGGTGCCCTCGAAGCAGTCGGCGGGGGCCGACGAGCTGGCGGTGCCCTCGGCAGCGCCGGCGCTGTCGGTGCCGGTGTTGTTGTCCGAGCCGCAGCCGGCCAGGGCGATCGAACCGACGAGGGCGAGGGACGCCATCGCGCCGAGACGCTGAATCTTCACTGTGTGTACCTCTCACAAGGACATGGAATGGGGCCGGACAGGGTGTGCCGACGCCTTGAAGGTAGGCAGGGCCGGTGACGCGGTGGCCCGTGCCGGGTGAACGAGGCGTGAACGCTGTTCGGCCATTGCCTGTCGAGCAGTTCAAGCGTGCCGGGGCCTGGTCCCACGTCCGGAATGCGCAACCAGTGGGGTCGCTGGGAACGGAATGCGCAATGAGTCGGGGTCGTGGGAACGGAATGCGCAATAAGTCGGGGGGTTAGGGGAGGTGACGCTCGACGGCGACGACGCGGGCATCCGTGCCCGAGCCGGCCACGTGACAGACGAGCGCCTCGCCCTTGAGCAGCCGGTCTTCCTGCGCCTGCGCGAACGCCTCGAGCATCCCCACCGAGTCGGGTCCGCCGAGCGCGAGGCGGGAGCCGAGGACGTCGAGCAGGTCGCCCATCACCGGCCCGTGCGAGCACACGACGACGGGCTCGGCCCGCCGCAGCAGGCTGTCGACGTGCGACACGGCCTTGCCCGGGTTGGCGGCGTACCCCTCCTCGGACAGGCCGCCCCTCGTGCGCGGCTCGATGCCGGCGGACACGGCATACGGAAGGACCGTGTCGAGACACCGCACGGAGGGTGAGCTCACCACCCGGGTGACCCCGTATGCCGCGAGCACCGGGACGAGGGCGGCCGCCCGTTCGCGGCCGCGCGCGTCCAACGGCCGCTCCGTGTCGTCGCGGGTCCAGGCGGAGCGGGCCACCGCCCGGGCGTGCCGGACGACGACGAGGGGCCAGGTGTCGAGGGCGCCGTCGGTGTGGACCCGGACGAGGGACCGCAGCTGGTCACGGTCGTGCGCGTAGTCGAGGCGGGCGTAGGCCTCGGTCACGTCGAGCCAGGCGACCGCGTCGATCTCGTTCTCGAGGCGGCCGTGGCCGCCGGTCACCGCGGCGGCCCAGTAGCGGACGACCTTGTCGCCGCGCTCGCCCGCCTTGGTGAGCACGACGTAGCGAGCCTCCGGCAGGGGCCGGCCCAGGCGCACCTCGAGCCCGGTCTCCTCGACGCTCTCGCGGGCCGCGGCGGTCGCCCAGTCCTCCCCGGGGTCGAGCTTGCCCTTGGGCCACGACCAGTCGTCGTAGCGGGGGCGGTGCACGAGCAGCACCTCGAGCACCCCGGCGCGCACCCGCCACGGCACCGTGCCTGCCGCGGGGATGACCGGGATGCGGTCCTGGGGGCTCAGCGCCGTCGGGCCTTGCGTCGCCGCTTGGCGTGCATCTCGATGAGCACCGTCTGGATGTCGTCGAGCGGCTCGCCGCCGGGGCCCAGGTGGCGCCGGGTCCAGCGGCCGTCGCCGCTGAGGGACCAGTGGGCGTAGTCGCCGCTCATGCCCTTGGTCATGAGCGAGAAGAGGTCGCTGACGTGGCGGGGGTCGCCCAGCCGGACGAGGCACTCGACGCGCCGGTCGAGGTTGCGGTGCATCAGGTCGGCGCTGCCGATCCACGCCTCGGCGTCGTCGCCGGTGCCGAAGAGGAACACCCGGGAGTGCTCGAGGAAGCGGCCGAGGACCGAGTGCACGGTGATGTTCTCGGACATGCCCTCGACGCCGGGTCGCAGGGCGCAGATGCCGCGCACCCACACGTCGACCTTCACGCCGGCCCGCGAGGCGAGGTAGAGGGCGTCGATGACCTGCTCGTCGACGATCGAGTTGACCTTGATGCCGATGTAGCCGGTGCCGGCCGAGGCCTCCTCGCGGTCGATCTGGTCGTCGATGCGCTCGAGCAGCCCGGTGCGCACCGACCGCGGCGCGACGAGCAGGCGCTTGAACTTGCTCCGGGGAGCGACCCCGGAGAGCTGGTTGAACAGGCGGGTGAGGTCGTCGGCGACCTGCGGGTCGACGGTGAGCAGGCCGAAGTCCTCGTAGAGGCGTGCGGTCTTGGGGTTGTAGTTGCCGGTGCCGATGTGGCAGTAGCGCTGCAACCCGTGGTCCTCCTGCCGCACGACGAGGCTGAGCTTGGAGTGCGTCTTGAGGCCGACGATGCCGTAGACGACGTGGACGCCCGCGCGCTCGAGCTTGCGTGCCCACGAGATGTTGTTCTGCTCGTCGAAGCGGGCCTTGATCTCGACGACCGCGAGCACCTGCTTGCCGCTGTCGGCCGCGTCGATGAGGGCGTCGATGATCGGGGAGTCGCCGCTGGTGCGGTAGAGCGTCTGCTTGATGGCCAGCACGTGCGGGTCGGCGGCCGCCTGCTCGATGAACGCCTGCACCGACGTCGAGAACGAGTCGTAGGGGTGCTGGAGCAGGACGTCCTGCTTGCGGATGCTCGCGAAGATGTCGCGGGCCTTCGCGCTCTCGGTCGGCGCGAGGTCGCTGTTGGTCCGCGCGACGAACGCCTCGTAGTGCAGGTCGGAGCGCTCGAGGTCGGCGATGATGTTGAGCCCGCGCATGTCGAGCGGAGCCGGGAGCCGGTAGACCTCGGCGGCGGAGACGCCGAGCTCGCGCACGAGCAGGTCCATGACGTGGTCGTCCATCTCGCGGTCGACCTCGAGCCGGACCGGGGGGCCGAAGCGGCGCCGGGTCAGCTCCTTCTCGAGGGCGGCGAGGAGGTTCTCGGCGTCGTCCTCCTCGACCTCGAGGTCCTCGTTGCGGGTGACCCGGAACGTGTAGTGCTCGTGGACCTCCATCCCCGGGAAGAGCTGGTCGAGGTGGTTGGCCATGACGTCCTCGATCGGGACGAAGCGCGCGTCGAAGATGTCGCCGGACGCCCCGGTCTCGCCGACCCGCAGCAGCCGGGGGAGCAGCGGCGGCACCTTGACCCGCGCGAAGTGCTCCTTGCCCGTCTTGGGGTTGATGAGCAGCACGGCGAGGTTGAGCGAGAGCCCGGAGATGTAGGGGAACGGGTGCGCCGGGTCGACCGCCAGCGGGGTGAGGACGGGGAAGACGCGGTCGGTGAAGAGCTGGCCCAGCTGCTCCTGCTCCTCCTCGGACAGCTCGTCCCAGCGCAGGATCTGGATGCCCTCCTTCTCGAGGGCCGGCTGCACCATGTCGTCGTAGACGCGGGCCTGCATGTCGAGCAGCTCGTGGCTGACGACCGAGATCTGCTCGAGGACCTCGCGCGGCTCCAGACCCGAGGCCGAGCGCACGGCGAGGCCGGTGGCGATGCGCCGCTTGAGGCCGGCGACCCGGACCATGAAGAACTCGTCGAGGTTCGACGTGAAGATCGCGAGGAACCGGGCGCGCTCGAGCAGCGGCACGTCCTCGTCGGCGGCGAGCTGGAGGACCCGCTCGTTGAACTGCAGCCAGGAGATCTCGCGGTCGAGGAAGCGGTCGGTCGGCAGACCGGCGTCGTCGACCTCGCCGGGCGTGCGCACGAACCGTCCGTTCGCGGCGCGCGGCTGCGTGAGCCGGGCCTCGGCGGCGGACGCGCTCGCGATCGAGACCTCCTGCACGAAGCGGGCGCCGGCGGCGGCCTGCGCGGCCTCGTCAGCCGCGTCGGTGCTGCCGTCGACGCGCGCCGGCTCGACAGCGCTGGAGGGGCTCGTCGACGTCGTCATGCCCTCATCGTGTCAGGTCGAGGTGATCGGGACGAGACCTGCGCCCCCGGCTCCGGTCGCCCCGTCTCCACGCAGCCGCCCGCCGGCCATCGTCACCGTGCGCGCGGCGAGGGCGTCGAGGGAGTCGATGACGTCGACGTCGTCGACCGACAGGTCGGTCCGCAGGATCGACAGCTCGGTGCACGCGAGCAGGACCGCCCCGGCGCCCCTGGCGCGCAGGTGCGCGACCGCCGCGTCGAAGCGCTCGCGCTCGACCGGCATACCGGCCTTGACCCCGTCGTAGATCATCGACATGACGTCCTTCTGGACCACCTCGTCCGGGGCCACCGCCGTGAGGCCGGCCGCGGCGGCGGCGTCGTGGTAGGTCCGGGCCCGCAGCGTCCCGTCGGTCGCGAGGATCCCGACCGTGGTGAGGTCGCGCACCGCCGCCTGCGCGGCCCCGACGGTCTCGGCGACGATGTCGATGACGGGGATGCTCACGGCGTCGCGGACCTCGTCGATGAAGGCCTGCGCGGTGTTGCAGGGCAGGGCGATGAACTTCGCGCCGGCCCGCTCGATCTGCCGGGCGTCCTCGGCCATGACCGGTCCGGGGCTGTCCGTCGAGTCGCCGACGAGGTATGCCGTCCGGTCGGGGATGCTCGCGTGGTTCCACACGAGCATGTCGACGTGGTCCTGGTCCCGGGAGGCGTCGGTGAGGTCGAGGATGCGCTGCATGAAGTAGACGGTGGCCATGGGGCCGACGCCGCCGAGGATGCCGACCGGTTCGTTGCGTTCGCGTTCGTCGCGTTCGTTGCGCACCCGGCGAGCCTAACCCCGGCCCCTGCTCCGTCCGCGGAGTCGTGGCGGTCCGGCCGATAGACTCCCGGCGACCCGCGATCACCCCGACCAAGGAGCTCCGTGGCACTGTCCACCCTCGACCTCACCCCGCGCGAGCACGACGACTTCGTGCGGGACCACCCCCACGGGCACCTCATGCAGACGACGCCCTGGGGTCGGGAGAAGGAGCTCACCGGCTGGACCTGGCGGACCGTCGCCGTGGGCCGCACCGGTGCCGACGGCGAGCGCGAGGTCACCGGCGCCGCGCTCATCCTCTTCCGGCGGACCCCGGTCCTGCCGCTGGCGCTGGCGTACTGCCCCCGCGGGTTCGTCGTCGATTGGTCCGACGACGAGAGCGTCGACGCGCTGCTCGCCGAGGTGACCCGGGTCGCCAGGGACAACCGCGGCGTCCTGCTCCGCGTCGACCCCGCCGTGCGCATCGACGACCCGGCCATCCGTCCCGCGCTGGAGTCGCGGGGCTTCACCCGCACCGACCCCGGCGACGACGCCGCCAAGACCCTCGCCCAGCCGGCGCTGCGCATGGTCACCGACATCTCCGACCTCGACGCGCTCCACAAGGACCTGTCGCAGGGCACGCGGCAGTCGATCCGCAAGGCCGAGAAGTCCGGCCTGGTCTACGAGTCGGTCGGCCGCGACAAGATCCCCGCGTTCCACGAGCTCATGCGGACCACCGGCGCGCGGGACGGCTTCGGCATCCGCAGCCTCGAGTACTTCACGACGCTCTACGACGTCCTCTCACCGACCGACGACATCGTCGTCTCGCTCGTCAGGCTCGACCACGGGGCGGCGGCCGAGGCGGCACGCGCGAAAGTCGAGGAGTCGCGCCAGCAGCTCGAGAAGGCGCTGGCGAAGCGTGAGAAGTACCCCTCCGAGAAGGCCGACCGCCAGGTCGAGCAGCTCGAGCAGGGCATCGCCAAGAACGAGGCGTCCGCCGCCGAGTTCGAGGCGTCGCACGCGAGGCACCCCGACGGCCAGTACCTCGCCGGCTCGATCTTCGCGACCTGCGGCACCCGGGGCTCGTACCTGTACGCCGCCTCGTCCGACGAGCACCGCAACCTGCGCCCCAACTACCTCATGGTCTGGCGGATCATGCAGGACGCCGCGGCCAGGGGCGTGACGAGCTTCGACTTCGGGGGCATCGACGCGTCCGAGGGGCTCGAGGAGTTCAAGCGCCAGTGGAACCCGGAACGACGTGAGTACGCCGGTGAGTTCACCCGCGAGCTGCGTCCCCTCGCGGGCCGGCTCGTCGACCTCGTCGTCCGCGTCTACAAGCGTCGCTGAGATGCGGGTTCCCTTGTCCCAGAAGGCTGCTACGCCCGTGAAGTCCTACGAGTCCATCGCCGACCAGCCGTTCGTCCCGGTCGTCGTCGGGGCGCACGTGGGTGGCTACTCGCTCGTGCGGGCCTTCCACGAGGCGTACGGCGTGAAGTCGCTGGTCGTCACCGGTGCGACGTCCTGGGTGGTCGACAACTCCGCGATCCTCGAGGTCGTCCACTGCTCCGACGCGCACGACCCCGACGTCCTGACGGCGACCCTGGCCGGCCCCCCCTTCGACGGTCTCGACGCACCCAAGATCCTGCTCGCCACGTCGGACGCGCTCGTCGACGTCATCGCCCTCATGCGTGACCGGCTGGACGACTCGTGGAAGGTCCCCTACGTCGGGGCCGGCCCGTTGGCCATCGCCACCCGCAAGCACACCTTCGAGGAGGCCGCGCAGCGGGCGGGAGTGACGACTCCGGCGACGACCTTCATCGACCTGGGCGACCCGGCATACGACCTCGGCGAAGCCGACCTCCCGACCGACGGGTACCCGCTCATCGTCAAGCCCACGGCCCCGGCAGCATGGAACGCGGTGACGTTCGCGGGGCAGGCCAAGGTCCACGAGGTGGCCACGCTCGACGAGCTGCGCGACCTCGTCGGTCGCGTGCAGGCCGCCGGCTACCGGGAGACGCTCGTCGTGCAGGACCGGATCCCCGGCGACGACACCGGGATGCGGATCCTCACCTGCTACTGCGACAAGGACTCGCGGGTGCGGTTCGCGAGCTACGGCCGCACCCTGATCGAGGAGCACGCGCCGGGGCTGCTCGGGGTGCCGGCCGCGATCCTCACCGGCCAGGACCGGCGGATCGTCGACGAGGCGGTGCGGCTGCTCGCCGAGCTGAAGTGGGTCGGCTACGCCAACTTCGACCTCAAGTACGACCCGCGGGACGGGCAGACGAAGTTCTTCGAGCTCAACCCGCGGCTCGGCCGGTCGAACTACTACGTCACGGGGACGGGCTTCAACCCGGTGACCTGGTACGTCGAGGAGTACGTCCACGACCGGCTGCCCACCGAGTTCGAGCTCGTCGAGGCCGACACGGAGACGGTCTACTCGGTCGTGCCCGTGCGGACCATCAAGTGGGCGCTGGCCCGCCACCCCGACCTGTGGGCCCGCGTGCGGCGCGTCATCAAGGCCGGTGGGCTGCGCAACCCGCTGCACTACCGGGCCGAGCGCGACCCGCGCCGGTGGGTGAAGATCCTCGCGGCAGGCGTGAGCTACGACCGGAAGTTCCACCAGTACTACGACCCCGAGGCGGCCTACCACCCCGGTGGCGAGCCTGCCGACTCCGACCTCCCGGTCACCCGCTGACGGCCTCGGCGTCCCGTCCGTCAGGATCCGACGACAGACGCGTGACCAGCCGGGAGAGCTCGACCCGGTTGGCGGTGCCGGTCTTGCGCAGGAGGCTGGACACGTGCGAGGAGACCGTCTTCTCGCTGATCACCAACGACGCGGCGATCTCGCTGTAGGTCGAGCCCTCGACCACGTGCGCCAGGATCTCCCGCTCGCGGGTGGTCAGACCGGGCAGGGGCACTGCGACGTCCGCCGACGTGGAGGTCCGTGGCGAGCGCGGGACCCGGGCGATCCGGCCGAGAGTGGCGACCTCGTCGAGGATCGACCTCGCATCGAGGTGACGTGCCAGGTGCTCGGCGCGACGCCACGCCTCGATGCCTCGGCGGCGTTGCGTGGGCCCCTGGGCGAGAAGCGACTCCGCAGCTCGCCACCACGCGTACACCGCGACCCAGGGCTGCACCGCGGCCTCGCACGACTCGGCCACGTCCCACCACCGGTCGCCGGTGTCCGCGCTCGCCCGGGCTCGCGCGACCTCGGCGTCGTACCAGTCCTGCATCGCCCGCAGCTGCGGTTGCTCCTCGAGGTTCTCGCCGAGGTCGACCACGATGGTGGGGAACTCCCGCACGAGGTCGTCGATGTCGCGTGGCTCGGCTCCGCCCTCGCCCGGCAACCGCCCCGCCTCGGCCAGGTCGGCGAGGGCGCGGGCGGCCAGCGGGACGAGCCACTCACAGAGGTGCGGAGCCGCACCCGGAGCGCGGGCGCCGGCGACCGCGGCCCGCACCGCGTTCGCTGGGTCGCCCGACGCGAGGGCGACCAGGGCCGACGCCGTGGCCACGGCGACGTTGGGGTGGGCGCCGGGTCCGGCCAGCAGCTCGGTGGCTCGCTCGAGCTGCATCGCGGCCTGCCTGGGCCGGCCCTGGAAGGCGTCGAGCATGGCCGCCGAAAGCCGTGACCTGATGTCGACGAACGGTCCGGGGTCGGAGGAGCCGAGCGAGATGCGCAGCAGGTCCCGGGAGCACTCCCAGTCGCCCATGAGCAACCGCTGCTCTGCCTCCAGGCTCGCTGTCATCGCGACGAACACGTGGGGGGCGCCAGCGGCCGTCAGCTCGTGGCGTGCCCCCCGGAGCGCGTCGGCCACGGCCTCGCCCACGGGAGGACGTGCAGCGTTGACCTGCCAGGTGACGGCGTGCTCGAAGCCGTGCCAGTCACCCGCCTCGAGCGCGACGCGGCCCGCCTCCCTCGCGTGGCGGGTCGCCGTCACCGGGGAGCCGCGGACGAGGGCAACCATCGCGGACGCGCAGAGGGCGAAGGCGAGCGCGCGCGAGCTGCCGCAGTCGCGGGCGATGGTGAGGGCCCGCCGCGCGTGCTCGTCGGCTCCGGGCTCGGCCGCCCAGACCATGGTGCGCGCGAGCTCGGCCTCCGCGAAGGCGTGCTGCCACGAGGAGGGATCGGACCTGGTGAGCTCCACCGCGGTTCGCGCCTCTGCGGGGCTGGGCGTGCCGGCGCCCGTGAGGGTGTGCAGCCGGGAGCGCTGGACGTGCAACCATCCTGCCTCCAGCGGCTGCGCCTGCTCGTCGACGCCGGCGAGCAGGGCGTCGACCGCCTCCAGCTGGTCGCCGAACGCCCCTGCGTCCTCGGCCGTGCTGCGCAGGAGCTCCAACAGGTCCTCACGCGACTCGGCGGCCTGCTGGACTCCGGGCCGCAGGCCGATGGCCCGTCGCAGGAGGCGACGGAGCTCGGGTGAGGCTCGCGTCGCTCCGGCCACCTGCCAGGCCCTCATGGCCCACGCATACGCGGCGGGCTCGTTCCCCGCCTGCTGGTGGTGGTCGCTCAGGGCCATGGCCGTGGACAGCGACGGCTCCTCGCCGACCGTTGCCTCGAGCTGCCGTGCGTAGGCCGCGTGCCAGAGGCGGCTCCGGGTGGCGCCGAGGTCCGCGTCCAGGACCTCCGCCTGGAGGGGATGGTGGAACCAGTACCCGGCGGGCTCCTCGAGGCGCAGGACCCGACGCGCCACCGCCTCCTCGAGCGACGGCACGACCTCGCCGACTCCGAGGTCGTCGGCGACGGCCAGCAGCAGGCCGGCCGTCACCGGCCCTCCGGCGGCTGCCACCAGGCTGGTCACGTTCCGTGCCGACTCGCTGAGCTCGTGCCAGTCGCGCTTCACGGCCGCCTTGAGGTCGGCCGAAGGGCGGTCGGGCAGCCCTCGCGCGTCGGTCGGCACCCCACGCACCAGGAGGCTCGTGCAGTAGGGGACCCCGCCACCCTTGTCGAAGACGTCGTCGACGAGGCTCTGGTGCGGTGCCACGCCCATGAGAGACATCAGCTGCTGCTCGGTGCCGTGGCGGTCAAGAGGTCCGACGTGCACCGTGTCCACACCCGGAAGGCGCTGCACGTCCGCCAGCCACCGGTGCAGCGGGTGTCCGTCGGGGAGGACGTCGTCACGGGCGGCCACGACGAGCGCGAGGGCGCGGTTGCTCGGTCCGGCCGCGAGGTAGAGCAGGACGTCGAGCGTGCTCTGGTCGGCCCAGTGGATGTCGTCGACGAACAGGACCACCGGCGTGGTGGCGCAGACGTCGTCCACATAGGCGTCGAGCGCGCGGGGTGCCTGGTCGACGACCTCCATCGAGGCCAGGTACCCCCCGCGGTCCGGGGCCGGGGACTCCCTCAGTGCCGACCGCAACGGTTGCAGGGGGACGCTGAGCGACTGGAGCGGCAGGCAGGTGCCGCTGAGGACCAGGAACCGGTCCGCGGCCTCGGCGATGCTCTGTCGCACCAGGCTCGTCTTCCCGATCCCGGGCGTGCCGGTGACGACCAAGGTGCGGCTGTGCCCCTCGGCCGCGTGCTGGAGGCACGTGGTGAGCGCCGTGAGCTCGGCCTCGCGGCCGACGACGTGCCGTTCGTTCCCGGACGCCATCCTTCATGCTCCCACGCACCTCCGAGGGGGGCAGGGCTGACGGTGAGGAAGGCCGTCGTCGAATCCGAGGGGGCTGGGGCCAGGACGTGAGGGGTCGTGCCCGATGTGCGGGATCCGCCGACGGCGGACCGTGGAAGGAACCTCCACCGACGGTGAAGGCATCCATCCCAGAAGGAGCAGATCATGACGAACCTCATCCGTGGCGCCACCCTGGCCGCCACTCTGACGTTCCTGCTGACAGGGCCGGGGGCGGCTGTTGCCCTGCCGCATCCCGGGCCGTACATCCGGACCCCGTTCGTCCCGGCGGACCTCAACAGCCGACCGCTGGAACGCGTCGGCCACCAGCTCGTGCGGAGCGACGACCTCACCGGAGCCGGTGTGCGCGCGCCGTCGCACGTCCCGGTGGTGAGGTCACGATGACCACGGTTGACCAGCTCGAAGCGGACCGCGTGCTCAAGGACCGTCACCGGGCCATGTGGGCGCTGGGGAACTACGCCAGCGTGGCCGACGAGATCGTGGGCGACCTCGGCCGCGTGCTGGTGGCGGCCGCCGGTGTGAGGTCCGGGCAACGGGTCCTCGACGTGGCGGCCGGAAGCGGCAACGCGTCCTTCCCGGCGGCGCGCACCGGTGCCCACGTGGTCGCGAGCGACCTGACCCCAGAGCTCCTCGAGGCCGGCCGCACGCGGGCGGAGAGGGAGGGTCTGGACCTGGACTGGCGGGTCGACGACGCCGAGGCGCTGGAGCTGGCCGACGCGTCCTTCGACGTCGTGCTCTCCTGCCTCGGCGTGATGTTCGCTCCCCACCACGGTGCGGCGGCGGACGAGCTCCTCCGCGTGGCACGACCCGGGGCGACGATCGGGCTGCTCTCGTGGACGCCCGAAGGCTTCATCGGCCAGATGTTCGCGGCCATGCGTCAGTTCGTGCCCGCACCGCCGCCGGGGGTCCAGCCGCCTCCGCTGTGGGGAGACGTCGAGCACGTGCGGTCGCTGCTCGGCTCCGGGGTGACCGAGCTGAGGGCACGTCGCGAGTCCCTGGTCGTCGACCGGTTCCGTCGGCCGGAGGACTTCCGGGAGTACTTCAAGGCTCGCTACGGACCGACCATCGTGGCCTACCGGGCCGTGGGTGGGGACCCGGGACGCGCGGCCGACCTCGATGCGGCTCTCGACGACCTCGCACGTCGACACCAGGGCCCTGACGGTGCCATGGAGTGGGAGTACCTCGTCGTGACCGCGCGACGGACCCTCTGACTCCTTGCCCGGACCACCGCACCCCGCCGCGACACCGGCCCGGTGCGGTGGTCCTGGCACGACGCCCCGGAGAACCGGGCTGGGTCAGCGGGCGAGGGGGAGGCGGCGCAGGACGGGGGCGAGCATGTCGTCGACCTCGCGGATCCGCATGAGCCTGGCGACGACGAGGAACACGACGCCGAGGACGAGCCCACCGACGGCCAGCGAGACGCCCTGCAGGAGCCACTCGCTCGCCGGGTCGGCGACGAGGGACGCAGCGCCCCACGCGGCCAGACCCGCCAGCGTCGACGCGACGACGAGCCGGGCCCAGAGCCGGGTGACGACGGTCAGCCCGAGCCCGCCGAGCTGGCGCCGGGCGACGAGGAGGAACGCGGTCGCCGCGACGATGTTGGCCAGGGTGGCCCCGCCCGCGACGGTCGCGACGACGTACTCGGGCGGCGAGACCCACACGGCGACCGCGCAGGCGGAGAGGTTGACCGCCGTCATGAGGGCGACGAGCCAGAAGTTCATCCAACCGTCCCCGCGGGCGAAGCAGTAGCGCTGCTTGACCGCGGTGATGCCGAAGGGCAGCAGGCCGAACGCCATGAGGGCGAGGACGAGCGCGACGCTGCCCGGCTCGTCGATGCCCCGGCTCGGGTCGTACCGGATGCCCGGGAAGAGGGTGGCGGCCATGGGCCGACCCAGCGCGATGAACGCCGCCGCGGCCGGCAGCAGCAGCACGGCGGGGGTGCTCATCCCGCTGAGCACGCGGCGCCGCATGCCCGCGACGTCACCCTCCTCGTGGGCCCGGGACATGGCCGGGAAGAGCGCCGTGACGACCGAGGTCGTGATGATCGAGTGGGGGAGGATGTAGAGGCTGTACGCCAGGGCCTGCACCCCGTTGCCCGGCACGCTCTGTCCGAGTGACTCACCCGGCGACATCACCCGGGTGCTGACGAACCCGTAGAACTGCGAGATGACGAGGGCGGCGACCGTCCACCCGGTCATCTTCGACATCTCGGCGAAGCCGTAGCCGCGCCAGCCGAACCGGGGACGGTAGCGGAACCCGGTCTTCCGCAGCGGCATCAGCAGGCTCAGCCCCTGCACCGCGATGCCGAGGGTCGTCGTGAGGCCGAGGACGAGGATCATCTCGGTCGTCCACGTCGAGGCGGTCGGCTGCTGCCCCCACTGCCAGATGAACCAGACGAGACCCACGATCTGGATGACGTTGGCCCAGGCGGGCGCCCACGCATAGGCGAGGAAGTTGCCGCGGGCATTGAGCACCTGCCCGAGCACCGAGTACAGCCCGTAGAAGAAGAGCTGCGGCAGGCAGAGGTAGGCCATCGTCGTCGTGAGCGACATGAAGTCGTCGCCCGCGCCGTCCTTGGTCAGCGCGCCGATGATCCACGGTGTCGCCGCGAGGCACAGCAGCGTCGCGCCGCCGAGGACGAGCAGGCACAGCGTGATGAGCCGGTCGCTGAAGTCCTGGCCGCCGTCCTTGCGCATCATCGCCTTGGTGAGCTGCGGGATGAGCAGCGCGGAGATGAGCCCGCCGTTGATGAGCACGTACAGCTGGGTCGGCAGCGAGTTCGCGATGGTGAACGAGTCGAGGGCGACGGCGCCACCGACGACGCCGGTGAGCAGTGCGGCCCGCACGAAGCCGAGGATGCGTGAGCCGAACGTCCCGATCGCCATGATCGCGCTGTTGCGGGCGACGTCGTCACCGGTGCCGCGGGCGTCGGCCGCGCCGGCGGCGGCGCCCTCGGGATCGGCCTCCGCGCCTTCGGGGCGGGTCGAACTCACCGGATCTCCCTCGGGGGTGTGTGGGCTGGCGACCGGGCCACTCTACGGCGCGGGCGGACGACCGTGGACGACGTGGAGGGTGGCGTCCTCGAACCCCTGACGGCGGTATGTCGCGAGCGCTCGCGGGTTGTCGCCGTCGACGTAGAGCTCCACCGTGTCGGCGCCCTGGCGGGCGAGATGTGCCGTACCCAGCTGCGTGAGCGGCCCTGCCAGACCACGACCCTGGTATGCCGGGTGCACCCCGACGACGTAGACCTCCCCACTCGTGCCGGCTCCTTCGTCGCCGTCCCGAGCGGGGCCCGGCCGGGGGCGCGTGCCCGGCTCGCGCTTGGTCCAGTGGAAGGCCGCGAGCGGATGGGTGCCGTCCTCGTCGGACACCGTGGTGTCCTCCACGAGGAGGAAGCCCGCCGGGTCGAACCAGTCCTGGCCCATCCGGTCGCGCAGGTCCTCGAGCGTGAGGGAGCCCTGCTCCGGGTGTGAGGCGAAGGCGAGGCCGTTGACCTCCAGCCACGCCTGCTCGTCGCGGCCCGGCTCGAACGGCCGGACCGAGAAGCCCTCCGGCAGCGGCGGGTCCTCACGGTCGGCAGCGCTGAGCGCCCGGCTCATGTGGTGCAGCTCGCGGGTCGGCACCAGCCCCTCGGACGCGGCGAGGGCGCGCGCGGCGGGCAGGTCGCCGTGCGCCCAGACGCCGGTCGCGCCACCGTCGAGGAGCGCCCGCAGCAGCGCCCGCCCCACGCCATGACGACGGGAGGCCGGGTCCACGACGAGCTCGGCCGACCCGGCCCCGTCGCGAGCCGCGTAGCCCACGGGACCGGACTGACCGGCATACGCGAGGAGGTGGGTGACCGACGCGCGCGGCGAGGTGAGGGCGAGGCGGAACGCCTCGGAGACCGCGCCGACGCCGTCGGTCTCGGCCGCGCGGCCGGCCAGGGCGAGCACGGCAGCCGCGTCGGTGTCGTCGAGGTGGGTCGACTCCTCGACCCGCACCTCGCTCATGAGGTCGCGACCTCGTTGACGGCCTTCTCGGCCTCTTCGGGGACGAAGCGGTAGCCGACGTTGCGGACCGTGCCGATGAGCGTCTCGTGGTCCGAGCCGAGCTTGGCCCGCAGCCGACGCACGTGGACGTCCACGGTGCGCGTGCCACCGAAGTAGTCGTAGCCCCAGACCTCCTGGAGCAGCTGGGCGCGGGTGAAGACGCGGCCCGGGTGCTGGGCGAGGTACTTGAGCAGCTCGAACTCCTTGTAGGTGAGGTCGAGGACGGTGCCGCGCAGCCGCACGGAGTAGGTCGCCTCGTCGATGACGAGCACGCCGGCGGTGATCCGCACGTCGTCCTCGACCCCCTCGCCCTCGAGCACGCGGGCGATCGCGAGCCGCAGCCGCGCCTCGACCTCGGCGGGCCCGGCGCTGTCGAGGAGGACGTCGTCGAGGCCCCACTCGGGCGTGAGGCCGGCCAGCCCCCCCTCGGTGAGCACCGCGAACAGCGGCGCCGACAGCCCGGTCGTGCGGATGACGCGGCAGAGGGAGCGGGCCATCGCCAGCTCGCGGCGCGCGTCGACGAGGACGGCGTCCGCCCTGGGGGCGTCGATGAGGGCGGTCGGCTCCGCGGGGAGGATGCGAACATGGTGGCTCAGCAGGCCCAGAGCAGGCAGCACCTCGGCGCTCGGCGCCAGGGCGTTGGTCAGCAGCAGGAGGTGGGCCATCACGCACAGAATAGGTGGACATGACCCCGACGGACGGTTCTCACCGCGTCATGAGACCGGTGACCCTGCGCTACTGGGCGGGCGCCCGCGCGGCCGCCGGCGTCTCCGAGGAGACCCTCGTGGCCGGCCCGCTCGTCGGTGACGTCCTCGACGGTGCCGTCGAGGCGCATCCAGCGCTGCGCGAGGTCGTCGCGGTCTGCTCGGTCCTCGTCGACGGACGGTCGGTCGGCCGGGACGTCGAGGTCCCCGAGGGGACGGTCGTCGAAGTGCTCCCGCCCTTCGCCGGTGGGTGATGGCAGGATGCGCACCGTGGATGCGCCCGAGCCCGTGAGCGAGTCGCGCGCCGCGCGCCGGGCCGCGCGCGAGCAGCGCCGACACCACCCGGTCCTCCCGCCGATCGCCACCGAGCGGCGCGTCGCCATGGTGCTGGCGACGATCGTGTTCGCCGCACTGCTCGCGCTGGCGACGACCGCGGACCACGCCCTCGGCGCGGCGGCGGTCGCCTGGGGCGGGCTCGCGCTCGCCTGGGGGTGGCCCGAGCTGCTGGGCTCGTCGAGCCGGTTCGGCTCCTCGTTCGCGATCGGACTGGCGGGGGGGCTGGCGCCCG
>NZ_AVPL01000066.1 GCF_000768695.1 Knoellia aerolata DSM 18566
CGCCGCGGCCGCCGTCCGACCCAGCCGCGGCTCCGGCACCGGCTCCACCACCCGGCCTCCGGCCGCCCCGAGCAGCAGCGGCCCGCTGAGCGCGCCGACGACCGAGGGATGGATCAGCTCCGAGTTCGGCATGCGCTTCCACCCCATCGACCGGGTGTGGCGGCTGCACAGCGGCCGCGACTACGCCGCCCCCTGCGGAACGCCGATCAAGGCCGCCGCTGCCGGCGTCGTCATCGAGGCCGGCTCGCGCGGCGGCTACGGCAACCGCGTCGTCGTCGACCACGGCGTCATCGGGGGCGTGCACCTCGCGACGACGTACAACCACCTCGAGAGCATCCGCACCCGCGGCGGCAGCGTGAAGCGCGGCCAGGTCGTCGGCTACGAGGGCTCCACCGGCAACTCCAACGGCTGCCACCTCCACTTCGAGGTCTACGAGGACGGCGAGTTCGTCGACCCGCGCAACTACCTCTGACGCAGAACGTCGGCGCGCACACGGCATACGCTGCAGTAGCCTGACGCACTGACTCGAGGGAGGTGAGCGCCGTGGCCAAGGGTTCCGGCAAGAAGAAGGAAGACGACGGGCGCAAGCTCGTCGCGAGCAACCGCAAGGCGCGCCACGACTACCTCATCGAGGACACCTTCGAGGCCGGCCTCGTGCTCATGGGTACCGAGGTCAAGGCGCTGCGCATGGGGCGCGCCTCGCTCGTCGACGGCTGGGCCAGCTTCACCGGCGACGAGCTCTACCTCGAGGGAGTCCACATCCCCGAGTACATCTCGGGCACGTGGACCAACCACACGCCGCGCCGCCGTCGCAAGCTCCTGCTCAACCGCAAGGAGCTCGACCGGATCATGCACAAGACCCGCGAGAGCGGCCACACGATCGTCCCGCTCCAGCTGTACTTCAAGGACGGGCGGGCCAAGGTCGAGATCGCCATCGCCAAGGGCAAGAAGGAGTACGACAAGCGCCACGCGCTGCGTGAGCGCCAGGACCGTCGTGAGGCCGAGCGCGCGCTCGGCACGAGGGGGTAGCGCGTGCAGCGTCGCCTGCGGGTCTGGTCAGCCGGCCTCCTGGCACTGGCTGCTGTCGTCCTCCCGGTCGGCGCGGCGCTCGCGGCGCCTCCCGCCCCGACGTCGCTGGTCGGCTTCCTGCCCATGGACGACGACGCGGTCGGCTTCGCCGTGTCGTATGCCGTCCAGCGCGACGGGTCGATGGACGTCACCCAGCGCATCCGCTGGGACTTCCCCGAAGGGGAGGAGCGCCACGGGATCTTCCGGACCATCCAGGTCCGCGCCGGCTACCAGGACTCCGCGACGCAGTACCGCCACTACGAGCTGTCCGACGTCGAGGTGTCCTCGCCCACGGGCGCCCCCACGGACGTCGACATCTCCGACTTCGGCGCCTACGAGCAGGTCCGCATCGGCAACGCCGACGAGACCGTCTCCGGCGTGCAGGAGTACGTCATCAGCTACACCCTCGGCAACGTCGTCAACGACGTCGGTGACGGCACCGCCGAGCTGTACTACAACCACATCGACCCCTCGAACGAGTACGTGTACCGCGGCGTGACGGCCGAGGTCACCGGCCCCGAGCCCGCGACCCGGGTCGCCTGCTACTACGGCGCGCTCCAGGAGGACACGGCCTGCACCGGGGCCCCGGGCGCGACGTCGAGGTTCACCATCCCCGACATCAACCCCGGCCAGGGCGCGACCATCGTCGTGTCCTGGCCCCGGACCGCCTTCGGCGACCTCGCCCCCGACCTGCGCGAGACCGGGTCCGACGGGAGCTACGGCGGCGGCTACGACCCGGGGCCGACGCTCACCGACACCCAGCAGCGGTACGTCGGGGCCGCGCTCGCCGGTGGCGGCCTCCTCATCCCGCTCCTCGCCGGTGGCCTCATGGGGGTCCTCGTCTGGACCCGGGGCCGCGACGAGGTCTACGCCGGCCTCACCCCGGGTCTCACGCCCGGCGCGGGGGAGAGCGTGCCCGTCGTGCGGGGCGGGGCACCGACCGTCGCCGTGCAGTTCACGCCACCGGCCGGCGTCCAGCCCGGCATGGTCGGCACGATCATGGACGAGAAGGCCGACGTCGTCGACGTCACGGCGACCCTCATCGACCTCGCCGTCCGCGGGCACCTCACCCTCACCAACGAGGAGCGCGGCCGCTTCCGCAGCGACGACTGGCTCCTGCAGCGCACCACCCCGCCCGCCGGGGCCGCGGCGCTGTCGCCCTACGAGCAGCGGCTGCTCGACGGGATCTTCGCCTCCGGCGACGCCAACCGCCTGTCCTCGCTGAAGAACACCTTCGCGGAGACGCTCAAGCAGGTCCAGGAGATGATGTACACCGAGGCCGTGCAGCGCCACTGGTTCCGGCGCTCACCGGACGCGCAGCGCTCCGCGTGGTCCGGTCTCGGGATCCTCCTGCTCATCCTCGGCGGCCTCGCCCTCTTCTTCCTCACACCGGCCCTCGGCGATCTCGGTGGCAGCTCGCTCGTCGGCATGGGGTGGGTCTTCGGAGGCGGGCTCGTCGTCGCCGGGCTCATCGTCCAGGTCCTCGGGCGGCGCATGGCCTCGCGCACCGCCGAGGGCAGCGCGGTCCTCGCCCAGGCCCAGGGCTTCGAGCGCTACATCGCCACGGCGGAGGCCAACCAGATCCGGTGGGAGGAGGCGCAGGACGTCTTCAGCAGGTTCCTGCCCTACGCCATCGTGTTCGGCCTCGCCGACCGCTGGGCGTCGGTGTTCGAGGAGGTCGCCAGTGCGGCGGCGGCCGCGGGTCACGTCATCGCGGCCCCCACGTGGTACCTCGGCCCGATGGTCGGCTGGAACTTCGGCCACGTCGCCTCGAGCATGGACTCCTTCTCGACGCAGGCCGCGGGCACGTTCGTGTCGACGCCCGGGTCGTCGGGCGGTTCCGGGCTCGGGGGTGGCGGGTTCTCCGGGGGTGGAGGGTTCTCCGGCGGGGGCGGAGGGGGAGGTGGCGGCGGGTCCTGGTGACCGCTCGCCCGATCCATCCGGTCGTCGTCCGTATGCCGGTGCGCGCTCAGTCGGGACTTCGTCCCGAACGCGCGCACCGGCATACGTACTCGCACCCACTCCAGGCGTCGTGCGTATGCCGTCGCGCGCTCAGTCGGGACTTCGTCCCGAACGCGCGCACCGGCATACGGACGACTCGATGCCCGCAGGCTCCCTCCCTAGGGAGGTGGTGGGTCGGTGCCATCCGTGATGGCGTGGGGGGCATGGACAAGACGATCGCATTCCTCACTGCACCCGAAGGCATCGAGCGAGTCGAGCTCACCGACCCCTGGGACGCCGTCACCGGCGCCGGCCACTCGGCCACGCTGCTGAGCACCGAGCCCGGCACGGTGCAGACCTTCGACCACCTCGACAAGGCGGAGACCCGTCCGGTCGACGGGCTCGTCAAGGACGCGTCCGTCGACGACTTCGACGCGCTCGTCCTGCCGGGGGGTGTCGCCAACCCGGACGCCCTGCGGATGGACGCCGACGCCGTCGCGTTCATCAAAGCGTTCGTCGAGTCCGGCAAGCCGGTGGCCGCCATCTGCCACGCGCCGTGGACTCTCATCGAGGCCGGCGTCCTGAAGGGACGCACGCTGGCGTCGTGGCCCAGCCTGCAGACCGACCTGCGCAACGCCGGCGCCACGTGGAAGGACGAGGAGGTCGTCGTCGACGGCAACCTCATCACCAGCCGCAACCCCGACGACCTGCCCGCGTTCACCAAGGCGCTGCTCGACGCCCTCGGCTGATCCGCTCACTGCACGGTGGACGCGCTCGTCGTGCGGATGACCGTGCACGCTCAGTCGGGACTTCGTCCCGAACGCGCGCACGGCCATCCGCCCGACTCGTCCCGAACGCGCGCACGTGCATACCCGCGACTCCCGCGCCCGACTCGTCCCGAACGCGCGCACGGCCATCCGCCCGACTCCTCCCGAACGCGCCTACCGGCATACCGACGACGAAGGCCGGTCACCCTGTGGGGTGACCGGCCTTCGTGCTCGTTGCGGGCGGCTCAGTTCTTGAAGGCGTCCTTGACCTTCTCGCCGGCCTGCTTGAGGTCTGCCTTGGACTGGTCCGCGCGACCCTCGGCCTCGAGGCCCTCGTCGTCGGTCGCCTTGCCGGTGGCCTCCTTGGCCTTGCCCGCGGCGTCGTCAGTCATGTTGTCGATCTTGTCTCCGATACCCATGGTGAAGCTCCTTGGTCGTGCGGAAAGGGATCTGCACCCTCGAGGCGCCACGTCTTGACGCACGGATGCCCTGTCAGGTTAACCCGTGGAGGACGAGCAGGAGGTCTCCGCCCTCGACCTGTTGGTGGCCCCCGATGGCGAGCCGTTCGACCGTTCCGGCACTCGGTGCGGTGATGTTGGCCTCCATCTTCATCGCCTCGATGGTGGCGACGACGTCCCCCGCCGCGACCGTGTCACCCTCGGCGACGGCCGGCGTGACGACCCCCGCGAAGGGGGCCGGGACGTGGGCCGGGTTGCCCGGCTCGGCCTTCTCCGCGGCCTTGACGTCGACCTGGATCGAGGCGTCGCGGACGGTGATCGGGCGGAACTGGCCGTTGAGGGTGCACATCACGGTGCGCATGCCCTTGGCGTCGGCGTCGCCGATCGAGGAGATCCCGAGGAGCAGCCGCTTGCCGGCCTCGATCTCCACCTCGTACTCGCGGCCGTGGTCGAGCCCGTGGAGGAACTCGACGGTGCCGAGCACGGACAGGTCGCCGTAGCGCTCCGTGGACGTGCGGTAGTCCTGGGTCGGGCCCGGGAAGAGCAGCTCGTTGAGGGTCGCTTGTGGATGGGCCTCGAGGGCGCTCTCCTGCTCCGGTGTCAGCTCGGTGTCCCGGGGCTTCCCGTGGCGCCCCTGGAGGGCCTTGGTGCGGAACGGCTCCGGCCAGCCCCCCGGGGGGTCGCCCAGCTCGCCCTCGAGGAAGCCGATGACCGAGGCGGGGATGTCGAACCTCGTCGGGTTCTCCTCGAACTCGGCCGGGTCGGCACCCGCGCCGACGAGCGCGAGGGCGAGGTCGCCGACGACCTTGCTGCTCGGAGTGACCTTGACGATGTTCCCGAGGATGCGGTTGGCCGCGGCGTACATGTCCTCGATGTCCTCGAACCTGTCCCCGAGGCCGAGGGCGATCGCCTGCTGGCGCAGGTTCGACAGCTGGCCACCGGGGATCTCGTGGAAGTAGACCCGGCCGGTGGGGGAGGGCAGGCCGCTCTCGAAGGGGCCGTACAGCTGTCGGACCGCCTCCCAGTACGGCTCGAGCGCGAAGACGTGGTCGATGTCGAGGCCCGTGGCGCGCTCGGTCCCGTCGGTCGCGGCGACGAGGGCCGACAGCGACGGCTGGCTCGTGGTGCCCGCCATGGACGCGCAGGCGGCGTCCACCGCGTCGACCCCGGCGTCGATGGCCGCGAGCAGGGTGCCGACCTGGCCGCCGGCGGTGTCGTGGGTGTGGAGGTGGACCGGGAGGTCGAACCGCTCGCGCAGGGCGGTGACGAGGGTGCGGGCAGCCGGTGCGCGCAGCAGGCCGGCCATGTCCTTGATGGCGAGGACGTGAGCCCCGGTGTCGACGATCTGCTCGGCGAGCCGGAGGTAGTAGTCGAGCGTGTAGAGCGTCTCGCCCGGGTCGCTGAGGTTGCCGGTGTAGCAGAGCGCCACCTCGGCGACCGCCGTGTCGGTCGCGAGCACGGCCTCGACGGCGGGGCGCATCTGGCCGACGTCGTTGAGCGAGTCGAAGATGCGGAAGATGTCGAGTCCGGTGCGGGCCGCCTCGTGGACGAACGCGTCGGTGACCCTGGTCGGGTAGGGCGTGTAGCCCACGGTGTTGCGGCCGCGCAGCAGCATCTGGAGCGGGATGTTGGGCATGGCGGACCGCAGCAGCGACAGGCGCTCCCACGGGTCCTCGCTGAGGAAGCGCAGGGCCACGTCGTAGGTCGCGCCGCCCCACGCCTCCATGGAGAGCAGCTCGGGGGTGAGGTGCGAGACGTGGCCGGCGACGTGGAGCAGGTCGCGGGTGCGCATCCGGGTGGCGAGGAGCGACTGGTGGGCGTCGCGGAACGTCGTGTCGGTCACCGCCACGGACGTGCGCTCGCGCAGCAGTCGCGCGAACTCGGCCGGCCCGACCCGCTGGAGCAGGTCGCGCGAGCCGGGGGGCACCGCCGTGTCCGGGTCGAGCGCGGGCAGCTTGGCTCGCGGCCGGACGTGGGTGCGCGCCGGCCCGTGCGGCTGGTTGACGGTGACGTCGGCGAGGTACGTGAGGAGCTTGGTGCCCCGGTCCGCCGGAGTGCGCGCGGTGAGCAGCTCGGGTCGCTCGTCGATGAACGACGTCGTCGCCTCGCCGGCCTGGAACACCGGGTCGGCGAGGACGCCCTCGAGGAACCTCATGTTGGTGGAGACGCCACGGATCCTGAACTCCGCCAACGCCCGTCGCGCCCGACGGACCGCCATCGGGAAGCTGCGGCCACGGCAGGTGAGCTTGACGAGCATGGAGTCGAAGTGCGGCGAGACCCGCGCTCCGACGAAGACGGTGCCGCCGTCGAGGCGCACGCCGCCGCCGCCCGCCGAGCGGTAGACGGTGATCGTGCCGGCGTCGGGGCGGAACCCGTTGGCGGGGTCCTCGGTGGTGATGCGGCACTGGAGCGCCGCGCCGCGCAGGACGATGTCCTCCTGGCGCAGCTCGAGCTCCTCGAAGGTCTCGCCGGACGCGATCCGCATCTGGGAGACGACGAGGTCCACGTCGGTGACCTCCTCGGTCACGGTGTGCTCGACCTGGATGCGCGGGTTCATCTCGATGAAGACGTAGCGGCCGTCCTTGCCGAGCAGGAACTCCACGGTGCCGGCGTTGACGTAGCCGATCTCGCGCGCGAAGCGGACCGCGTCGTCGCACATCCGGTCGCGCAGCCCGGGGTCGAGGTTGGGTGCCGGGGCGATCTCGACGACCTTCTGGTGGCGCCGCTGCACGGAGCAGTCGCGCTCGTACAGGTGCAGGACACCTCCGTTCGCGTCGCCGGTGCCGTCGTCGGTCCCGTCGCTGAGGATCTGCACCTCGATGTGCCGAGGGTCGATGACGGCTTCCTCGATGTAGAGCGTCGGGTCGCCGAACGCGGCGTCGGCCTCGCGCTGGGCCGCCTCGAGGGCGTCGCGCAGGGTGGACCGGTCGTTGACTCGGCGCATGCCACGGCCCCCACCGCCGGAGACCGCCTTGACGAAGACGGGGAAGCCGATCTCGCCGGCGGCGGCCTCGAGGGCGTCGAGATCGGTGCCGGCCTCGGACCCGCGCAGCGTCGGAAGCCCCGCCTCGCGGGCGGCGGCGATCGCCTTGGACTTGTTGCCGGTGAGGTGCAGCACCCGCGGCGGAGGCCCGATGAACGTGATGCCGTGCGCCGCGCACTCCTCGGCGAGGAGGGGGTTCTCGGACAGGAAGCCGTACCCGGGGTAGATCGCGTCGGCGCCGCACTCCACGGCGACGCGGACGATGTTCGCGTGGTCGAGGTAGGCGCGGACCGGGTGGCCCTCCTCGCCGATCTGGTACGACTCGTCGGCCTTGAGGCGGTGCTCGGAGTTGCGGTCCTCGTGGGGGAAGACGGCCACGGTCTTGGCGCCCAGCTCGGTGGCGGCGCGGAACGCCCGGACGGCGATCTCCCCACGGTTGGCGACGAGGACCTTGCGGAACACGGCATACCTCCGGAGGAAGGGGAAACGGTCTGCGGAAAGCGTAGTGACCGACCAGCCCGTGAGACCGTTCGCCCACAGTCCGGACGCTCGACGCGTCCTCGACGCGCGCGATCCACCGTGACGCGGCAGGGTGGATCCATGACCCGTATGCCGTTCGCCCGCGTCCTCGTCCTCCTCACCGCGCTGCTGTGCACCGGCCTCGTCGCCGTGCCGGGTGCCGTCGCGGCCCCACCGCACCAGTCGAGCGTGCAGCCGCTGGAGCGTGCGCACGCCCACAACGACTACGAGCACGACCGCCCCCTGCTCGACGCCCTCGACCACGGCTTCACCTCGGCCGAGGCCGACGTGTGGCTCGTCGACGGTGAGCTCTACATCGGGCACGACGGCCCCGACCTCGACCGCACCCTGCGGGAGACCTACCTCGAGCCGCTCGCCCAGCGCCTCCGCGAGAACGGCGGCTCGGTGTACCCGCGGTGGGACGCGTCGTTCCGGCTCCTCATCGACGTCAAGAGCGCCGGCGCGGCGGCCTGGCCCGTCATCGACAGCCAGCTCGCGGCGTACCCGCAGCTCGTCACCGCCTACCGTCAGGGCCGGGTCCACGAGCGCGCCGTCACCGCCGTGATCTCGGGCAACCGCGACCTCGCCGCGATGCGGGCGGCCACGACCCGGTTCTCGTTCTACGACGGCCGGCTCCCGGACCTGGGCGCGGGCATCCCTGCCTCGCTCATGCCCCTGGTGAGCGACAACTGGACCAAGTACTTCACCTGGCGGGGCGTCGGCCCGATGCCGGCCGCCGAGCGCGAGAAGCTGCGCGCCATCGTCGCGCAGGCCCACGCGGCCGGCCACGACGTCCGCTTCTGGGCGACCCCCGACGCGGCCCTGCCGAACCGCGAGGCGCTGTGGCGCGAGCTCGTCGCCGCCGACGTGGACGTCCTCAACACCGACGACCTCGCCGGGCTCCAGCGCTTCCTGCTCGCCGAGGACCCGGCCGAGCAGGGGATCGCCGCGGCGGCCTGAGAGCCCCGCGACACCCGGACGACGCGCGTGGCACGATCGGCAGATGTGCAGCTACTGCGGGTGCCAGGCGATCGAGATCATCGGCCGCTTCACCGCCGAGCACGAGGACATCGTCAACGGTCTCGGTGACCTGCGGCGCAGCGTCGCCTCGGGTGTCGAGGCCGACATCGCCTCGAGCGCCGCGGCGCTCGCCGGGATGCTCGACCCGCACACGGCCAGCGAGGAGCGCTCCCTCTTCGCGGAGCTGCGGCAGGACGAGGAGTTCACCGACGAGGTGGACCAGCTGTGCGCCGAGCACCACGGCCTCGACGCGCAGCTGTCCGCGATCGCCGGGGGCCGCCACGACGTCATGGCGGACTTCGAGGTCGCCCTGCGCCGGCACATCGACCGCGAGGAGAACGGCCTGTTCCCGGCCGCGGCCATCGCCCTCGGCGGCGACGCGTGGGAGCGCGTCCACGCGGTCGGCTGACCCTCCCGCGCCTCAGGCCTGGCTCGCGGCGGCGCCCTCGAGGATCTCGGGGGCGTTCTGCACCATCCACACCATGAGCGGCTGGAGCAGCGCGGCGAGCTCGAGACCTCTCGGGGTGAGGGAGTACTCGACGTGCGGCGGGACGACCGGCCGCGCCTCGCGGTGGACGAACCCGTCGGCGACGAGCGTGCGCAGCGTCTGGGCGAGCATCTTCTCGCTCACGCCCTCGGCCCGACGGCGCAGCTCGCTCCACCGCACCGGCTCGTCGTCGGCGAGCGCGAGGAGGACGAGCGGGCCCCACTTGCTCATGACGTGGTCGAGGACGGTGCGGCTGGGGCAGCCCGCCACGAAGACGCCGTCGGGGAAGGACTCGCGCAGGGCGGTGCTCACCAGCATGTCCGTACCTTACTTCAAAGTGGGTACTCACCAATGGGAAGTATGCCGGTCGGCAGCCCGTTGCCCCAGTGTCAGCTCCGCGTGACCCACCTCGAAAGGCCCCATCCCATGACCACGATCCTCGTGACCGGTGCCACCGGCCAGCTCGGCCGCCTCGCCATCGACTCCCTCCTCGCCCGCGGTGTCGCGGCCGGCGACGTCGTCGCCCTCGTCCGCGACGCGGGTCGCGCGAGCGACCTCGCCGAGCGCGGCGTCACCGTCCGGACCGGGTCCTTCGACGACGCGGCCTCGCTCGACGCGGCCCTTGCCGGGGTCGACCGGCTCCTCTTCGTCTCGGGCAGCGAGGTGGGCCGACGCGTCCAGCAGCACCAGAACGTCGTCGACGCCGCCGTCCGTGCCGGCGTCGAGCTCGTCGCCTACACGAGCATCGTGCGCGCCGACACGTCGTCGCTCGGTCTCGCCGGGGAGCACAGGGCCACCGAGGAGGCGCTCGCCGCCTCGGGTCTGCCCACCGTGCTGCTGCGCAACTCCTGGTACGTCGAGAACTACACCTCGCAGCTCCCCGTGCAGCTCGAGCACGGCGCGGTGCTCGGCGCCGCGGGGGAGGGCCGGGTCAGCGCGGCGACGCGCGCCGACTTCGCCGAGGCGGCCGCGGTCGTCGTCACGGAGGACGGCCACGCCGGGCAGGTCTACGAGCTCGGTGGTGACCAGGCCTTCACCCTCGCCGAGTACGCGGCCGAGCTGTCCGAGCAGTCCGGGACGCCGGTGGCCTACCGCGACCTCACCGTCGCCGACTACGCCGCGGCCCTCGTCGGCGCCGGGCTGCCCGAGGGCTACGCCCAGGCTCTCGCGTCCAGCGACGACGGACTCAAGCACGGGGGGCTGCTCGTCGAGACCGGTGACCTCTCGCGCCTCCTCGGCCGCCCGACGACCCCGCTCGCCGAGGCCATCGCAGCCGCGGTCTCCTGACGCCCACCACTGCACCGGCCTCCGCCGGGCCATTCGGTTGGTCGCTGTCGTGACGACCCGGCATACTGGAGGCACGTCCGGTGTTGCAACCGGCGAAGACAACTGAACAGCGTGGGATGAGCCCCCTCACGGGGGTGATCGGTTTCGACATTGATCGGCGGATCAAGAGAAGCGGGTCGAGGATGCACGGTTATCTCGTTAACGATCCGTGCAAACCAATAGGTGCCAACTCCAAGCGCACCGACTTCGCCCTCGCCGCCTGAGCGAGCTCCGAAGTCCGTCAGCCTGAGGTAGTTCTCGACTCAGTGTCTGGCGTCAGCTAGAGAACTTGCTGCGTCACCCTTGTCGGGGGGTGGCGTGGGACTCCAATCCGACTGGGCCTGTCAGGGAACGTGTGCGCGCGAGCCCTGGGGCCGAGAAAATCCGTAGCGCACTGCACCCGGAGAAGTCTTGGTTTCCCGTCAGTGGACGCGGGTTCGATTCCCGCCACCTCCACCACCGTGGTCATCCCACCGCCCGACACCCGGTCGGTCAGCCTCGCTGACCGTGCCGGGTGTTCGTGTGTCCGGATGTGTGACGATCTCGTATGCCGTCCGCCGACCCGCAGCCTCCCGCACCCCACGACGAGGAGCGCGTGGGGGCACGCGACCTGGCCGACTGGCGCTCGGCGCTCGGGCGCCTGCTCGTGCGCCTCGTGGCGCCCACCGCCCGGCTCGTGGCCGGCGTCCTGCGCTGGTCGGTGTCCAACGTCGCGCTGCTCCTCACCGCCGGAGTCGGTCTCGCCCTCGTCTGGGGCTTCACCGCGGCCACGGCCGAGGTCTACGAGGACGTGGTCGACCGCGACGGCATCGCCGCCGTCGACCAGCCGGTGCTCGACGCGGCCGTGGCCGCCCGCACCCCGTTCCGGTCCGAGCTGGCCACCCACTTCACCGACCTCGGCGGCCCCGTCGTCATGCCGGTCGTCGCGGTCGTCGTCGCCGTGGGGCTCGCGCTCCTGTGGCGACGCTGGACGCCCGTCGTCCTCATGGCCATCGCCGGCCTGGGGTCGCTGGCCATGACGGTGTCGGGCAAGCAGCTCACCGCGCGGCTGCGCCCTCCGGAGTCGCTCGCCGTGCCGCCGTTCGAGACCTCACCGAGCTTCCCGTCGGGGCACACGCTCAACGCGACCGTCATCCTCGGGCTCACGGCATACCTGCTCGTCCTCTGGATCAACCGCAGGCGAGTGCGGGCGCTGGTCATCGTCGTGCTGGGCGTCCTCGTCGTCGGCATGGGGCTGTCCCGCGTGTTCCTCGGCCACCACTGGCTCACCGACGTCGTCGCCGGGTGGGCGGTGGGCCTGGCGTGGCTGGCCGTCGTCATCACCGGCCACCGCGTGAGGATCACCCTCGACCGGCACCGTCGGGACGACGGTCAGGGGCGGGTGCCCGACACGACGAGCATCTCGCAGGGACCGACGAAGCCGTCCGGTCCGTCGAACTGACCCAGCGCCTCCTCGATCTCGGCCCACGCGTCGTCCCGAGCGCCCTCGTCCAGGCCGGAGAGCATCTGGTGCAGGGCACCGAACGACTCCTGCTCGAACCGCACGCACTCCGCGGCGCTCGCCAGGCGCACCGGGGACGGGACGGGGGTCACGCTGACGTCGACGAGGCCCGCGTCGACGTACGCGGCCTCCGCCACCCCCGGGCCCCCGAGGCTGAACGGACCGGGCAGTCCGGGACCGGGTGCCGGCAGGCCGGCGACCCGGCGGATGATCCCGACCGGGATCGAGAAGAAGCCGTTGCGCTCCGGCGTCGAGTAGACGACGGCGGAGATCCGGCCACCCGGCCGGAGCGTGCGTCGGATCTCGCCCAGCGCCCGGCGCTGGTCGGGGAAGTAGATGAGGCCGACCCGGGAGATCGCCGCGTCGACGCTCCCGTCCGCGACCGCCGAGAGGTCCTCGCCGTCGGCCTCCAGGGTGGCGACGGTGTCCAGTCCCGCCCGGGCCGCCTCGGCCGCGGCGAACTCGAGGATCGCGGGGGAGATGTCGGTGGCCAGCACGTGGCCCGTCGGGCCCACTCGGCGGGCGGCGGCGAGCGTCTGGCCACCGGCGCCCGCGGCCACGTCGAGGACACGCGACCCGGCGGTGAGGTGGACGTCGTCGAGCATCCGCTCGGTCGCCTCCCCGAGCCAGGACTCGACGGCGGGACCCCACCGGTGCCACGCCTCGGCGGCGGACTCCCACTGGGTGCGCGTCGTGCTCTTGAAGGCCACGGGGTCGAAGGTGGTGCTCATGGTTCCTCCTGGGTGCGGGGTGTGTGGGTCGAGCGTGGCGCCCCTGCGACCCGCCCGGCCAGAGCGGGAACTGGACCCCGACGGGACAGTTTCTGGACTTGCGCCGGGCGCGGCCCCACACTCGAGAGGTGAAGGAGTACTCCCAGTACTGCCCGGTCGCGCTGGCCAGCTCCGTGTTCGCGGAGCGCTGGACGCCGTTGATCATCCGCGAGCTCGTGCTCGGCGGCCGCCGGTTCAACGAGATCGACCGTGGCCTGCCGGGGATCTCCCGGTCGCTGCTCAAGCAGCGGCTCGACCACCTCGAGCGCAAGGGCGTCGTCGAGAGGGTCGCGCTGCCCGCTGGTCACGAGTACCACCTCACGCCGGCGGGGCGTGACCTCGAGGGGGTGATCATGGCGGCGGGGGAGTGGGCCGTGCGGTGGATGTTCAGCGAGCCGGAGCCTCGCGAGGTCGACCCCGTCACCCTCACCTGGTGGATGTCGCGGCGCCTCGTGGCCGACCAGCTGCCCGCGCACCGCACGGTCGTCGAGTTCGACTACACCGGCGCCGACCCCACGCGGATCTGGATGGTCATCGAGCGGCGGGACACGTCCGTGTGCACCGACCCCCCGGGCTTCGAGAACGACCTCGTCGTCACCACCGACCCGGTGGCGCTCATGCGGGTGTTCTCCGGGATCGTCACCTACGGGCACGCGCTCTCCGAGGGCAGCCTCGCGCTGACCGGACCCGCACACCTCAGGCGGGCGCTGCCGCACTGGTTCGCGTGGAGCCCGTTCGCCCCGGCGGTGCGGCGCCACCTCGGGGCCGAGGCCTGACCGCTCCGACCGGGCGGGGGAGGGGCGCGGCTCAGGGGCGCGCGACGCCGGCGATGTCGAGCGCCCAGGCCCCGCCGTCGCGGCGGAAGCCGATCCGCTCGTAGTAGGCGCCCACCATGGCGTCGGGAGTGCGGATGGTGCGCCACCCGTGGCCGGTGAACAGGCCGCTGTGGCGCCACACGAACTCGCCGGGCGTGAAGTCCCGGTAGCGCGCGGTGACGTAGTCGAGCTCGACCTGTCCGACGCCGTCGCCGACGTCGCGCACCACGACCACGCCGACGGTCTCGTGCCCGTGGACCACGAGGTAGGCGAAGCGTGAGGCGGACTCGGTCACGCCGGTGAACCCCGGGTTGAACCTGGCGATCTCGGCGCGCTCGACGTCGAGGAAGTGCTGGAAGTAGGCGTCGTCCTCCTCGACCTCGATGACCCGGAAGGCGTCGGCGTCGTTCTTGTCCCGCAGCAGCTTCGCGATGAACCAGAGGTTGATCGCGGCGAGGACGACGTTCATCGCCACCATCGGCCACACCTCGATGAGGGCGTTGAAGACGGTGAGGATGCCGCAGGCGACGGTGTTGAGGAGGCGAAGGCGCAGGATGCGTGCCTGGAGCAGGGAGAAGACGAGGAGCGCGGACCCGAACCAGCCGAGGGCGTCGAGCCAGCTCACGACAGCTCCCAGCGCACCGTGACGGAGGTCGAGACCGCGTGGGTGCCGCCCTCGACCGGCATCGCCCCGCGGAACGCGTCCGCCGAGCGGGCCATCATCGGGCGCGGCCGGTGGTCCTCGGCGCCGCCCTCGCGGATCGCGACGACCCTGCCGAGCGTGACGCCGGCGAGCGCGGCGTAGTGCGAGGCCCGCGCCCTCGCGTCGGCGAAGGCCGCCTCGCGCGCCGCCTCGACGGCGGCCGGGCTGTGCTCCGCCGCCATCTCGATGCCGTCGACGGCGAGCGCGTCCCCGGCCGCGCCCGCCAGGGCCTGGAGCAGGGCACCCACGCGGGAGGGGTCGCGGACCGTGAGGTGGAGCGCCTGGTATGCCGTGTAGCCGACGACGCTCTGCCCGTGCTGGTCGTGGCGCGGGTGGATCCCCACGTCGTCGGTGCGCCTGTCCCGCGCCTCCACGCCGTGGTCGGCGGCGGCCTGGAGCGCCGCGGCCGTCCGGGACGACGCCTGCTCGAGGGCGCCGGCCACGTCACCGGCGTCGCACTGGACGCGGGCGCGCACGACGACGAGGTCGGGGACCACGGAGTGCACGCCATGACCGGTGACTTCCACGTGGTCGCTCATGGGGGTCACTGTAGGGCGCGGCGATCGGGCGGGTCGATTGCGTCGAACTCGCGAGTAGCGGGTTGAATCGTGCCCATGGCCCTCCCCTCTGCCGCCAACTCCGTCACCGTCCGGCTCGTCGTCCCGGCGCGTGCCACCGCCGTGAGCGAGCTCACCGGGGTCGTCGAGCAGGCCGGCGGGGTGGTCACCGGTCTCGACGTCACCGCCTCGGGACACGAGAGCGTTCGCGTCGACGTGACCCTGATGACGCGCGACCCGGAGCACGCCGACGAGATCGTCGAGAAGATGCGCGGGGTCGAGGGCGTCGAGATCGGCCGGGTCTCGGACCGCACCTTCCTCATGCACCTCGGCGGCAAGCTGCGGATCGAGTCCAAGGTGCCCATCCGCAACCGTGACGACCTCTCGCTCATCTACACCCCGGGTGTGGCCCGCGTCTGCATGGCGATCTACGAGAACCCGGAGGACGCCCGGCGGCTGACGATCAAGCGCAACACCGTCGCCGTGGTCACCGACGGGACCGCGGTCCTCGGGCTGGGCAACATCGGCCCGCTCGCCGCCATGCCGGTGATGGAGGGCAAGGCGGCGCTGTTCAAGCGCTTCGCCGACATCGACGCCTTCCCGATCTGCCTCGACACCACCGACACCGAGGAGATCATCGCCACCGTCAAGGCCATCTCGCCGGTCTTCGCCGGCATCAACCTCGAGGACATCTCGGCCCCGCGCTGCTTCGAGATCGAGGAGCGCCTGCGCGCCGAGCTCGACATCCCGGTCTTCCACGACGACCAGCACGGCACGGCGATCGTCGCGCTCGCGGCGATGCGCAACGCCCTCGCCGTCGTCGGCAAGCGCCTCGAGGACGTGCGGCTCGTCATGAGCGGCGCGGGTGCGGCGGGGACCGCGATCCTCAAGCTGCTCCTGTACGCCGGTGCGCGCAACGTCGTCGTCGCCGACATGCACGGGGTCATCCACCTCGGTCGTGACGACGTCATGTCGGGGGAGCACCCCAACCACACGTGGATCGCCGAGCACACCAACGCGGACGGGTTCACCGGCACCCTCGTCGAGGCGCTCGCCGGAGCCGACGTCTTCCTCGGCGTGTCGGCGCCGGACATCCTCACCGGTGAGGACATCGCGACGATGGCCGACGACGCCGTCGTCTTCGCGATGGCGAACCCGACGCCCGAGGTCGACCCGGTCGACGCGGCCAAGTACGCCAGGGTGGTCGCGACGGGTCGCTCCGACTTCGCCAACCAGATCAACAACGTCCTCGTCTTCCCGGGCGTCTTCCGCGGGCTGCTCGACTCCGGCTCCAAGGTGCTCACCCCCGAGGTGCTCCTCGCCGCGGCCGACGCCCTCGCGGCGGTCGTCAAGGACGACGAGCGCAACGCGACGTACATCATCCCCAGCGTCTTCCACCCGGGTGTCGCCGAGGTCGTCGCTGCCGCCGTCTCCGCGGCCGCGACCGGCAAGACCGCGATCCCGTGAGGGCGTGAGCTCCGGGTCGCGCCGGTGGGCCCTGGCCCCGGCGCTCGTCGCGCTGCTCGTCCAGCTCGTCGTCATCTACGCACCCTCTGGGGTCGGCGGGGGGTCGTTCCCCTACGGGGACAAGCTCGTCCACGTCTTCGTGTTCGGCCTGCCCGTGTTCTTCGCGGTGCTCGCCCGGCTGCCGCTGCTGCCGGTGGTGACGGTCATGGCGCTGCACGCACCGGTGAGCGAGGTCGTCCAGGGTCGACTGCTCGCGAGCCGCTCCGGGGACCCGTGGGACGCCGTCGCGGACGTCGCCGGCGTCGCCCTCGGGGCCCTCGCAGCCACCCTCGCGAACCGTCGGCTGGCAGGTCCGGACGTCGATCGCTGGTAACATGGACCCTTGCGCCACGTCCGGCGCCTGCGTTCTGCCCGCTTGATCTCGTTGACACAGAAGTCGCCGTGGAGGGTTGTCAACGCCCCCACCATCGACTCGAATCGAGTGCTCAACCATGCCCAAGAACACCTCCCCCGGCGCCAAGAAGCCGCGCTGGACCTCGTCGCAGAAGGCCGCCGCCCAGTCCAAGGGCCCCAAGAAGCACCACCGCGGCCAGCCCGACGGTCCCTCCCGGACCAAGGCCCCCCGCTCGGAGCGCAGCCCCCGGTGGGATCGCGAGGAGCGCGCGGCCCGCGCCGAGCGTCCCGAGCGCCGCGACGACCGCAGCGGACGTGACGACCGCGCCCAGCGCCCGTCCTC
>NZ_AVPL01000067.1 GCF_000768695.1 Knoellia aerolata DSM 18566
GTCGTCGAGGATGACCTGCCCATGGCCACGCTCATCGGCAGCTACCTCGAGCGCGAGGGCTACGAGGTCCGCCTCAGCCATGACGGCGTGGCCGCCGTGCAGGCGGCTCGCGCCGTCGACCCCGACGTCGTCGTGCTCGACCTCGGCCTTCCGGGCCAGGACGGCATCGAGGTGTGCCGTCAGCTGCGCACCTTCTCCGACGCCTACGTGGTGATGCTGACCGCGAGGGCCGACGAGCTCGACACCCTGATCGGGTTGTCGGTCGGCGCGGACGACTACATGACCAAACCCTTCAGCCCGCGCGAGCTCGTGGCACGACTTCGAGCCATGCGGCGTCGGCCCCGCCCGATGGACGGCGCAGACGACCGCCCGACCTTGCGCAGGTTCGGCAGCCTGGCCATCGATCCCACCGGACGCGACGTCTGGCTCGACGACGAAGCGGTGTCCTTGACACGGACCGAGTTCGACGTGCTGGCCGTCCTGTCGGCGCGACCACAGATGGCGTTCAGCCGACGCCAGCTCATCGACCAGGTGTGGGGCCAGACGTGGGTCGGTGACGAACACCTGGTTGACGTCCACATCGGCCATCTGCGGCGCAAGCTCGGCGACGACGCCGGAGCCGCCCGCTTCATCCGGACGGTGCGCGGCATCGGCTACCGGATGGGGACGGGCGAGTGACCCGGACTCGGCGGCAGGCATGGGGGTCGGGGCGTGCCGGCCTGGCGCCGCGCCTGCTCATCGCTCAGACGCTCGTGCTGGTCGCGGGTGCTGTCACCACCTGGCTGGTTGCCTCTGTCGTCGGCCCGAGCATCTTCCACGACCACCTGCGCCAGGCCGGCGTCGGTCACTCCCCCAGCGAGGCCGGCCATGTGGAGGAGGCGTTCGGGTCGGCCCTGCTCATCGCGCTGGGCGTGGCTTTGACGGCGTCCGTGGTGCTCGCTCTTGGGGTCACGGCGTTCTTCACGCGGCGCGTGCAGCGCTCGACCGCTGCCGTCGCTCACTCCGCCTCCAAGATCGCGAGCGGGCACTACCGGTCACAGGTGCCCAGCCCCGGCCTGGGGTCCGAGTTCGACCAGCTCGCCACCACCATCAACGATCTCGCCCAGCGCCTCGGCGACGTCGAAACCACCCGCCGACGCCTCCTGGCCGACCTCGCGCACGAGATGCGGACACCGTTGGGCAGCATCGAAGCCCACCTGGAGGCGATCGAGGACGGTGTTCGCGGCCTTGACGACCAGACTCTCGAGGTGTTGCACGGCAACACGGCCCGCCTCCAGCGCCTCGCCGAGGACATCGGCGCCGTCGCCCGAGCGGAGGAAGGGGGGCTCGACCTCCGACCGGTGCCCACGGAGACGAGCACATTGGTGGAGTCGGCCACGGCGGCTGCCCACGACACGTACGACGCGAAACGAGTGACCCTCGAACCGGACATCCGGCCTGTGGGCTCCGTGATGGCCGACCCGGACCGCATGGCGCAGGTGCTGGCCAACCTGCTCGACAACGCGCTGCAGCACACACCCCCCGGCGGTCACGTCCGGGTCTCCGTGAGCAAGCCCGACCCCGGCTGGGTCGAGATCACCGTGACGGACAACGGCGAAGGGATCGAGGCACATCATCTGGTCCACGTCTTCGAGCGGTTCTACCGCGCCGACCCGGCCCGCAGCCGCGTGCGCGGCGGCAGCGGCATCGGCCTGACCATCAGCAAGGCACTCGTCGAGGCACACGGCGGAGGACTGTCCGCATCAAGCCCCGGACCCGGGAGCGGAGCCGAGTTCACCATCCGGCTTCCCCTTCACCGGGCCTGACCTCGCTCGCACGACGTCGCCGTGGCCTCAACAGGTGTGGGTGGGGCTCCACATCGAGATGCCTTGGTGCATGCCGGGGTTGTGGGTCTGGTCGAAGCCCATGGACTGGACGCATTCTCGAACATGCTGGCCGTACGTGGCGGCGTCCGAAGGTGCTGCCGATGCTGAGGTGGATGCCAGGACGGCCCCGAGGGCAGCGGCTGCTGTGGCGGAAGCAAGTCTCAGTGTGTAGCGCGTCATGTGACGTTCCTTCGTGTCGATGGACGATCGTGGCGTGTGCCACCGCGTGTCCGGAGGACCTGGCTCAGCCCTCGCCGGTCGCGCCGGAGGGCACGAGCTCCTGCACACGCTTCTGCGTCAGTGCTGCGAGGAGGGTCGTGATCGGCACCGCCGCCACCAGCCCGAGCGTGGCGACCGCGCTGCGAGCGATCTCCTGCGCGATCACCTGGTCGGTCAGGGCACCACCGAGGGAGTTGTCGCTCGACACGATGAGGATGAGCAGTGGCAGGGACGACCCGGCATACGCCAGGACGATGGTGTTGACCACGGAGGCGATGTGCGAACGCCCAACCCGGCTGGCGGCGCGGTAGAGATCCCTGAATCCGTAGGCCGGGTTGGCGTGAGCCAGCTCGGTCACCGTGGCGGCCTGGGTGACCGTGACGTCGTCCAGCACACCAAGGGAGCCGATGACGATGCCCGCCAGGAGGAGTCCCTCCATGTTGATCTCGAGCGACAGTCCCACGGACGTGGAGAGGTCGTCGGTCATCCCCGTGAGGTGGAGCGCGGAGACGGTGACCGCCGAGAGCACACCCGTCAGGGTCAGGCTGATGAGGGTCCCCAGCACGGCCACGGTCGTCGACAACGTGAAGCCGTGCGTGAGGTAGAGAACCGTCAGCATGATCGCTGCCGAGCCGACGATGGCCACGAGCAGCGGGGACTCGCCACCGACGATGGCCGGAACGACGAAGTACACGAGCAGCGCGAACGTCACGCCCAGGCCGGCCAGTGCGGACAGGCCACGCCACCGGCCGAAGGCGACCAGCGCCAGCGTGAAGGCGATCCCGAGGAGGACGAGGGGGCGGGCCCGCTGATGGTCGACGACGGCATACTCGCCGCCCTCGGGGGTGTCGAACCGGAGGACCACGACGTCCTCGCCCTCGGTGATCGGGGGCGCTCCCGGGCCGGTGGGCAGGGGCGTCTCGACGACCTCACCGTCGGAGCCCTCACCCAGGCGCACCCGGAGCGTGCCGCACCGCTCGCCGACAGGCTGGCCCTCTGGGCACGCAGTCGTCTCGGCCGAGAGCACTCGGCCGTTGAACTGTTCCCCCCCGGACTCCTGAGCCGTCCTGGCCACGCCCTCGGACGGCCACAACCACACCATCGCGGCGAGAGTCGCGATGGCGATGGGCACGATCACCGCAACGGCAAGCCAGCGCATCGGCGCCGAGTCGTCCGCTCCGTGACGCGCGTGGTGTCCGCCCATGGGGCATCGCTCCTTGCAGGGGTGAGTGAGTGCCGGCCAGTCGGCCCGAGGCGTCGGACTCGATGGTATCGGCCGAACGGCCGGTCGTCGCCGACACGGCTGGCGCACGAAACAGCCCCCGACCGGCAGGTCGGGGGCTGTCTTCGTGGTGGGCGATACTGGGATCGAACCAGATTTTCGCGTTTTTATGGAATCAGGTTTTGAGCGGCATAAACCACTCCTGACCTGCGCCTTCACCAACCATTGACGCTGGTCACTGGTGGACCTAATCCGACACGAATAGACTCTCATCCGACACGTATCCGACACGAAACGCGAATCTGGAGGGTGACTGGCGCATGGGCAAAAGATCGTTCGGGCAGATCCAGCGTCTACCGAGCAAGCGTTACCGCGCGCGCTACACCGGACCTGACGCGACGCTTCACAACGCCCCGCACACCTTCGACACCCGTGGCGACGCCGAGGCATGGCTCGTGGGCGAACGTCGTCGAATCAGTGAGGACCGCTGGACTCCCCCGAGCAGGCTGAGCGACCAGCCGCGGGCGCTGACCCTCGGTGAGTATGCACCGCGCTGGCTTGCGCGTCGAGACCTCAAGCCGCGCACTCACATCCACTACGAAGCGTTGCTCGAGCGGCAGATACTGCCAACGTTCGACGTCGTCCCGTTGAAGGCGATCACGAGTGAGTCCGTGCGGGAGTGGTACTCAAACCTAGACCGCTCCAAGCCGACCCTGCGAGCCCACGCTTACGGGCTGTTGCGCACGATCTTGGGCACAGCTGTGGTCGACGAGAAGATCCCCGTGAACCCGTGCCACATCCGAGCTGCAAGCACTACGAAGCGTGTTCGGAAGGTCAAGCCCGCAACGCTCGCCGAGCTGGAGATGATCGCCGCGGCGCTTCCCATGAAGTACCGTCCGATGCTCATGCTGTCGACCTGGTGTGCTTTGCGCTTTGGAGAGGTCACTGAGCTCCGTCGCAAGGACGTCGACCTCAAGAACGGCGTCATCCATGTACGACGAGGGGTCGTGCGCGCCGATGGGCTCATAGTTGTCGGCACCCCCAAGTCAGAAGCGGGCACACGCGACGTGGCGATCCCGCCGCACCTACTGCCGCTGCTCAAAGTGCACGTCGACTCGATGCCCGTGCGTGGCAGGGAGGCACTGCTTTTCCCAGCCACCGATGGTGCCTCGCACATTGCACCCTCGACCCTCTACCGCGTGTTCTACCCCGCACGGGTCGCGGCTGGACGTAGCGACCTGCGCTGGCACGATTTAAGGCACACCGGCGCCGTCTTGGCGGCACAAACGGGGGCCACGCTGGCTGAGCTCATGGGCAGACTGGGACATTCCACGCCCCAGGCTGCGCTCCGCTACCAGCACGCCGCACAGGGCCGCGACGCTCAGATAGCAGCCGCGCTTTCCAAGATCGCAGAAGCAAAGTGAGGGCTGCGACGGTCAGACCATCCTCGGCCGGTCGCGTCTTGCATCCTCGTGACACGTTGGGGCCCTGGAAGCAGCGTGGCTCATCCTGGTTGCGTAGTCGGTGGCTGAACCTGTAGGCCGCCGCAACCAACGCGTAGGCCAGCAGAAAACCGCGGTGGCGGACATCCTCGGCCTATGGCCGCACGGCGTAGTCCAACGTCGCCATCGAGCCCAGCGACCTCACCCTCGTGCGGGGCCACCTGCGCATGGGGGCCGATGCGATCCGGCTGACCCGCCGCACGCTGGCGATCATCGAGAGCAACCTGTTCTGGGCGTTCGCCTACAACGTCGCAGCGCTACCCCCTCGCCGCGGTTGGCACGCTCAACCCCCTGCTCGCAGGCGCCACCATCCCGTTCTCCCCGGTCTTCGTCGTGACCATCATCCTGCGGATGCGGCGCCTCAAGGCCCTTCATCGGCGAGGCCAGGGCGATAGACGGACGAACCACCATGAACCAAGGGTCAGCGATGAAGCTCCAGACACGAGTCCCCCACTCGGGCTGGCCGGGGATGCCGTCGTCGCGCAGCACCTTCTCGCTTAGGCGACCCCGCCACACACCAAGGTGCGCCCGCCGGCTGCGGGTGGCTTGCGGCAGCCTCGGCAGCACTTCTGGTTTCATCGGTCAGGGAGTTTCACCGCCACCGGACCCCGGTCCATCCGACGTCCCGCGACGTGGTGACGGCGCGCTCGTGACCGAAGGGGCACACCGGATGACGCGCAATCCCGAGTACATCGGCATGGCAGGTTCGCTCGCCGGTCATGCCGTGGCACGTAGCCGGCTGATCGCCGTCGTACCGGTCGCGGGGTTCGTCGCGTGATCGATCGATTGCAGATTCCGGCCGAGGAGGCGCCTTGCGGGCTCAGTTCTTCGACAATTACGACGCGTATGTCCGCGCGGTCCCCCGTGGCTGGGCGTGAGCTCCCTTCGCGTCGGTCGAAGCCCAGTGCAGTAGGGCTCAGTCGAGCCAGATCCAGGTGTGGGTGTCGGCCGTCAGGAGGTCTGCCCGGGATTTCGGACGGATTTCGAGCATGACCTGCAGAACCATCGCGGTGCCGATCGTCCAGCGCCGACGTGTCCGTCCCCGCTTGCCGGAGTGCGCGGACACGATCCCCGCCTGGGAGCACAGCCGTCGCACTCGTCGCTCGGACACGGCGTGGCCAGCGTCGGTGAGCTCGTCGGCGACAAAACCGGTGCCCGAACCCCGGGTCGTCGGGTGTGCACCTCGAGCGCGGCATGGGTGGCGCACGGGTCGACCAGGTCGCGCTGGCCGATCGGGTGTAGCTTTCCGGCGTAGAAGACCTGCCCGGAGAAGCCCAGCAGCCCCGTAGGTCACCGCGACAGGGACACCGTCAGCAGCAAGGTCCGGGACCGGCGGCAACGTCATATTGGGACCTGACCCAACCTCCGATTCGCTTGGGAGAGCTACGACCCCACGGACCTGACCACGCGCCGGGGACGGCACGACCGAGAACCACCCTGAAACACCCCGTCGGCGAATCCGGGCCGTCAACTGGTGCTCTCACCAGCGTCACCCCGCGAGCCCAATCAAGCCCGCCTCCGGCGAACTTATTAGGGACGAGGCTGAGGAGATGACGTCGCCGATAACACGTCAGATTCAAGATGTCGACGATCGGGCCGTTCGCGCCACCGCGCGGACGTACTCGTGTCTCACGGCCCGCAGGACTTGATCCCAGTCCTGCTCCGGCGGAACGGTCTCGTTGTGGGAACGCAGACGCCGCAACAAGTCCCGGTCATGAACGAGTTCCACGAGGCCGGCGGCCATGCCTTCGTCACCATCTCGCACCAATCCTGTGATGCCGTCGGTAACGAAGTCCTCGCTGCCGCTTCCCCGCAGCGCAACCACAGGCAGTCCGACCGTCCGCCCTTCCAGTGCCGCTATCCCAAACGACTCGTACCGCGAGGACGCGAGATACACGTCCGCCGCACCGTAGTGCTCCATCAACTGCTTCCGATCGATCCGCCCTGGGAGCGATACCCAGCCCGTCCAACCACGCCAGCGCACGACCAAGCGGACGAGGCCGAGCAACGGTCCGCCGCCGCAAATTTCGAGCGTTATCAGCTCCGAGCTGAGGAGCCGAGCCCGCCGCACGATGCCGATCACGGACAACGGCCGCTTGCGTGGTGTGAAGCGCATCGCAAGGACCACCCTCAGCGGCTCAGCCGCGTGCGCCGTATGCGACCCCAGACCGGGCTCGTCAGCACGCCACTTCCCGGGGTCGATCCCGTTGTGGAGCACCCCAACCTCTGCACCGGGTGCCATCCGGCGAACCTGCTCCGCAGCCCTCTCCGAGACGCCATGCAACGCCGCACCCGCGTCCGCCCACCGCCGGGCATAACCGAGCCTGCGGACAAACGGCTCCCACCGACCGAGGACGCAGTGCCATGTCGCGGCGAGTGGGATCCCGAGGTCGAGTGCGATGTCCCCGGCATCCACGGCGAATGGACTGATGACTCCAACGTGCGCATGGGCGACGTCGAACCCGCCCTGCGCCAGACGGGCTCGCAGCAGGTCACGCGCGCCCGGGTTGACCGGCAGCCCGAAGGGTACTCGGGCCCCCAGTCGATGGACGGTGACCCCGTCGATTACCTCAGACGCGCCGTTGCGCTGCCTATCAACGCCGTTGGTTGCGGTGAATACTTCGACCTCGTGTCCGGCCGCGACCAGCTGGACGCTCAGGTCGCGCACCTGCGACTCGATCCCGCCGACGCGCGGCGGGTAACAGTCCGAAATCATGGCCACCTTCACGTCGTACAGGGTCGCATGCGGAAGGATGGCTCCTGATGACCGACCCAACTGCACGCCAGATGATCCTGCCTAGACCGACCGTCGCGTCAGTCCTGCGTCTCCTTCTCAGCCTTGCAATCGCTCTCGCACTCCTCGGCTGGGTCCTGCCGCGCGTGACCGAAACGACGTGGGGTGACATGGTTGGCGTGCTGCGAACCGTGCCCGCCACGGCGCTGGCGGCTTGTTTCGTGTTCACGATGGCGTTCCTGATCTCCTACGCCATCACGATGCGTGCTTCATTGCCAGGCTTGACCATCCCCAAGGCGCTCACCGTGAACACCGCCGGATCCGCTGTCTCCAAGTTGTTGCCTGGTGGTGGCGCGGTCGGCTTGGCGGCGACATTCTTCATCTGCCGGTCCTGGGGTTTCTCCGCGGGCGCTGTCGCGACCTCCGCCATCGTCACCGGGGTCTGGAACACCCTGTCCCGGGTCGCCCTGCCGATCCTCGCCATCGGGTTCCTCGCGCTCGCTCGCCCCGAGCTGCCCGCGGTCCTGCGTCAGGCTGCGTGGGGTGCCGGGGTCTCGGGAGCGCTCATCCTCGCCCTCTTCCTCGGCATCATCGTGTCCGCCCATGTCGCGGACTCCGTGGGCAGAGCCGTCGACCGACTCGGTGGCTGGGTCTTCCCGCGCGCTCACCGCGCCGGCCGGGCGCAGGCTGCCATGAGCGACGCCCGCGCCCAGATCATCGAGCGGGTCCGCGAGGCATGGCACTGGCTCACTCTCGGCATGGTCGGTTTCTTTGCCGCTCAGCTGGCCATCTTCCTCATCGCCCTGCACGTGACCGGCATCCAACTCGCATTCACTCCTTCGTTCGCGGCCTTCGCCATCGGGCGGCTGCTCGCAGGTGTGGGGATCACGCCGGGTGGCATCGGTATCACAGAGATGGGTACCGCCGCGGCGCTCGTCGCTCTGGGAGCCGACCCAGCCCTCTCGGCCGCAGCGGTCGTACTGGTGTCGATCTTCACGAACCTCATCGAACTCCCCCTCGGCGTGCTGGCCTGGGGCCTGTGGAGTCTGGACCCGCAAAAACAGACCTTTCAGGCGGAACGCGCCACACACGCCGAGCCGACCGGCCGCCCGGTCTGACCGGGGCCAGCGAGGCCAGCAGGTCATGGCGTCGGCAAGAGACTCTCGCGCTCAAACTGCGAGGGACGGTGCAGGGCCGAGACCGTGTCAACGTCGGCTGAAAATGAACCCCCTGGCGTCCTTGAGTTCTACGACTCAACGCAGCACCCCGGCTTGGACGAAGGGGTGGACATGGGACGACCAGGACGTAAGCGCGCCGCCTTGCTCGCGAGGATGAGTACTGGAAGTTGATCGGCGACGGGGTTGGCGCAGGGTCGCGGGGCTGGTCGCGAGCGTCTCGGCGGGATACGCCAAGGCCGCTGCAACTAATCTTCGCCAAATCTTCAGAACCAAGCCGTCAAACCGACACCCTGCGTCTCTAGTTTCGGGGTACCCCGCCCCCGTACGGGCGGGCACCCCCGATATCAGGAGTTGACGAACACGGCGCAAGCAATCCTGCGCCCCGGCCGAGGCTCGCCGACCGCTTCCCGATGACCTAGCTCCCTGCGACGAGCTGGCGAGTAACCCCGCACCGGCATGCGCCGGAAGGCGTTCAACTACCTCCGCCTTAACACACACCACACGGCCCAAGGAGCACCATGGCCAAGAACCGCAAACAAGGACACCCGCGCAATGGCCCGGCTTCGACGGATCCACAGAACCCAACAGATCAGTCAACCATCCGCCCCAGTCCCGGCACAGGTGGGGCCTTTTGGAAGGCATCGACCCCGCCGGGGCCGGGCTTACCCACACCCGCGGGAAGGCACGTCCCACCGCCCGACCCAACTCCCCTGACCCGCCGGAGCCTCGCGTCGGATTTGGCGAGCACCGCCGGCAGAACCCGCGGCACTTCCGTTGAACAGAGGGGCGCCAGCCGCACGACTGGCCACCCTCCGGAGTCACTTTCCGGGCTGCGCGCGAAGACGCCCAAGGGGGCACGCCCGCTCGCCGGATCCAGCCCCTCATCCCCAGACCAGCGCACGTCCGCTACGCCCACGAGGGCCCTATCCGGCATCAAGGACGGCTCGAACAAGCGGCGGCCCCTTTTGGCGCGCAGCGGCCAGTCATCCGGCACGGTAGTGACGTCCCTGTCCTGCGGCCCAATCGGCGACATGCAGCCACAGTCGCTGGGAGTCACCTACTGGTTCGACACGGAGCCGAGCGGTGATCCGTACACCGTCGACGTTTATCTTGAAGGTCGGCGCCAAGGAACCGACCGCAAGAGGCCGGCCGACTTCACTACCCTGACAAAGGTCGCCCCAGTTGTTCCGGGTACCGGACCAATCAGCGTGACCACACGGATCACCGACGCTGAGGAAGGCACTTGGGACGTCCAAGCCTGGCCGGTGACCCTCGTCTCGGACGAACCGACGCAACAGTGGGCGGTCCACGAAGATCCCCTTCTACCCGTCAGCTCTGTCTCCGGAAGGACCCTTTACGCTCCGGTCACCCTGGTGCTCGCCCCCGGAGTCGTGATGGGCGCGTGGCCTGCCCTAGTGTCCCTAGGCGCCCTACTCGGCGTGGGGGTGCAGGCGTTCCTTGCCGGCCGTCTGGGTCTTCCCGTAGGGCGCGTCGCACTCCTGACGCTCATTGCCTGTCTTCTCGGACTGGTCGGCGCCAAGACGTACTACCTGTCCACCCACCCCCACGAGCGAAAGCGCATTCTCACGGTCGGCATGTCCGTCCAGGGCTTCGTCATCACCGTCGGCCTGACGCTCCTCCTCGGCAGCAGGGCCCTGAGCATCCCGACAGGTCCCTTGCTCGACGTCACCGGCCCGGCCCTGCTGCTCGGCATGGCCGTTGGGCGCCTCGGCTGCCTGTTGGGCGGCTGTTGCGTCGGCCGGCCCACCCGTTCCCGGTGGGGTGTCTGGTCCTCCAACCGCCGGATTGGGGTCCGACGGATTCCCGTCCAGCTCCTGGAGTCCGCCACGGCACTCCTTATCTGTGTCGCGGCAGTCAGCACGGTCCTGACCATCGGCGTGTCCGGGGGCGGCCTAGTGTTCCTCGCATCGTTAGCGACGTACACGACCGGCCGCCAACTGCTCTTCCCCCTACGCGAGCTCCCCCGTACTACGACCTACGGCCGGCAGGTCATGCTCGTGACCTCGCTCGTAGTGGCGTTCGCGGCCGCCGGGGTGCTGCTCGTGCGCTGACAGCCAAGCCGTCTCACGGCCCGCTACCTCCGCCGACTTTATACCCGGTAGGGGTATTCTAGCGCGATCATGGTGCCTGGGTCGCTACCTGCTGATGATCATCGACAAGGTCGGGTACATCCTCCTCGAACCCAAAGCAGCCAACCTGTTCCCCCAGCTCGCGTCCTCCCGCCACGAGCGGGCCGCGCTGATCGTCACCTCCAACAAACCCTTCAGCCCCTTGGGGCGAAGTTTTCGACGACGTCGTGGCCGCCGCGATGATCGCCCTATTAGTCCACCAGGCCGAGTCATCGCTCTAAAACGACTCATACCGGCTGAGCGACCGCGACCTCGGACGCGTCCCCACCACTCACAGCGACCCGGCCTAACCATGACCACACCCAGAAGAGCGATCCGCCATCCTTCAATCAGAGGTTCACTTTGAGCCGACGTTGCAGTGGTCTTCGCGAAGACCACTGCTGCCCGTCGTGTGCGGCATGTCTTCGGCCGGTGCCACCCGGGCTCGCCTACAATCGCCTCATGGTTTCGGGGAAGGATCTGGGTAGGCGCTTGCTGCGTCTGCTTGTCATCCTCGTTTGCGCCACTGGAGCAGTGTGGGGTTTCGCCGCGGGTGCCCACGCGACAACTCATTCGCTCGGAGGCGCAGCAACCGCGAACCACCACCACTCGCCTAGTAGCCACGCGCCGCATGGACTCGATGAGGGCAGTCGGGCCCGTACGGCACCTCGCAAGTTCCAAGCGGTCCGCGAGCAACTGCCCCCTCGTGGTGCTGCCTGGGTCGACCTACGGTCGATGGTCAGCCAGCTTCGTCCCTCGTCTAGCGATGCCGAGCTGTGGACAGCACGCGCGGTCTACGCCGGTGCCCCCGAACGGCTATGCGTCCATAGAACGTAGATGGGCCCTGCCCCTTCGTCCGCGGAAGCCGTGGACGTCCAGGCCTCTTCGGCTTCGGGGGCCCAAAGCACGTCCTGTCGCCCCGGCGGCGGCCCTCGCGCGGGGCACAAACCGACGTGCTCTCCCGGTTGTGGTCACGCCGAGGTGCGGTGCTTTGGGCCCGGCCCGACCGGGAGTGCGGTAGGTGCCACGACCGCGCCACCACCTGCTGCAGCACCGGCAACCCTGCTGCAGCACCGGCAACCAGAGAGCACTGACGCCGTTCATCAGGCCTTGGTTCGAGACCCTTCGCCGTCAACCATTGCGACGCGCGCCGTCGCCGCGCCGCCGAGCACGAACCGCGCGGACGCCACCCCGCACCCCCCTATTCTTTTGGAGCACAGACCATGACCGAGGCCCGCGCGTCAGCGACTCCTCGCCTACCCAACACTCACAGCGCTGGGCGACTTGCCGCTGTTGACGCTGCCAGGGGTGTGGCTCTCATCGGCATGATGATGATCAACCTTGGCACGGTGCGTTCCGACGGCTGGTTCAACAAGGTGTGGACGCTGCCATTTGGCCGGGCCTCCATCCTCTTCGTCGTCCTTGCAGGCGTCGGCATGTCGCTGTTTCAAGCCTCCCGACAGCACCACTCCGGCCGGTGGCCGGTGCTGCTGTGGAGGGCCCTGATCTTCCTTCTTGGTGGCCTCGCCCTCCAGGTCCTCACCCCCGCGGTGAGCGTCATCCTGCCCACCTACGGGGTGCTGTTCCTCGGTGCGCTGCTGTGGAGACGCCTCTCGGACCGTGCCCTGGCCGCCGTCACGCTCCTCATGCTCCTCGTGGGCCCGGTCATCGTGCTGGCCGACCAGATCCCTGGCGAGCACAAGACCCGTATGCCGACGCTGGGTGAGACACCAAGCACGATCCTGCACTCGCTCTTCCTGTCCGGCGCGTACCCCCTGCTTGTCTGGGTGGTGCCGTTCCTGGCGGGGATGTGGCTCGGGCGCCAAAACCTCCGTGACCGAACCTTGCAGCGGCGCATGGTGATCCTCGGCGCTGCCGCCGCGGTAGTCGCGTTCGTTACGGGCCAGATGTCGGCGATGATCCTCGGCGCTCGAGCGGACTCCGGATGGGGGCGACTGCTGACCGGTGCGGCCCACGGCCAGATGCCCCTGTGGTTGGTCAGCAGCATCGGCAGCGCCACATTCATCATCGGTGGTGCTTTGTACTTCTGGCCCAAGATTTCACGGTGGGCGCTGCCGCTGGCGCACGTCGGCCAGCTCGCCTTTACGCTCTACGTCATCCACTTCTTCGTCATCGCCGCGATGGGCGGTCGGATCGAGTCGCGGGTTGTGGGCGTCCCGGTGACAATCGGGCTGGTCCTCAGCTTCACCGCCTTTGCCACCCTGTGGGTGCGTCGCTGGGGTGTCGGCCCGCTGGAACGGATACTGCGCGCCGCCTGGCTCGCCAACATCGCGAAAGGACGCGCATGAACCCCAACAACACGTCAGTCCCTCACGCTCGGCCGAGCCGACGTCAGGCAATCACTGGGCTCTTCGCCACAGGTTTGCTCGTCGGCGGGTGCACGAACGGAACAGATGAACCGTCTTCCACGATGGCGGCCTCCTCACGTGACCAACGGTCCCCACGTCCCCCGGCGTTGGGAGCGCATGGGGCCAACACCGGTCACCCCCTGGCCACCGAGGCGGCCATGGCTGTCCTGGGCCGCGGCGGCAACGCCGTCGATGCCGCCATCGCTGCAGCCTTCGCCGACGCCGTCATGCAGCCCGCGTCCTCGGGCATCGGCGGGGGCGGGGTCAGCATCGTCGCCCGCGGGAAGCAGCAGGCCAACCACGACTACCGCGAGGTCGTCGCCCAGTCGGGCAAGGTGCCAGAGAGTGGCGTGGGGACACCCGGGTTCGTCGCGGGTATGGCCGACCTCCACGAGCGCTACGGGACACAGAAGTGGGCCGACCTCCTCGAACCGGCGATCGCCATCGCCGAGAACGGAGGTCCGGTCTCGGCCTACCTCGCGGAGACGCTCGCTACCGTCCGCGGCCGCCGAGTGGTCCGCGACCTCAGGCACTTCCACCGCAGCGACGGCAGCATTCTGCGTCGCGGTGACACCTTGGTGCAGAAGGACCTCGCCGCGACGATGCGAGTGCTGGCAACCGAGGGCGCCAACGCCGTCTACGACGGTTCCCTGACGCGGCAATTCACTGAGGTGCCGGGGCTCGACGCTGCATCACTCAAGGCATACAAGATCCAACACTCCACGCCCGCCAATGGCCGCCTCGGCGACTTCACGTTCCTCTCGGGGGCGCCCGCCCTTCCGGGGGGCGCGATCATCCAGATGGCGCAGATCGCCGAAGCCCTGGGTATCGGCGACGTGGACCCGGACTCACCACAATTCATCGACATGCAGTCACGCGGATGGCAGGTGGCCGAACGCTCGGTGCACCGCTGGTTCGGCGACCCGGACTTCGTCGACGTTCCCCTCGCCGACATCACAGATCGTTCTCGCAATGAGGCGCTCGCCAAGACCCTCAAGCGCGAGCCCCGCGCCAGAACCGGCCCGGACAACTCCGGCGACCCCAACACCACCCACATCTCCGTCGTCGACGACGACGGCATGGCGGTCTCCATGACCAATACCATCACGAGCTACTGGGGCTCGGAGACCTACACCGGCGGGTTCTTCCTCAACGACCAGCTCGGACGCTTCAACCTCATCGGCAACGGGGCGGCGAACCGCCCGCAACCGGGACGCCGGTCGGTCACGTGGAGCTCCCCGTCCATGGTCCTCGGAAGCGACGGACGCCCGGCCCTGGTGATCGGCGCCCCCGGCGGCAGCCAGATCCCCAACACCACCGCCTCCGTGGTGCTGAGGTGGGCGTTGCTCGGCCAGCCACTGGCGGCCGCGGTTCCGGCACCCCGGTTCAAGCTCGACAACGGCCTGATGCGTCTGGAGTCCGATGAGCACGTGCCGGCTCTGCAGAAGCTCGGCTACCGCACCCGCGTTATGCCCAGGTCGTACCGCGCGTCGTGGGGTTCGGTCCAAGCACTCGCCGTTGACTGGCAGGCGCGCTCGGTGGCCGGCGTCGCTGATACCAGGCGGTCTGCCGGTGTAGCAATTTCCGCATAGCGCGGACGGTAATAATCTCGTCCTCGAGGACCTTGGCGCTGACGCTGCGAGGTCATGGACCGTATTAAGACGGGTATACGCTGTTGGAACCTTCAAGTCCCGTGGATCGTCTCCAGGAGCCTGCTGTACCCGGACTCGTGCGCTACCCCTAGCCCCGCTCAGCCACTACCTCGACGCATGAGGGCCTCTCCCCCGGTTCGCGGATCTGCACCACGGAGGGCTTGCCATTGTTGGCGCGCCCCTGGTCGACGGAAGGTCCCGTGCATCCCAAAGTTGTCCCCAGTGATGGCCCTCCGTGATGACGGTGGGCCATTGCCACTGACGAAACCTACAAGTACTTCTGGGAGTGGGGGTCAGTCTTTTGACCTCGAGCACGCCACAACCGGCGGGGCCGGTCGCCTTTTGCGGCAGCTGATGGTCCAGCTGGAATCCGCACCCTCGGAGCCCTGGACGGCCCGAGCCGGTCCCGAACTGATGCACGCTTTCTGCAGGCAACTCGTCGGCGCGGGATGTTCCCTTGGAAGGTGACACGTGTTACTAATGGTGACCATGTGGCGAACCCCTGCGTCCGGACGGGCCACCGTGCGCCGATCTGCCGGCCTCGCCGTGGCTTTGCTGGGCTCCGTGGCGCTGGTCAGTCCCTCGTCGACGGCGCTCCAGGCCGAACCCGACCCCGGTCGGCAGAAGCAGCGAGTCGACGCCCAGGCCGAGCAACTGCGTGAGGCCTTGCACGACACCAATGCCGACCTCGCCGAGGCCTACCTCGCCCTGCGCTCCACCCAGTCGCAGCTGCCCGGTGCCCAGGCCGCGCTGACCCAGGCCCGGGCTGCCGCCGGTCGCGCCGAGACCGCCAACGCCATCGCCGCCCAGGAGCTCGAGGTCGCCCAGGCCAACGAGACCAAGGCGCAGGAGGATCTCACTGCGACGAGCTCCGAGATCGTCGAGAGCCGGGGCCAGGTCGCGCAGTTCGCCGCCCAGATCTACCAGGAGCAGGGCTTCGGCGAGTTCGACATGGCCATGACGTCGACGTCGCCGCAGCAGTTCGCCGACCGGATCGCGCTCATAGGCACGGTCATGGACCTTCAGAGCCAGTCGATGGTCGCTCTCGCGACCGCCAGGGCGAACCAGACCGCGCAGGAGGACCGACTCTCCGCGCTGCGCGCCGACTCCGAGAAGGCCAAGCGCAAGGCCGAGTCCACGCTGGCCGCCGCCACGAAGGCCCGCGACAGGGCGACCGCCGCCAAGGCCACCCTCGACGCCCTGGCCGCCCAGCAGGCCGCCCAGGCCAGCACGGTGAAGGCGCGGTCCGTCGCCGAGGCGGCCAGCCTCAACCAGATGGAGGCCGAGTCCGCCCGCCT
>NZ_AVPL01000068.1 GCF_000768695.1 Knoellia aerolata DSM 18566
GGGGCGGCCGTCCGCGCCGGCGTGGCACCTGCCGGCGCGGGCGTGACGACGGTCGCGGCGGCGGGCGACGGGCCGAGGACGAGCAGGGCGGTGGACATCGCCACGAGGGTGACCGGGATGCGCATCCGCACAGGGTGGCCCATGACTAGTCCTTTTGTCACCGCTTCCACACATAAGGAGTCGTCGTCGTGACCTTGACGAGCCCGGACCGCTCGAGGATCGGCCGCGAGAACTCCGTCGAGTCGCTGTGGATGAAGCGCTTCCCGTGCCGGATCGCCGACCGGGCGCGCGCCGCCGTGAGCGCCCGGTAGATCCCGCGCCCCCGGTGCTCGGGGCGGGTGGCGCCGCCCCAGATGCCGGCGAAGTCGGTACCGTCCACCGGCTCGAGGCGTCCGGCGCTGACGACCTGTCCGTCGACCTCGGCGACCCACATCTCCAGGTCGTCGCGGGTGCGGAGGCGGTGCAGGACCTCCTCGTCGTGGGCGGCGGCGTCCTCGGGGTCGTCGCCGAAGACCTCCGCCTGCATGGCCAGCATGGGCAGGACCTCGGCCTCCTCGCTCACCCGGCGCACGGTCACCCCCTCCGGGAGGGCGACGTCGACGGCGAGCAGGGCCGCGTCACCGACCATGACCGACTCCGTCTCCTCGGGCTCGAACCCGGCCGCGAGCAGCGCCGCGTGCAGGCCCGGGGCGTGGTCGTGACCGCGGGTCTTCCACTCGACCTTGAGGATCTCGGGCTGGGCGCGGTAGTGCTCCACCGCCGCGGCGACGAGCTCCGCGACCGACTCCGCCGTCGCCGGTCCGGCATCGCTGTCGAGGGTGCGGTAGGTGATGAACCCCCGGCCCCCGAGGTAGGTCGCGAGGAGCAGCGGTCCGATCGCCGTCGACGAGAGGGCCGAGGGGATCTCGGCGTCGCGGCGGAGCTGGGCGTCGTAGGCCGCGAGCAGGCTCGCCGCGTCGGGTGCAGTCATCCGGGGAGCCTGTCAGGAGGGGCGGCGGCCCGCCACCGTATTGCGGCAGCCGCTGCGCCCTCGGCGAACACCGTGAGAAGTTCTGGCACTCGAGTTGACCGAGTGCTAACGACCGACCTAGATTTGGGGCATTGGCACTCGCCTCGTGTGAGTGCCAGCGCACGCGGCTCGACTCGACCCCCGCGACGGCGATTCGGATCCACAGCACCGCAGCGCGTACGCACACCTGTCCACCATCGACTCATCCCAAAGGGGAGGTCACACAGTGTCGGTTTCCATCAAGCCGCTCGAGGACCGCATCGTCATCAAGTCGCTCGAGGCCGAGCAGACCACGGCGTCCGGTCTCGTCATCCCGGACACCGCGAAGGAGAAGCCCCAGGAGGGCGAGGTCCTCGCGGTCGGCCCCGGTCGCATCGACGACAACGGCAACCGTGTCCCGCTCGACGTCGCCGTCGGCGACCGCGTCATCTTCAGCAAGTACGGCGGCACCGAGGTCAAGCACGGCGGCCAGGAGCTCCTCATCCTGAGCGCCCGCGACGTCCTCGCGGTCGTCGGCTGATCGACGCACCGCCCGTGCCCTCGCGGCACACCTGAACCACCGCGTATGCCGTGGGCTCGCCTCCACGGTGAGCCCACGGCATACGCGCATTCGACCGACGTGCCCCACGGGGGCACCTCCTCCGACAACTGAAGGACATTCATGGCCAAGGAACTTGAGTTCAACGACGCCGCTCGCAAGGCGCTCGAGCGGGGCGTCGACGCCCTCGCCAACGCGGTCAAGGTGACGCTCGGCCCGAAGGGTCGCAACGTCGTCATCGACAAGAAGTGGGGCGCCCCCACGATCACCAACGACGGCGTGACCATCGCCCGCGAGATCGAGCTCGAGGACGCCTACGAGAACCTCGGCGCGCAGCTCGCCAAGGAGGTCGCGACCAAGACCAACGACGTCGCCGGTGACGGCACGACGACCGCGACCGTCCTCGCCCAGGCCATGGTCCGCGAGGGCCTGCGCAACGTCACCGCCGGTGCCGCTCCGGCGGCGCTCAAGCGCGGCATGGACAAGGCCGTCGACGCGGTGTCCGAGCGCCTGCTCGAGAACGCCCGCGAGGTCGACGGCAAGGACGAGATCGCGTCCGTCGCGTCCCTGTCGGCGCAGGACCCCGAGATCGGCGCCACCATCGCCGAGGCGTTCGACAAGGTCGGCAAGGACGGCGTCATCACCGTCGAGGAGTCCTCGACCGCCTCCACCGAGCTCGAGTTCACCGAGGGCATGCAGTTCGACAAGGGCTACATCTCGCCGTACTTCATCTCCGACGCCGAGCGCATGGAGGCCGTCCTCGAGGACGCCTACATCCTCATCAACCAGGGCAAGATCTCGGCGATCGCCGACGTCCTGCCGATCCTCGAGAAGGTCGTCCAGTCGGGCAAGCCGCTCGTCATCATCTCCGAGGACGTCGACGGCGAGGCGCTGTCCACGCTCGTCGTCAACAAGATCCGCGGCACCTTCAACGTCGTCGCCGTCAAGGCACCCGGCTTCGGTGACCGTCGCAAGGCGATGCTCCAGGACATGGCCGTCCTCACCGGTGGCCAGGTCATCGCCGAGGAGGTCGGGCTCAAGCTCGAGTCGGCCGACCTCACCGTGCTCGGCCAGGCGCGTCGCGTCGTCGTCACCAAGGACACGACGACGATCATCGACGGCGCGGGCGACCGCACCGAGGTCGAGGGCCGCGTCGGCCAGATCAAGGCCGAGATCGAGCGCACCGACTCCGACTGGGACCGCGAGAAGCTCCAGGAGCGCCTCGCCAAGCTCGCCGGTGGCGTCTGCGTCATCAAGGTCGGTGCCCACACCGAGGTCGAGCTCAAGGAGAAGAAGCACCGCATCGAGGACGCCATCTCGGCGACCCGCGCGGCCATCGAGGAGGGCATCGTCGCCGGTGGCGGCTCCGCCCTCATCCAGGCCGTCAAGGTCATCGACGGTCTCGGCCTCGAGGGTGACGAGAAGGTCGGCGCCGCCATCGTGCAGAAGGCCGCGGCCGAGCCGCTGCGCTGGATCGCCGAGAACGCCGGCCTCCAGGGCTACGTCGCCGTCGCCAAGGTCTCCGAGCTCGAGCCGGGGATGGGCCTCAACGCCGCCACGGGCGAGTACGAGGACCTCGTCAAGGCCGGCGTCATCGACCCGGTCAAGGTGACGCGCTCCGCGCTGCGCAACGCCGCGTCGATCGCCTCCATGGTCCTCACGACCGACACCCTCGTCGTCGAGAAGAAGGTCGACGAGGACGGCAACTCCGCGGGCCACGGCCACGGCGGTCACGGCCACTCGCACTGAGCCGTTCGCTCCTGACAGACGCGTATGCCGCGTGCCTCCCTCCGGGGACGCACGCGGCATACGCGTTGGTGTGGGCCGGGGCGGCCTGACCTCAGGTGACCGTCACGGTCACCGTGGCGAGGGTGTCGTTGCGGCTGTCGCCCACGAGGACCCGGGCGCGGTAGCTGCCCGGCGCGGCCCACGTGTGCGACCCCGTGAGGGTCGCCGTGCCGTCGGCGGCCACGGTGACCGTCGCGTCCTGGGTGACGCTGCCGTCACCCCAGGCGACCCGGGCGGTGTAGCCGCCGGCGGCGGGCACGCCCCCCGTGACCGTGCCGAGCGTCACCGCCGAGGCGGACCCGGCCTGCGCCGTTGCGCCGGTGGCCGGGGTCACCGTGAGCGGGCTGCCGTTGTCGGCGACCGCGAACACGTGGATCCGACCGGCGGACTGCGGGTTGCCGGTCTGCGCCGGCAGGGTCACCGACGCCACGGTCCGGCCGGCGGGGATCGTCAGCGGCGCGGTCGCGAACAGTTTGAGGTGGCAGCCGTCCGTGCTCGTCCCGTTGAGCCGCGACGTCATCTCGACGGCGACGGCGTTGCCGAACTTGGCAGAGCCGCACCAGTCGCCGTACTGGATCGGGTATGCCGTCGACGTGCCGTCCGTGAACGTCACCGTCCCGACGGTGTCCTGGTCCTTCTGGGTCGCCGTGCCGATGAGGCTCAGCTTCGTCGCACCCGGGGCCAGGGTCACCGGCAGGGTCTGTCCGGCACCGCTGGCGTTGTCGTTCTCCCCGGCGGGGATCGCGGGCAGCGACCAGCGCAGGTCGGTGCCCGGGACGGTGAGCAGCCTGCCCGGCGAGGCGCCGGCCTCGACGAGGGCCGGACGGGAGATGCCCGCCTGCCCGCCGTCGCAGGTGCTCTCGGTGCCGGGCTCCCCGATGCAGACGAGGTTGAACCCGGAGGCGTACGACGGGACGACGGCCTGGTGGACCGTGACGCCGCCGATGCTGCTGGCCTCGCCCTTGCGGTCCTTCACGGTGACGACGGTCTCGTAGTAGCCCGGCTCGGCCCAGGTGTGCTCACCCTTGACCGTGTAGGAGCCGAGGTCGCCGGCCGTGATGGCCCCGACCGACGACGTGCCGTCGCCCCAGGCGATGGTGGCCGAGTAGTCGGCGACCGTGGTGCCCTTGCCTCCGGAGAAGGTGCCGACGGTACCGGCGACCTTCTGCCCCTCGATGCCCTCGAGGGTGGTCGTGGCGCTCACCGTCACGTCGGTGTTCTGCGCCTTCGACCCGTCGGTGAGGAACTCGACCTCGGACAGCGTCGGCGTCCCGGTGCTCGCCGTGACGACGAGGCGGTAGGACGTGTACGTCCCCGGCTCGGCGATCCTGAACGGACGGGTCTGCGTGCGCCAGGCGAACGCCTCACCCGAGCGGCTGTCGATGGTCTCCCATGTCGTGCCGTTCCTGGAGCCCTCGACCCGCCACGCGGACGGCTCCCCGGCGGAGGCGCCGTTGGTCAACGAGTAGAACGTCGCCCGCTGGCCGATGCCGGACAGCGCGTACGTCACCGTCGGCGTGGCCGTGCTGAAGGTGGTGGCCGTCGTCGACGTGTTGTCGAACAGCGGTGCGGCGGTGGTCGTGCCCGTCGCGGTGGCCGTGCCCCGGTTCGGTCCGGTCGCGTCCCTCAGCGGCGCCGGCATGGCGTCGCCCTTGGTCAGCGACGGGGGAGCGGCGTTCGGCTTGGTGCCGTAGTCGGACGGCGAGGCGCCCATGGCGAAGTCGATCGTCGTGGCTCCCACGAGCTTGCCGTGCGCGATGGAGACACCCGGGTGCCCCTCACCGCCGACGGTGAGCTTCTGCACGTAGATGTTGCGCTCCGAGTTGTTCGGCGCGTTGACGACGAGGTCACCCTGGGTGCGGTGCACGGTCGCCTTGGTGAACTTCGGCGACCCGACGGCCCACTGCGCCGAACCGACCTGCAGCGGGTAGAGGCCCAGTGACGACAGCGTGTTCCACGCCGACTGCTCGCCGTTGTCCTCGTCGCCGGCGTAGCCCTGGCCGATGTCGCCACCGACGTAGAGGCGGCGCAGGATCTCGCGCACCTTCTCGGCGGTCCGGGACTGCTTGCCGGTCCAGTTGTACATGTACGGGATGTGGTGCGAGACCTGGTTGCTCATCCCGAACATGCCCATCCGGACGTCGCGGGCCTCGATGATCTCGTGGATGATCCCGCCGTAGCTGCCGGGCTTGGTCCCGGTCTCGGGGGTGGTGAAGAACTCGTCGAGCTTGTCGGCCATCGCCTCGCGCCCTCCGAGGAGGTTCGCGAGCCCGTTGCCGTCGTGCGGTGCGTGGAAGGCGAAGTTCCAGCCGTTCGTCTCGGTGTAGCCGCCGCCCCAGACCTCGGGGTCGAAGTTCGGCGCGAACTCACCGTTCGCCGACCGCACCCGCAGGAAGCCGCTCGCCGGGTCGAAGTGGTTCGTGTATGCCGTGGCGCGCTTGAGGAAGTACTCGGACTCCTCGGCGAGGGTGGCGCGACGCTTGGCCGGGACGGTCTGGTCCTGGGCGAGCTTCGCGGCCTGGTTGCCGATCCCGAAGTCGTTGATGAGGCCCTCGAGGCCCCACGAGACGCTCTCGTGCGTGCTGTCCGGGGTGAAGCCGAGGAAGGTCGAGGTCGCGAGCCCCTTGCGGCCGACGCCGGACGACGGCGGCAGCACGGTGGCGTTCTTGAGGGCGGCGTCGTAGGTGCCGACCTTGTCGGGCAGCGGGACGCCCTTGACGAAGGCGTCGGCGAACGAGGCGTCCGAGCTGGTACCGGTCATGAGGTCGGCGTAGCCCGGGGAGGACCAGCGCGCGACCCAGCCACCGTCGCGGTACTGCTGGACGAACCCGTCGGCGATCTCCGCCGCGAACTCCGGGTAGAGCAGGGAGTAGGCCGGCCAGACCGTCCGGTACGTGTCCCAGAAGCCGTTGTTGACGTAGATCTTGCCGTTCTTGACGGGGGCGTTCGTCGTCGTCGCGGTCGCGGCGCCCGACTTCGGTGAGACCGGGCTGGCGTACTGGTAGGTCGGCGCGGAGGCCGTGCCGGTGTTCTCGAACTGGCTGTTCGGGTAGAGGTTGAGGCGGTAGAGGTTGGAGTACAGGGTGCGCAGCTCGGAGTCGCTGGCCCCCTCCACCTCGACCACGCCGAGGCGCTTGTCCCACAGGGCCTTTGCCGCGCCCTGCACCTCGGAGAAGGCCCGACCGGTGAGCTCCAGCGCGCCGTTGCGCCTGGCCTGGTCGAGGGAGATGAACGAGGTGGCGAGCCGGAGCTCGACGTCACGGTCGGTGGTCGTGTCGAACGTGGCGTAGCGGGTGCCGGAGTGGCCGTTCGGGGCGACGCCCGTGGCGGTGGCGGCGCGGTCGAACGTGCCGTGGACGAACATCCGGCTGCGGCCCACGGAGAGCCCGCTGCCGTTGTCGACCCAGCCGCTCAGCGTGCCGGCGGCGGCGTCGACGGTGAAGGTGCCGTTGTTGTCGACCGTGTCGAGGACGAGGCTGCCGGTGGGCGCCGCGTCCGGGAAGGTGAAGCGGTAGACACCGCCGTGGTCGGCCGGTGCGGTCTCGGCGACGATCCCGCCGTCGAGGTGGACCCGGTAGTGGTCCGGGCGGGCGACCTCGTCGTCGTGGTCGAACGCGATGGCCCGCCCGGACGCGCTGCCGGTCGGGACGCCCTGGGCGATCGAGGGCATGACCGACATCTGGTTGCGGTCACCCATCCACGGGGACGGCTCGTGGGAGATGCCGAGGCCCTGGAGCGTCGGGCGGTTCTGCGCGTTGTTGCGGGCCTGGTAGTCGTACTGCCACGTCTGCGAGTTGGCGTTCGTCACGGGCGTGAAGAACGTGAACCCGTTGGGGACGGCGCTGATCGGGAGGTTGTTGCCGCGCGAGAACGAGCCCGACGAGTTCGTGCCACGCCGCACGTCCACGGCATACGACGGGCTGGAGCGGTCGAGCGCGACGGGTGCGGGGTCGATGGTGATGTCGTCCACCCAGCCGCCGAACGTCGTCTCCTTCGTCGGGCTCGCGGTGTTGTCGTAGCCGAGGACGATCGCGTCGATCGTCTTGCCCCGGGCCGAGGCGCCGAGGTCGACGGTGACCGAGTTCCACTGTGCGGCGTAGAGGATCTTGCCGACACCCTGGCCGTTCGGGGAGGCCGCCGTGTCGTGCGTGTCGGTCGCGCCGAGGGCGGACAGGAACGTGCCGTCGGTGAAGCGCAGGTCGACCGCGGTGTACGTCGAGGGGTAGGACAGGTCGCCGGTGATCATATCGGGGGCGATCTTGTAGCTCAGCTGCGAGCGGTCGCCCACCGCCACGTCGACGTCGAAGAGGCGGTTCCACGCGAAGCCGCGCCCGGCGGCGGTGTGCCGCCCGCCGTAACGCATCGCCTTGACGCCGGTCCAGCCGACGCTCGACTTGAGGTTGTAGCCGGAACGAGGTCCCGCGCCGACCGTGGAGACCATGGGGGCGATCTCCGGCTCGGTGTCCGTGACGTCGCCGAACAGGCCCCAGTCGGCGAGCTGCAGCAGGCTGGCGCCGTTGACCGCGGTGATGTTCAGCCGGTAGAAGGTGTAGTCCCCTGGCGTCGTCACGGTGAAGGTCTGCTTCTGCAGCCGGCTCGAGAAGCTGAGCCCGGTGCGGCGGTCGAGGTCGGTCCACGTCGTGCCGTCGGTCGAACCCTGGACGGTGACGTCCTTCGGGTCCCGCTCGGGGGCGTCGTTGGCCGACGTGAGCGTGTAGGTCAGCGCCCGCTTCGGGGTGGACAGCTGGTAGCGGACCCACCCGGTGGTCTGGAAGGCGAGCCACTTGGTGTCCGGGTTGGCGTCGGCGAGGTTCGCGGCCACCTCGCCCGGTCCGTTCTCGGCGCTCGCCGTGATGCCGGTGACCGAGCCGAGGAGGCTGCCGTCGGAGGCCACGCCCCCGGTGACGGTCTGCTGCCGGGGCCCGTCGGCGTCGACCTCGACGGTGGACTCGAGCGGCTGCGGCTGGCCCTCCTCGAAGGAGGTGGACCAGGCGCCGCCCTCGACGGCCGCCGGGGCCGCGGCTGGGCCTGCCGTGGGTGGCGGGGCGGCCACGGCGACGGAGGCCGTCGCCCACCCGAGGGTGAGGGCGAGGGCACCGGCCGTGAGGCCTCTGGGGACTGCGGTGGTGGGGCGCATGCTTCCTCCGGGGGGCTCGTCGTTGAGCGTCGGCCGATCTCCCGTGACCAGCCGTCCCGCCCGACCATGCTGGCCCGCCGCCGGCAGCGCAACGCGAGGACCCCACCTTGTCCGGTGAGGACACGACATCGGACAGGCTCGGGCGCCGCGGGCGTGGGATCAGGGGCCCACGTTGCCTTGGAGCACGGAGTTTGGTGTGATCAGGGAGTGACAGCGTTGTCAGGAAAGCGGACATCGGCCCGGCCGACCATGGCGGACGTGGCGGCGGAGGCCCACGTGTCCGTCAAGACGGTCTCGCGGGTCGTCAACCGGGAGCCGGGGGTGCGCCGCGACACCGAGCAGCGCGTGCGCGGGGTCATCGACCGCATCGGGTTCATGCGCCACGACGGCGCCCGCATCCTGCGCCAGGGCCGCACCCAGACCATCGCGCTCGTCGTCGAGGACCTCGCGAACCCGTTCTACTCGCAGATCAGCGCCGCGGTCGAGCGCGAGGCCCGCATCCGTCAGCACCAGCTCATCACGGCGTCGGCCGAGGGCTCGCCGACCCGCGAGCGGGTCGTCCTCGAGGGGCTCATCAACCGCCGCGTCGACGGGCTCGTCGTCGTCCCTGCCGGGGAGCAGCCGGTGGTCGACCCGACGGTGTCGGCGAGCGGCACCCCCATCGTCTACGTCGACCGTCCGGTGCGTGGCGAGCCGTGCGACACGGTGATCAGCGACAACCCGGGAGGGGTGCGCAGCGCCGTCGAGCACCTCGTCGCCAACGGTCACCGGCGGATCGCGTTCCTCGGGGACGACGCCGAGTTCTGGACCGCACGGCAGCGGCGGGAGGCCTTCGTCGGCATCCACGACGCGCTGGGCCTGCCCGGCGACACCCGCGTGGTGATGGGTCCCCACACCGCCGACTCGCTCGCGACCCGGCTCAGCGCGTGGTCGCGCGAGCGGACGCCGGTCACCGCCGTGATCACCGGCAACAACCGGGTCACCCTCGCCGCGCTGCACGCCATGCGCGCCGTCGGGGTCGAGATGGGGCTCGTCGGCTACGACGACTTCGAGCTCGCCGACCTCGTCGAGCCCGCCGTGACCGTCGTCCACCAGGACCCGGCCTCGATCGGGCAGAAGGCGGTGCTCCAGCTCTTCGCCCGGCTGCTCGGTGACGAGTCGCCGGCCCAGACCGTCGTCATGCCGACCCGTCTCATCGTCCGGGAGTCCGGCCGGCTCCCCGCAACCGCACGTCTCCGGAAGGCTCTGCCATGACCGACACCCCCACCACCACGGCACCGGCCACGACCGCCACGCTGGCGGCCAACACCCCCCGTCGGTTCTACCGCGGCGGCGAGCGGATCCTCGCCTTCCGCGGGCTGGACGTGCCGGCGGACTTCGACGGCTACCGTCCCGAGGACTGGGTGGGCTCCACCGCGCATCTCTTCGCCGAGGGGGGCGGGGGAGTGACGACCCTGGACACCGGGGTCCCGCTGCCGGACGCCCTCCGGTCCGACCCGCACGGCTGGCTCGGCGCGGCGCACGTGGCCCGCTTCGGCGAGGAGCCGCACCTCCTCACCAAGCTGCTCGACAGCGGCGAGCGCCTGCCGGTCCACTCGCACCCGAGCCGGGAGTTCGCGGCCGCCCACCTCGACTGCGACCACGGCAAGACGGAGGCGTGGATCGTCCTCGTCGCCGAGCCCGGCGCGACCGTGTGGGTGGGCTTCCGCGACGAGCTCTCGCCCGAGGCGCTCGCCGATCTCGTCGACGCGCAGGACGAGCGCCTGCTCGCCGCCCTCAACCCCATCGAGGTCTCCGTCGGCGACGCCGTGCTCGTGCCCGCGGGCCAGCCGCATGCCATCGGCGAGGGCGTGCTCATCCTCGAGCTCCAGGAGCCGACCGACTTCTCGGTCATGCTCGAGCACGAGCGGTTCGGGCTGGAGCTCGACCACGCCTTCCTCGGCCTGGACCGCGCGCTGGCGCTGCGCAGCGTGGACCACGGACCGGTGACCGCCGAGCGGCTCGCGTCGCTGCGACGGCGGTGGGCCGACGTCGAGGGCCACGGGCCGGCCCTGCCCGACGAGGCGAGCGCGTTCTTCAGCGCCGAGGTGGTCCGGCCGGTGACGGGCGACGTCACCGTGCCCGCGGCATACGCGGCCGTCGTCGTCGTCGACGGCTCCGGCACGCTCACGTCCCGGCACGGGACCCGCGAGGTGCGGGCGGGCGACGTGCTGCTCGTCCCGCACGCGGCCGGCGACGTCACCGTGAGCGGCGACGTCACCCTCATCCGCTGCCTGCCCCCCACCGCCTGACCCGGCTCAGCGAGGGGGCGCTGCGCTGGAGCGGGCCAGCCGGGGGAGCAGGTGCTCGAGCTGACCCACCTCCTCGATGTTGTGGCGGACCCAGGCGCGCGCCATGTCGTCCGGGAACCGACGTCGCAGATGGGCGTTGACCGGCCCCATGAGGGCGCTGCGTGCGCCGATGTCCATCACGGTCACGTAGTGCGTGCCCTCGACGCAGGCGGACCACGTGTGTTCGAGCTGGAGGAGGATCGCCCCGGCGAACCGCGTCACCAGTCGGATGCCGGTCTCGTCGAGCTTCTCGACGCGGTCCACCACGTCGACGGCGTGGCGCGGGTCGCCACCGAAGGCCTCGACGATGCGGAAGCGTGCGCCTTCGCCGGCGCCGCCACCGGGGGCGGGCCGGTCCAGCTCCCAGCGGATGTGGTCGAGGGGGTGCCACGCCAGGTAGCGCGCGACGACGTCCCCGCCGTAGGAGATGGTGCCGTCCAGGTGGGTGAACCAGTCGAGCAGCATTGCCGGCGTCACGCCCGTCAGCGGGTGGTGGTCGATCGTGATCCGACGACGGCCATGCGGGGCGTCGGTGTGGCGGACGGTCGCCGTGCTGACGGCTCGCAGCGGGAACAGGACGGGAAGGGACATCGTCGCTCCATAGGGTACGGTGACGTTTCTTGTTGGGTCGAGCATAGATCCGGGCGCACAAGATACGCAAGCGTTTCCTCAACGAGGCGGGAGGCCGACATGGTGACGCGCCGACGTGGAGCTGAGCTCGACGACGCCATTCGGGCGGCGGCGCTGGAGCTGCTGGCCCGCGGCGGGCCGGCAGCGGTGACGATGGAGGCCGTCGCGAGCGCCGCCCGGACGAGCAAGCCGGTCCTCTACCGCCGCTGGCCGGACAGTCGGACCCTGTTGCGCGACACCCTGCTGGTCATCGCGAGGACCGCGATCCCGCACGAGGACACCGGCAGCTACCGCGGCGACATGCTGGCCCTGCTGCGCGGCTGGGCGGCCCTGTTCACGGGTCCGCAGGCCGCGATCCTGCGGGGGGTCGTCGCGGCGTCGGTCCAGGACGAGCAGCTTGCCGAGACCTTGCGCAGGGACGTCATCGGCTACCGGAAGGCGGAGATGTCCGCCCTGCTCGCCCGGGGCGTCGAGCGGGGGGACGTCCGCGTGGACGTGCCCGTCCACCTCGCACGGGAGCTGGGCCAGAGCGTGCTCTGGCACCGGCTCCTCGTCACCGGCGACCCCATCGACGACGACCTCGTCGTGGAGCTCGTGGACGAGGTCCTGGTGCCCTTCGTCGCACCCCGGCCCTAGAGCTCCTGGATGACGGCGAAGGTCTCGCCGGCGTAGCGGACGGTGTCACCGGGGCGCACCTGGCGACCCCGACGGGTGTCGACCTCGCCGTTGACCTCGACCTCGCCCGCCTCGATCACGGCTCGCGCGTCGGCGCCGTCCTCGACGACCGACGCGAACTTGAGGAGCTGGCCGAGGCGGATGCTCTCGCCGGCGATGGGGATCTCGGTGGGGGTCACGCGACCAAGGATAGGTGCGTCGCGAGGTGGCCTAGGGTGCGAGCATGCGCATGCTCGGAGTGCTCGGCGGGATGAGCTGGACCAGCACGGCGGCCTACTACCGCGGCCTCAACGAGGGCGTCGCGGCCCGGCTCGGGGGTCACCACTCGGCACGGCTCCTGCTCCACAGCGTCGACTTCGAGCCGGTCGTGCGCGCCCAGCACGCCGGCGACTGGGACGTCGCCACCACCGTGCTCACCGACGCCGCCCGGGGCCTCGCGGCCGGCGGCGCGGAGGCGATGCTCCTCGCGACCAACACCATGCACAAGGTCGCGGACGCCGTGCAGGACGCGGCCGGTGTCCCGCTGCTCCACATCGCCGACCCGACGGCGGACGCCCTCATCGCCGACGGGCGCAGGACGGTCGGGCTGCTCGCGACGCGGTTCACCATGGAGCACGACTTCTACGCCGGGCGGCTGCGCGAGCGCGGGCTCGACGTGCTGGTCCCCGCGGAGGACGACCGCAGGACGGTGCACCGGGTCATCTACGACGAGCTCGTCCACGACGTCGTCCGCGAGGAGTCGCGCGCGGAGTACGTGTCCGTGGTCGAGCGCCTCGCCGGGCGTGGCGCCGACGCGGTCATCCTCGGGTGCACCGAGATCGGCCTGCTGCTGCGCCCCGGCGACGGCGTCCTGCCGCAGTACGACACCACGGCGCTGCACGTGGGGGCCGGGGTCGACTGGCTCTGCGCCTGACGACGAGGCACATGAGGACCACGGTGGCCACGGTGACCACGTGGACACCAGGGGACCCGGAGGGGTCATGCCCGGGCGGCTGGACGGTTCTCCCTGATCCAGACCAGCCACCCGAGCACGTGTGGGGCGCCGGTCAGCCGGGAGTGTCCCTGGTCACTCCCGGCCGGCCTGCGGTGCGGTCACTCGGTGCCGACGGCGGTCAGCTCGCGAGCTCACGCTGGTTGATGATGCGGATCCGCTCGTCCTCGGTCATGCCGCCCCAGACGCCGTAGGGCTCGCGGGAGGCGAGGGCGTGCTCCCGGCACCGCTTGAGGACGGGGCACGTGTCACAGACGGCCTTGGCCCGGTCGTCGCGGCTGCGCCGCTGGTTGCCGCGCTCGCCCTCGGGATGGAAGAAGACCTCGGGGCTCACCTGGCGGCAGTGACCGTCGAACTGCCACTCCCAGACGTCGAGCGTCGGCTTGGGCAGTCGTGCGATGTCAGTCATGACCCCTCCTCCGTCCGGTCGACGCGTCGTCGCGCCGGCCATCCTCCGCGTCCGTGCCGCGCAGCATCAGGTTAGGAACGGGTTGGCATGCACCGGGTCTGGCCCGGGTAAAAAATTGGCAAAGTCAGGGCCCTCCGTGGCGGACTCCGACCGTGCCCGGGGCTGGCCTAGACTTGCGCAATGAGCCTTGGTGTCGACCGCCCCACCCACCTCGAGGCCGAGTCCGGCGCCCCGGCGCCGACGCCTTCCTCCCCCGCCCCGGCGCCCCGGGCGGCCGCGGTCCCCGAGGCCGCTCAGGGCCTCCCGGCACCGTTCGCCGAGCTGGGCCTGACCTACGACGACGTGCTGCTCCAGCCCGGCGAGACCGACGTCATCCCCAGCGAGGTCGACACCACCTCGCGCCTCACCCGCGAGATCAGCCTGCGGGTGCCGCTCGTGTCGGCGGCCATGGACACGGTCACCGAGGCGCGGATGGCCATCGCCATGGCCCGCGAGGGCGGCCTCGGGATCCTCCACCGCAACCTCTCGATCGAGGACCAGGCCTACCAGGTCGACCTCGTCAAGCGCACCCAGACCGGCCGCATCTCCAACCCCGTGACGATCGGCCCGGACGCGACCCTGGAGGACCTCGACGAGCAGTGCGGGCGCTACCGCGTCTCCGGCCTCCCGGTCCTCGACGAGGGCCGGCACCTGCTCGGCATCATCACCAACCGTGACCTCCGCTTCACCCCGGTCGCCGAGTGGGCCACGACGCTCGTGCGCGACGTCATGACGCCGATGCCGCTCTTCACCGGCCCCGAGGACATCGGGCACGAGGAGGCGACGAGGCTGCTGCGCCAGCACAAGCGTGAGCGACTGCCGCTCGTCGACTCCCAGGGCCGCCTCACCGGCCTCATCACGGTCAAGGACTTCGTCAAGTCCGAGCAGTTCCCGCACGCGAGCAAGGACGCCTCCGGCCGACTGCTCGTCGGTGCCGCGGTCGGCTACTTCGGCGAGGCCTGGCAGCGGGCGACGACCCTCATCGAGGCCGGGGTCGACGTCCTCGTCGTCGACACCGCCCACGGCCACGCGCGCCTGCTCCTCGAGATGATCGAGCGTCTCAAGAAGGACCCGGCCACCCGCCACGTCCAGGTCATCGGCGGCAACATCGCCACCCGCTCCGGCGCCCAGGCCCTCATCGACGCCGGCGTCGACGCCGTCAAGGTCGGGGTCGGCCCGGGCTCGATCTGCACGACGCGCGTGGTCGCCGGCGTCGGCGTCCCGCAGGTCACCGCGATCCACAACGCCGCGCAGGCGTGCGGCCCGGCCGGGGTCCCGCTCATCGGCGACGGCGGCCTCCAGTACTCCGGCGACATCGCCAAGGCGCTCGTCGCCGGCGCCGACTCGGTGATGATCGGCTCGCTCTTCGCGGGCTGCGAGGAGTCGCCGGGTGAGCTCGTCTTCATCAACGGCAAGCAGTTCAAGGCCTACCGCGGCATGGGCTCGCTCGGCGCGATGAGCTCGCGCGGCAAGAAGTCCTACTCCAAGGACCGCTACTTCCAGGCCGACGTCACGAGCGACGACCGGATCGTCCCCGAGGGCATCGAAGGCCAGGTCGCCTACCGAGGACCGGTCGGGGCCGTGGCCCACCAGCTCGTCGGCGGGCTGCACCAGTCGATGTTCTACGTCGGCGCGCGCACCGTCACCGACCTCAAGGCCAAGGGCCGCTTCGTGCGGATCACGACGGCCGGGCTCAAGGAGAGCCACCCGCACGACATCTCCGGCATCGTCGAGGCGCCGAACTACTCGTCCCGCTGAGCCCCGTGCGCCACACTGGGGTCACCGACGACCAGCAGGAGCCCCCGATGCCCGACACCGACCCCCACGGCACGGACCTCGCGCACCGGGTGCACGTCGACCTGCCGCGGATCACCCCCGAGCAGATGACGACGTCGCAGCAGACCGAGCCGCCCCCCGACCCCACCGGGGGACGCGACGTCGACACGGAGTTCATGATCCGCCACTTCGGCTGAGCCGATCAGCCAGAGGAGAGGCGCTGGCTCCACGACGCGAGCGCGACGCCGCCCTCGCCGGTCCGGTCGACGTAGACGGCGGCGAGCATCGCGTGGCCGACCGCCCGGGTGACGCAGTCCGCGGCGGCCGTCTGCAGGCGGACGAGGTCGATCTCGTCCGGTGCCGGGCCGTCGCCCGTCGCGAGGGTGAACAGGGTGTCCCCGTCGTATGCCGTGTGCACCGGTGACAGGGCCCGCGCCAGGCCGTCGTGGCTCACCTCGGCGAGCTTGCGGCACTGCACCTTGGTCAGGGTCGCGTCCGTCGCGACCACCCCGATCGTCGTCGCGGTGCCCGCGCGCAGCTCGTCCGCCTCGGCGGCGCGCTCTTCCCAGTAGGTCCGGGCCCGCTCGGGGTCGGGAGCGGGCACCCGGGCGAACTCGTCCGCGAGGCCGGAGCGGACGGCATACAGGCTGCCGTCCCGGTCGCAGGGGGAGCCCATGGCGTTGACGACGACGAGCGCGCCCACCGTCACGCCGTCGACGACCGCACTGGCCGATCCCACGCCGCCGCGCAGGCCGCCGGAGCGCGCGCCGGTTCCCGCGCCGACCGCGCCCTGCTCGACCGGTCCGCCCGTCGCG
>NZ_AVPL01000069.1 GCF_000768695.1 Knoellia aerolata DSM 18566
CGGGCGGGCGGGGTGGCGTGGGTGGGGTGCCGTCAGAGGGCGGTGAGGATGTCGTCGACGCGCTGCTTCGCGTCACCGAAGAGCATCTGCGAGTTCTCTCGGAAGAACAGCGGGTTCTGCACGCCCGCGTAGCCCGTCGCCATCGAGCGCTTGAAGATGATGACGTTGTGGGCGTTCCACACCTCGAGCACCGGCATGCCGGCGATCGGCGAGGTGGGGTCCTCGGCGGCGGAGGGGTTGACGGTGTCGTTGGCGCCGATGACGAGGACGACGTCGGTCGACGGGAAGTCGTCGTTGACCTCGTCCATCTCGAGCACGATGTCGTAGGGCACCTTGGCCTCGGCGAGCAGCACGTTCATGTGCCCGGGAAGCCGTCCCGCGACGGGGTGGATGCCGAAGCGGACGTCGACGCCCCTGTCGCGCAGGCGCTTGGTGAGCTCGGCGACCGGATACTGCGCCTGTGCCACCGCCATCCCGTAGCCCGGCGTGATGATGACCGACGACGCGTCGCGCAGCAGCTCGGCCGCGCTCTCCGCGGTGATCTCGCGGTGCTCGCCGTAGTCCTTGTCGTCGCCGACGACGACCTCCTGGCCGAACCCGCCGGCGATGACCGAGATGAACGAGCGGTTCATCGCCCGGCACATGATCCAGGACAGGATCGCACCGGAGGCACCGACGAGCGCGCCCGTGACGATGAGCAGGTCGTTGCTGAGCATGAAGCCGGCCGCGGCCGCCGCCCAGCCCGAGTACGAGTTGAGCATCGACACGACGACGGGCATGTCGCCGCCGCCGATCGACGCCACGAGGTGCCAGCCGAACGCGAGCGCGATGGCCGTCATGAGCAGCAGCGGGACGACGGAGTGCGACTGCACGTACCAGACGGCCAGCCCCGCCGACACGACGAGCGCGGCGAGGTTGAGCCAGTGCCGCGCGGGCAGCATGAGCGGCGACGACGAGATCCGCCCCGACAGCTTGAGGAACGCGACGATCGAGCCGGTGAGGGTCACGGCGCCGATGAAGACACCGAGGAAGACCTCCACGGAGTGGACCGTGTCGGACGCGTCGCCGACGGTGAGGTGGCTGTTGATCCCGACGAGCACCGCGGCGAGGCCGACGAAGCTGTGCAGCATCGCGACCAGCTCCGGCATCTGGGTCATCTCGACCTTGCGGGCCCGCCACAGGCCGATCGCGGCGCCGATGGCCATCGCGAGGGCGATGAGGAGCAGCGTGGCGACGGCGTGCTCGGAGCGCGACAGGGTGAGCCAGACGGTCGCGCCGAGGGCGATGACCATGCCGGTCACCCCGAAGGCGTTGCCCTCCTTGGCGCTCTCGTGCCGGGAGAGACCCGCGAGGGAGAGGACGAAGAGCACGGCAGAGACGATGTATGCCGCAGAGACCACGTTCGCTGTCATCGTCGCCTCAGTCCTTCCGGAACATCTCGAGCATGCGGCCGGTCACAGCGAAGCCTCCGAAGATGTTGATGCTGGCGACGAGGATCGCGAGGAACGCGAGCGTCTTGACGACGAGGTCGTCGGAGTCGATCTGCAGCAGCCCGCCGACGACGATGATCCCGCTGATGGCGTTGGTCTCGGCCATGAGCGGGGTGTGCAGGGCGTGCGACACGTTGGAGATGACGTAGAACCCGACGATGACCGCGAGCGCGAACACGGTGAAGTGACCGAGGAAGACCGCGGGCGAGGCCGACGCGATGAGGGCGAAGACCAGCGAGCCGATCGCCATCCACAAGTACTTCATCCGCGGGTCGCGCGGCTTGCGCGGCGCCTTGGCCACGACGGCGGGGGCCGTCGCGGCGGGCGCCGCCGAGACCTGGACGGGCGGCGGCGGCCACAGCACCTCGCCGTCGCGCACCACGGTCATGCCGCGCTGGACCGGGTCGTCGAGGTCGAGGGTGAGCTGGCCGTCCTTCTCGGGGGTGAGCAGCTTGAGGAGGTTGACGAGGTTCGTCCCGAACAGCTGGGACGCCTGGGTGGGGAGGCGCCCCGGGAGGTCGGTGTAGCCGAGGATCGTCACGCCGCCCGGCGTCACGACCTTCTGGTCGGCCACGGACCCGGCGACGTTGCCGCCGTTGGCCGCTGCCATGTCGACGACGACGGAGCCCGGCTTCATCGAGGCGACCATCTCCTCGGTGAACAGGCGGGGAGCGGGCCGGCCGGGGATGAGGGCCGTGGTGATGACGATGTCGACCTCCGCGGCCTGGGCGGCGTACAGCTCGGCGGCCTTGGCGTTGAAGTCCTCGCCGGTCTCCCGGGCGTAGCCGTCGGCACTCGGCCCGGTGTCCTCGACCTCGATGCGGAGGAAGTCCGCTCCCATCGACTCGACCTGCTCGGCGACCTCGCTGCGGGCGTCGAACGCCCGGACGATGGCGCCGAGCGCGCCGGCCGTGCCGATCGCCGACAGCCCGGCGACACCGGCGCCGACGACGAGGACCTTGGCCGGCGGCACCTTGCCCGCAGCGGTGACCTGACCGGTGAAGACCGAGCCGAACTCGTGCGCCGCCTCGATGACCGCGCGGTAGCCGCCGATGTTCGCCATCGACGACAGCACGTCGAGGGACTGGGCGCGGGAGATGCGCGGCACCGCGTCCATGGCGAGCACCGTGACGCCGCGCTCCGCGAGCGCCGAGACGAGCTCGGGGCGCAGGGCCGGGGACAGCAGGCTGACGACGGTCTGCCCGCTGCGGAGGCGGTCCACCTCGTCGGGGGCGGGCGCGTTGATCTTGAGGATGACGTCGGTGTTCCACACCTCGTCGCCCACGACGTCGGCGCCGGCCGCGACGTAGGCCGCATCCGCGAACGTCGCCCGCCGGCCCGCGCCGGACTGGATGAACACGGCATACCCGAGTCCGATGAGCTGCTCGACCGTCTTCGGGGTCGCAGCGACACGGGTCTCGCCAGCCAACGACTCCAACGGCACACCGATGCGCACGGGGGGACCTCCTCGTCCGGGGGACAGACACTCGACCGCGAACCTACTAGGCACCCCCCGACCGCGCGCAGACCGTGTCACCGTGGCGACCTCGCGCCCCGCCCCGTGTGGCCGCTCGTCCGGCCCCGTGCGCCCAGATCCGGCGATGCCCCGCCGGACGAGGTCCGGCGGGGCATCGGTCCGGGCGTGAGCCCGGCTGGCTCAGCCCTCGGAGGGGTTGAAGCCGGCCTGGCGGGCGGCGTCCTCGTCGTAGAACCACACGTCGGGCTCGGCGGAGTCGTAGCCGGGAGAACCCGGGACGCGGAAGGTCATCGTGTCGCGGTAGGCCTGCACGGGGTGGTCGCGCGGCTGGGCGCGGTCCTCGAGCGGCGCAGCCGACCCGACGCCGTAGCCGCCGTCCCGGATCTCGTCGACCTCGGAGGTGCGTCGCGTCCCCTCGGCCGATCCGGAGTAGCCCTCGTCCGACCCGGAGTCGTCACCGTCCGAGTCCGAGCTCGCGTCGTCGGCGACGTTGACCCGCTCGGTGCCGTCCGGCCAGTGGGTCGCGTCCCCGTCCTCGGAGGGCGAGCTCGGGTCGGTGCCGCCAGCGATGAGGTCCTCGTCCGAGACCCGCTCGGTGCCGGCGTCGCGGTCCGTGTCCCGGTCCGTGTCGGCGTCCCGGTCGGTGTCGGTGTCCCGGTCGGTGTCGCTGTCCCGGTCCGTGTCGCTGTCGCGGACCGTCTCGGTGTCCCGGTCCGCCGTGGCGTCCGCGTCCCACGTGTCCTCGGTGGTCGGCTCGTCGGAGGTGCGGTCGACCGGGGTCTGCTCGTCCATGGGGAGCGGCTCGGTCGAGGCGTAGTCCTCGACGTCGTTGATGATCACCATGTCGTCGTCGCCGGGCTCGTTCGCCGAGTCGTCACGCGTGGAGTCGTCACGCGTGGAGTCGTCCCCCTCGCGCGTCGCGTCGACGTCGTCGGGGGCGGCCTCGTCCGCGCGTCGGGCATCGCCCTCGTCGTGGTGGGTCATGTCATGTCCCTGCCTCTCTGCGTGCTCGACACGGCCGGTCGTTCCGTCCGCGCTGTTCTCGGCAAATGCGGCGTCATCGTGAGCGTGCCGCCCGCTGGCGACCCACTCGGTGTCGTCGCGGTAGTCGGCGCCGGAGGCGAGGCGCTGGGCCTCGGCGTCGCTGACGTCTCCGCGGCTCGCGGCATACGCGCTGCCCAGGGCGGCGGCGCCGCCACCGGTGGCGACCGCGCCACCCCGGGGCACCCGCGCGTCCGCATCCGCACGGTCGCTCACGGGCTCGTCCAACGGGCGCACGTGGTCGTCGAGGTCCTCCGGCAGGGGCCGGGGGTCGGACGTGTCGACCTCGACGTCCGGGTCGAGCTCGTCGGCGCGACGCAGCTCGGCGTCCCGCTGCAGGCGCGCCCGGTCGAGCTCGGCCTGGTGGGACCTGGCCTCCTCCTCGACCCGCTGGGCCTCGCGCGCGCTCTCCTCGGCCTGGCGGGCACGCTCCTCGGCGTCGTGCCGGGCGAGCGCCGCACGCTCTTCGGCCTGCTGCGCGAAGGCCTCCTGGCCGCGGATGCCCGCCTCTCGCTCCTCCGCGCCGGCCCGGATGCGGGCGGCCTCGGCGCGCTGCTCCTCGAGCTTCTGCTTCTGTCCGCGGGAGAAGAGCCACCACGCGAGGAAGAGGAGGCCGAGGACGACCAGTGCGCCGATGAGGTACCGCATGCGAGATGTGCTCCTGCCGTGGAGGTCGGGTGGCGACACCCGCTGGCTCCCCAAACTACCGGCCGACCTGGGCCGATAGGGGAGTACGCAGGACCCGGCTCAGCCGCCCGGCCGCAGGCCCAGCTCCTCGGCGGTGATCTCCCGCATCTCGACCTTGCGCACCTTCCCGGTGACCGTCATGGGGAAGTCGTCGACGACCCGGACGTACCTCGGGATCTTGTAGTGCGCCAGCTTGCCGGAGGCGAACTCCCGCAACGACTCCGGCGTCAGCGGCTCGGCTCCGTCGCGCATCCGGACCCACGCGGCGAGCTCCTCGCCGTACTTCTCGTCGGGCACCCCGATGACCTGGGCGTCGACGATGTCGGGGTGGGTGTGGAGGAACTCCTCGATCTCGCGTGGGTAGACGTTCTCGCCGCCGCGGATGACCATGTCCTTGATCCGGCCGGTGATCCGGAGGCAGCCGTCGGCGTCCATGACCGCGAGGTCGCCGGTGCGCATCCACCCGTCGACGAGCGCCTCTGCGGTCCTGTCGTCCTGGCCCCAGTAGCCGAGCATGACCGAGTAGCCCTTGGTCCAGAACTCCCCGGCCACGCCGCGCGGCACGGTCTTGAACGTCACGGGGTCGACCACCTTGACCTCGAGGTGCGGGCACACCTGCCCGACGGTCCCGACCTTGCGCTCGAACGTGTCGTCGGGCCGCGTCTGGGTCGACACCGGCGAGGTCTCGGTCATGCCGTAGCAGATGGTCATCTCGTCGATGCCGGCCGCGATGAGCTTCTTCATGAGCTCCGCCGGGCACGGCGAGCCGGCCATGATCCCCGTTCGCACCGAGCTCAGGTCGTACTCGGAGAAGTCGGGGAGGGCCCACTCGGCGATGAACATCGTCGGCACGCCGTAGAGGCTCGTGCACCGCTCCTCGGCCGCCGCCGCGAGCGTCTGGGCGGGGTCGAAGCCGGGCGCCGGGATCACCATGCACGCGCCGTGGGTGGTCGCCGCGAGGTTGCCCATGACCATGCCGAAGCAGTGGTAGAAGGGCACGGGGATGCAGATGCGGTCGTGCTCGGTGTAGCGGCAGACCTCGCCGACGAGGTAGCCGTTGTTGAGGATGTTGTGGTGGCTGAGGGTGGCGCCCTTGGGGAAGCCGGTCGTGCCGGAGGTGTACTGGATGTTGATGGGGTCGTGCGGGTCGAGCTCGGCCGCGACCATCTGGAGCCGCTCGTCGCTCACCGTGTCCGCACCCTCGAGCAGCCCGCTCCAGCTCGCCTCGGCGATCACCCAGACGAACTCGAGGTCGGGGCAGTCGCCGCGGACCTCCTCGATCATCGCCACGTAGTTCGAGCTCTTGAACGACGCCGCCGAGAAGAGGCCGCGGATCCCGGCCTGGGCCAGGACGTAGCCGAGCTCGTGCGAGCGGTATGCCGGGTTGATGTTGACGAGGATGACCCCCACCTTCGCGGTGGCGTACTGCACGACGGTCCACTCGGCACGGTTCGGTGCCCAGATGCCGACGCGGTCACCCCGGCCGAGCCCGGCGGCGACGAGCGCCTTGGCGAGGCGGTCCACCTGCTCGCCGAAGACGGCATACGTCCACCGCAGCCCCTGGGCGCGGTCGACCAGCGCCTCGCGGTCGCCGAACCGGGCCACGGTCGCGTCGAGGTTGGCCCCGATCGTCTGCTCGAGCAACGGCGGGGACGTCGGCCCGAACGCGTGCGACAGCGTGGGGTCAGGCGGGTGGGACATGGGCGACCCTTTCGGCGTCGAGGCGGATGCAGTGCCAGGAGACGGCGGGGAGGGTGGAGCGCAGGTGTCCGTCCTCGAGGGAGCTCCGTCCCGGTCGGGGGACGACCCGCTCGGGGTCGTCCCGGGTGTTCGTCGCGGCGTGGTCGTCGTCGTGGAGGGTGAGGTGCTCGCGGATCTCGAGGTCGCCGAACGCGCTGAGGTCGAGGTCCAGCTGGCAGCCCTCGGTTCGGCTGCGGTTGACCGCGAAGACGGTGAGGGCGCCGCTGGCGCTGTCCCACGTCGCCGTGCTCCAGACCTGGTCCACCGCTCCGTACGCCGCCGTGGCCACGGACGGGATGTCTCCACCGACGCTGAGGACGACGCCTCGGGCGTGCGCGGCGGTCAGGGCGAAGGGGTGGAAGATCGTCTGCCGCCAGGCGGGACCACCCGGGACGGTGAGGATGGGTGCGATGACGTTGACGAGCTGGGCCTGACAGGCCATCGAGACCCGGTCGGTGTGCCGCATCAGCGTGATGAGCAGCGAGCCGACGACCACCGCGTCGAGGACGGAGTACACGTCGCGGATGAGCTCCCGGCCCTCCTCGAACTCGAGGCTGGGCTCACCCGGGAAGCGCTCCGCGAACCACACGTTCCACTCGTCGAAGCTCACCATGACCCGCTTGTCGGACTGTTTGACCGCGGCGATGTGGTCGGCCGTCGCGACGACCGAGGAGATGAAGCGGTCCATGTCCTCGCCGCTGGCGAGGAAGGAGTCGACGTCGCCGCCGTGGGGCTCGTAGTAGGCGTGAGCGGAGATGTGGTCGACGTGGTCGAACGCGCGGTCGAGCACGATCCGCTCCCAGGCGCCGAAAGTGGGCATGGCGCGGTTGCTGGACCCGCACGCGACGAGCTCCAGGGTGGGGTCGAACCGCTTGAGGGCCCGGCCGACCTCCTCGGCGAGGCGGGCGTACTCCTCCGCCGTCTTGGCGCCCATCTGCCACGGGCCGTCCATCTCGTTGCCGAGGCACCAGACCCGCACGTCCCACGGCTCGGTGCGGCCGTTGGCGCCGCGGCGGTCCGCCACGTCCGTTCCCGGATCGGCGTTGGTGTACTGCACGAGCTCGATGGCCTCGGCCAGCCCGCGCGTGCCGAGGTTCATCGCCATCATCGGCTCGATGCCCAGGCGCTCGCACCAGCCGAGGAAGTCGTCGGTCCCCACCTGGTTGGTCTCGATGGAACGCCACGCGAGGTCGAGACGGGTCGGCCGGTCCTCGCGGGGGCCGACCCCGTCCTCCCACCGGTAGTTCGACACGAAGTTGCCACCGGGGTAGCGGACGATGGTCGCCCCGAGCTCCACGACGAGCTCGGCGACGTCGCCCCGGAAGCCGTGCTCGTCGGCGCTCGGGTGGTCGGGCTCGTAGATGCCGGTGTAGACACAGCGACCCATGTGCTCGACGAAGGAACCGAAGATCCGTCGGTTGAGCGGGCCGACGACGAAATGCGGGTTCAGGGTGAGCAGTGCCTCGGACACCAACGACCTCCACGCTGAGAGTGATGACGCGTACGGTCCAGTTGTACCTCGGTTGGCGTCCCACCACCCCCTCCCCGGCCGGGTCGGTTGCCCCCACCGCCCACCTCACGTCCGGTGCCGTGGGTAAGGTCGTTTCCATGGACGAACGCGAGGGTGACGCCATCCCCGAGGGTGCAGTTGTCGTGGGGATCGGCAAGAGCGACCGTGACGCCGAGTGCCTGACCTGGGCGGGCGACTCCGCCCAGCGGTCCGGCAGTCCGTTGCACATCCTGCACGCGCACGACCTCAGCGCCGAGATCACGGCGATCGACCCCGTGGCGGGCAACTCGATCTCGCTCGGCCCGGACGGCGACATCGGCAACGAGAGCGTCGTCTCGGAGACCGTCGCCGCCGCCCGTCGCCGGTGGCCCGACGTCGAGGTGACCGGCAGCCAGCCGTTCGTCCGCCCCGAGCGGGCCCTCATCGACGCCTCGGCCGTCGCCCGGCTCATCGTCGTGGGCGCGGTCCGCGAGAGCGCCCTCCAGCGGCTCGGGCTCGGACGCCCGTCCCTCGCCGCCGCCATGCACGCCCAGTGCCCGGTCGTCATCGTCCCGCAGGGGTCCCGCAACCACGCCGAGGGGCCCGTGGTCGTCGGCATCGACGGCTCGTCGCACAGCGCCGCGGCCGCCGAGCGCGCCTTCTGGATCGCCGAGCTGCGCCAGGCACCGCTCATCGCGGTGACGACCTGGAACGTCGAGGTGGTCGACGGCATGGTCGTCACCACCCCCGGCACCGACGCCTGGAACGAGGTCGAGGCGAAGTACCGCGCGGTCGCCGACCGCATCGTCGAGCCGCTGCGCGCTGCCCACCCCGGCGTCGACTGCACCGTCGAGATCCTGCGCGGCTCCCCCGCGAAGGTGCTCGCCGAGCGCTCCGCCGACGCCGGCCTGCTCGTCATGGGGACGCGGGGCCGGGGCGGCTTCGCCGGCATGCTCCTCGGGTCGCAGAGCCAGCGCGTCCTCGAGACGGCCACCTCCCCCGTCATGCTCGTGCGCGCCGCGCCGGCGACCTGACCGCCCCGGTGGCGACCCGCCGCGACCGCTTCCGGGGGCACATCGTCGGGGTCGGCTCGACCTCCGGCGTGCGCGTCGTCCTCGGCCGGTGGCACACGACGCCGCTCGGCGCGTTCTCCGACGTCATGGTCGAGACCGACACCGGGCACCGGCTGCTCCTCGTTCCCTCGCAGGACGTGGCCGACTACGTCACCGCCACCTACTCCTTCGACGAGGTCCGGATCGAGCCGGTCGTCTGCACGGAGCGGGACGACCGGTGGTCGGTCACGTCCCCCTCGCTGACGCTGGAGGTCACGGTCGGACGGCGTATGCCGCTCGGCTGGCTCCTGCGCGCCGTGCCACGCCCGCTCGGGGCCAGCCCGATCTGGGCGCGGCTCGTCTCGCCCGTCGCTCGAGTCGTCCTGCCGGGAGTGCGCACCGTGGGGACGGCGCTCGAGGGACGCCGCGAGTTCTACGGCGCGACCGACCTGCGCCACGTCACCGCGATGCGGGCGACCCTCGACGGGCGCGACCTGGGCGAGCTCGCCGACATCGACCCGCCCTGCCGGTTCGGCTTCTCCTCGACCCCGCGCACCCCCTCGGTGACCTCGGTCGTCACCACCGTCGTCGTCGGCTGAGCCGGGGACACGGGCGACGCGGACGAAACGGTCGCGCGGACGGCATACGCCGTCTGGAACCATGCGTGCATGCGCCACATCGTCCAGAGCCAGAAGCTCCAGCACGTCCGCTACGACGTGAGGGGTCCGATCCTCGTCGAGGCCCAGCGGCTCGAGGGCGAGGGGCACAAGATCCTCAAGCTCAACATCGGCAACACCGCGCCGTTCGGGTTCGAGGCCCCCGAGGCGATCGTCGCCGACATGATCCACAACCTGCCGGAGTCGCAGGGCTACTCCGACTCCCGCGGGATCTACTCGGCGCGCACCGCGGTCGCGCAGTACTACCAGTCGCGGGGCCTCACCGAGACCGTCGTCGACGACGTGTGGATCGGCAACGGCGTCTCCGAGCTCATCTCGATGGTGCTCCAGGCCTTCGTCGACGACGGCAACGAGATCCTCGTCCCGGCCCCGGACTACCCGCTCTGGACGGGGGCGGTGACGCTCTCCGGCGGGACCCCGGTGCACTACCGCTGCGACGAGGCGAACGGGTGGAACCCCGACCTCGACGACATCGAGTCCAAGATCACGGAGAACACCCACGCGCTCGTCATCATCAACCCCAACAACCCGACGGGCGCGGTCTACAGCGAGGAGATCGTGCGCGGCCTGGTCGACATCGCCCGCCGGCACCGGCTCGTCCTCATGGCCGACGAGATCTACGAGAAGATCCTCTACGCCGACGAGGCGGTCACGCCGGTCCACCACCACGTCGCGACCTTCGCCGAGGACGACGTCCTCTGCCTCACCTTCAGCGGGCTGTCCAAGGCCTACCGCGTCTGCGGCTACCGCGCGGGCTGGGTCATGGTGTCCGGCCCGAAGCACCTCGCCGAGGACTTCCTCGAAGGGCTGACGCTGCTCGCGAACATGCGCATGTGCGCCAACGTGCCGGCGCAGCACGCGATCCAGACCGCCCTCGGCGGCTACCAGTCGATCAACGAGCTCATCGTGCCGGGAGGGCGCTTCTACGAGCAGATCAAGCTCGCCAACCGCCTCCTCAACGACATCCCCGGGGTGAGCTGCGTCGAGCCGCACGGCGCGCTGTACTGCTTCCCGCGGCTCGACCCGGAGATGTACGAGATCGAGGACGACGAGAAGTTCGTCATCGACCTGCTCCGCGCGAAGAAGATCCTCGTGACCCACGGCACCGGCTTCAACTGGTTCGAGCCGGACCACTTCCGGCTCGTCACGCTGCCCGACGCCGAGTTGCTCACGGAGGCCATCGGCCGGATCGCGGAGTACCTCGAGACGATCCGTCGCTGAGGATGCCGGCCCGGTCGCGAGACCTCGCCCTGGTCGCCGTGGGTGGCGTGGCCGGTGCGCTGCTTCGGTGTGCCGTGGGCACCGCGGTCCCGCACGCGGCCGGCGGTTGGCCGTGGGCGACCCTCGCGGTCAACGTGGCGGCCTCGCTGCTCATCGGGGTCGCCGCGGGCTGGGCACACTGGCGCCACGCCGCCCACTGGGTCCGGCCGCTGCTCATGTCCGGGGTGCTGGGCGGCTTCAGCACGTACTCCGCCTTCGCGGTCGACACGGTCGGCCTGGTCGAGGCGGGCAGCGCCGGGCTCGCGGCGGCATACGTCGTCGTCACCCTCGTGACCTGCGTCGGGGCGGTCGCGATGGGCACCGCCGTGGCACAACGCCTGTGGCATCGACCATGACCGCGTGGCTGCTCGTTGCGGTCGGCGCCGGGATCGGGGCGCCGCTGCGTTTCGCCGTGACCGTCGCCCTGCGCGACCGGGGCGCGACGACACACGCCGGGACGCTCCTCGTCAACGTCGCAGGGTCGCTCGTCTTCGGGGTCCTCGTCGGCGGGGACGTGCGGGGTGACGCGCTGGCCCTCGTCGGCACCGGCTTCTGCGGCGCCCTCACGACGATGTCGACCCTGGCCCTCGAGGTGTGGGACGGCATCGTCGAGCGGCGGATGCCGCACGCCGTGGCGGCGCTCGCCCTCCACCTCGTCCTCGGTCTCGGCGCCGCCTGGCTCGGCTGGGTCCTCGCCGCCTGAGCCGCCGACCCGCGGTCAGTCCGGGCGCGGGACCTGTTCGGCGAGCTTCGTCGGCGCCTGGATGCAGTAGGAGTCGGTGAGCAGCTCGGCGAGCTCCTCCCAGTCGGTGTCGTCGTCGAGGAGCAGCCCGACGACGTTGCCGCCCCAGTTGGCCTTGAAGTAGGGCTCGCCCATGTGCTGGAAGGCCATCACCTCGTCGGGCTCGGCCCGGAAGGTGATCCGGAACAGCTGGTCCTCGCCGCCGAAGACGTGGGCGACGGTCGCCGACCGCACCCGCCAGGCCAGGCCCACCCACGAGTCGTCCTCACGCACCTCCGGGAAGGCGCTGAGGATCGCGGAGAGACGCTCGATCCACGGCAGCGGCACCTCGGGCCGCGCGACGGTCGCCATCCCCCGACCCTAGGAGCGAGGTCCGACGCTCGTCACGCCGGCGGGTCCCAGGTGGCGCGCGCCCCGGCGTCGCCGGTCAGCACGGCGTAGACGAGGACGAGGGCCGAGGCGACGACCATCGCGGCGGGCAGGGCCAGCTCGACCCACCGCTGCCTCACGGGCTTCGCGCCACGACCGCTGGTGAGGCCCGACTCGCCCCCGAGAAGGACGCCCCCGAGGACGGTGAGGGCGACGAAGACCAGGGCGAGGAGGGAGAGGGTCACGCCGTGGTCGCGGTGCTCGAGGATCTCCTGCCGCAGCCCGCTGTCTGCGGGCAAACCGTCGAAACGCGACTCGAAGAACTCGTTGCCGCTGATCCGCGCCACCCACACGGTCGCCGTGGCCGCGAGGGCGAGGGCGACGGCGGGCCACCGGGTGAGGTAGCGCCACCGCGGGACGACGGCGAGGAGGATCGACGCCACCGCGGCCAGCGGGGTGAGGACCACGGCGCCGTGGACCACGAGCACGTGCACCGGCAGTCCGGAGATCTCCATCGCACCACCTGTCCCTCGATGAACGGTGTGACCCGTCCTGTACCCACTGGGGGCCGTCGTGCACCAGAGCCCTCTCCCCCGATGCCGCCTATGCTTCCCCGCATGCCCAAGCGTCGCGGGACCGGACCGATGCCGGACGTCTTCGAGACGTTCGCGCACCGGGTCGACGAGGCCGACGCGACGGCACCACCCGTCGACGCGGTGACGGTGGCCAAGGGGGCCGGCATCTCGCTGGGCCTCATCGTGCTCGCCGGGCTCGCGTTCGTCCTCGGCTTCTGGACCGGCACCCAGAACGAGCCAGAGCTCGCGTACGACCACCTCGTGTGGGAGGCGGTCATCAAGGTGGGGTTCGCTGCCCTGTGCGGGCTGCTCGCGGCGGCCGTCGTGCTGGCCCTCGCCACGCTCGCCATCGGCCTCCCGTGGGTGCGACGGCAGCGCGAGCGCCGTCGCTGACCCGGCTGCTCCGGCTGCTCCGGCCGGCCGGGCTACTTGAGCTGGCTCGAGCTGAGGCCGAGCAGGTGCCGGGCGACGACGAGCAGCTGGATCTGCTGCGTCCCCTCGAAGATGTCGAGGATCTTGGAGTCGCGGGCCCACTTCTCGAGCAGCTCTCGCTCGCCGTAGCCGGTGGCCCCGGCCAGCTCGACGCAGGCGAGGGAGACGGCGACGCCGGTCCGCCCCGCCTTCGCCTTGGCCATCGACGCCTCCATCGAGTTGGGTCTGCCGTTGTCGGCCATCCAGGCCGCGCGCAGGGTCAGGGCGTGGGCAGCCTCGTACTCCGCCTCCATCTGGAGCAGCCGGGCGGCGGCCGCGTGCTGGACGTGGGCCGGCCGGTCCCAGTCGACGTGGACGCCCGCGTCGGCGAGGAGCTCCGTCGTCGTGTCGAGGCAGGCACGGGTCAGCCCGAGCGCCATGGCCGCGACGAGTGGCCGCGTGTTGTCGAACGTCTGCATGGCGCCGCCGAACCCACCCGCGGTGGTGATGTCCGGGTCGCCGAGGAGGTCCTGCGCCGGGACCCGGCAGTCGTCGAGGTGGAACGCGGCGGTGTCGGATGCCCGGATGCCGAGCTTGTGCTCCAGCCGGACGAGCTTGAGCCCGGGGTTGGCGCGGCTGACGACGAAGGACCTGATCGCCCGCTTGCCGAGCGAGCGGTCGAGCGTGGCCCAGACGACGACGAGGTCGGCCCGCTCCCCCGAGGTGACGTAGATCTTCTCCCCGTTGAGGACGTACTCGTCACCGTCCTTGACGGCCGTGGTGCGGATGGCTCCCGAGTCCGAGCCGGTCTCGGGCTCGGTGATGGCCATCGCGGCCCAGCGGCCGGCATACCTCGCCTTCTGCTCGTCGGTGGCAACGGCCGCGATCGCGGCGTTGCCGAGGCCCTGGCGCGGGATCGAGAGGGTGAGCCCGACGTCGCCGCGGCAGGTCTCGAGGATGGACAGGACGGACGAGAGGTTGGACCCGTTGCGCACCGTGGGAGCGGCCGGGTGCCGCTCCCCCGAGCCGACGGCGGCGACCACGCTCGACGCACCGGCGCCCTGGCCCGCTCCTGACGAGCTCATGCCGTCGATGACCGCAGAGAGGAGGTCGAGCTCGCGCGGGTACTCGTGCTCGGCGCGGTCGTAGGTCCGCGAGATCGGGCGGAAGACCTCCTCGGCCACCCCGCGGGCCCGCTCGACGAGCGGGAGGAACTTGCGGGGAACCTCGAGGTCGATCACGGCTGTCCTTCCCGGTGCTCGTTCATGCGCGTATGCCGGTCACACGAGCAGGGTGCCCTCGAGGACACCCGCTCCACGGAGGTCGCGGAACCACCGCTCGTTGTCGAAGTCCTTGACGAAGCCGTGCCCGCCGAGGAGCTGGACCGCGTGCGAGCCGATCGTGGCGGCGTGGGTCGCGGTGAGCGCACGGACCTCGGCGACGAGCTGGGCAGCGTCGATGCCGGCGTCGAGCCGGGACGCCGCCTTGAGCGTGGCGAGGCGGAGCCCGTCGAGCTCGATCGCGATGTCCGCGACGATGAACGCCACGGCCTGGCGCTGACCGATGGGCTCACCGAACGCCTGACGCTCCGTGACGTAGCCGACGACCTGGTCGAGGACGGCCCGACCGGTGCCGCACGCCGCTGCTGCCCACGCGACCCGGCCCCGGCGGACGGCGTCACGGTGGTCGTCGGCCGTCCCGAGCAGGTTGGCCCGTGGCACCGTGACGTTCCGGAGGACGACCCGTCCGGTCCTCGCAGCGCGCAGCCCCATGGCGGGGTCGTCCTCGATGGTGATGCCGTCGGTGGTGCGCTCGACGATGACGAGGCGCGCCTCGCCCTCGAACATCGCGGACACGACGAGGAGCTCGGCTGCCTCGGCGCCGACGACCAGCGCCTTGGTGCCGTCGAGAACGAGTGAGTCACCCTGTGCGACAGCGGTGGTCGTGAGGGCGAGGGGGTCGAAGAGGACCTGGGGCTCCTGGAGCGCCAGGGCCGCGGCAGCGACCGGCTCCGCGCCGGTGAAGTGCGGCAGGTACGTCGCCTGCTGGTCACCGTCGCCGTAGAGGGCCAACGCGGTCGCGACCGACGCCGTCGCCATGTGCGCGACGGCGATGCCCATGTCACCTCGGGCCAGCTGCTCGAGGACGAGGACGCCGGTGACGGCGGAGCGCTCCTCGGCGATGCCGCCGAGCACCTCCGGCACCCCGATGAGCGTCAGGCCCATCTCCTGCATGGCCCGGCGCGCCTCGGGTGGGACAGCGCGGTCGGCGTCGGCGACGCCTCCGGCCGGCCGGATCACCTCGTCGGCGAGCTCACGCGCCACCTGCTGGAGCTGCTGCTGGTCCTCGCTCGGGGTGAGGTCGTAGACCCCGCAGCGCCGGGTCGGGCCGGGGCGGGTGGCGGGTCCGGCCCCGCGGACCCGCGTGAAGGCACGGCCGACGACGACCTGGGCCCGGAACCCCGTGTGCGCGCCTCGGCCGAGGATCCGCTGCACCCGACCCCGCACGGTCGGGTCCGCCAGTGCCGGCATCCCCCCGACCTTGGCGATGAGGCGCAGCCCGAGGCGCTGGCCTCGGTCCGCTGCCGTGGACGGGTTCACCGCCATCGTGGAAGTCCCTTCAGGAAGTCGTCGCTGGGTCGCCATGGGGCCGGTGGACAGCCCGGCCGGTGCGACGCGTTCCGCGTTCCCAGCGTATCGCAGACCTACCCCGCGGTAACCAGAAACAGGGTTCGTGCTTCGGGTCAGAACGGTGGGTCGTCCGAGGCGTCCGGTGGAGGGCTGGTCGCGGTGGGGATGTCGACCATGACGGGCTTGATGTCGGTGAGCCAGTCGATGCGCACGGGTGGGCGGGGTCGGGTGTGGGCCTCGGCGAGGTCGAGCAGCCGGGTGAGGCTGAGCTCGAGGAGGGTGGGGAGGAGGGCCGGGTCGTCGGGTCGCGCGACGGGGGCTGTCGTGGTGGGGGGTCCGGCGGCTTCCCGTCCGGTGTCGCTCGGGCTGGGGTCGTCCGCGGCTGCCGCCGCGCGGGTT
>NZ_AVPL01000070.1 GCF_000768695.1 Knoellia aerolata DSM 18566
ACCTAGAGGCGGCTCTTGAACGTCGCGCACCCGGAACCAGCACGTTGCTGAATCAGCTTTTCGCCGCTGTGAAGCCCATCGACCGTGGCACGGGCATCCAAGCTTTGATTCGCGAGCAACGTGATGCGGTTGCCCTGGCCCTAGAGATTGGCGGATTCGACAGCCGTGACATGTTGGGCGAGGCGCCCACAGAACAAGGCTCAACCCCATTCCTGACCGGGCTCGCACGGACACGAACAACCGAGGCATCCGTGCTCCGCCATGAGGCCCAAGTCTTCGACGGGTGGCTGTCCCGAGAGTCGAGCCATTTCGACGTGGCCACCTTTCAAGACCCCGACAACAGCGCTCGTCGCATGAGCATTTTCTACGCCGACAAGGAACACCTGGAGCGACAGACAGGTACCGATCTCGTCTATTACCGTCACCACCGAGCCGGCTTTATCTTGGTTCAGTACAAACGGATGAGGACGGCAACTGGCAGTCGGGAGGCCACCTACTATCCAGACGACCAGCTGCGCAAGGAGCTAGCGCGGGCCAAGGCTCTGCCTGCGGCGGCGCCCCCTCGGGATGCGAACGAGTGGCGTCTCTCGGAGGACTCGATCTACGTGAAGCTGGTCGCTGATGACCTGGCCCGTCCGACGGGGAACAAGTTGGTGCGCGGCATGTACTTGCCCGGCAGTTTGGTCGATCTGCTTCTAGCCTCCGGTGACCGGAACGAGATTCCTAAGGGGTGGTCGTCCAAGAACCTAACGACCTACCTCTCCAACGAGGAGTTCCTTCAGCTTGCTAAGCAGGGTTATGTCGGAACACGAGGGGCCACTACGGCCGAGATCAAACGACTGATCAGAAGCGCCTTCGCTGAGGACAAAGGAGTGATCGTCGCTATCGACGAGACGGATCCCGTGCAGGTTGCCCGGCCCCTGCACGGGTGAAGGGACTGCTGTGCGGTAGGTGACAAGACAGGCTCCGGGTCGGTCGCGCGGGCGATCGGGTTGCAGTGCCCGGAGCGATTTCGTCCGTCGACACGCGGCGGTTAGACGCACCTCCCGAGACCACAGCCTGAACGAGCGGATCGCGGCATGTGCGGAAGTCCTGCCAGACGCCATCGGGCAGAGCGGGTGATGCAGGGTGCTGTCGGCGGCTCTTGCAACGATTGAATTATGAACGGCGACGGTAAGCCCAGCGGGCAACTAGACCTACGTGATCTCCCACGTCGTTGGCGTCATTGCGAACAGCTGAGAACGTTCGCTCAAGACTCGGTTGCTCGATGGGATAGGCGTATCGCCTGCCCGCGAAGTGTCGACGAGCGGTTGGTCGCTGGGCACCGGGCGTATGCCGCCGCAGAGCGTTACCTGACCACCTCCGACGAGAACCACGATGCTTTGGCTAGTTTGCTCGCCCATCACGGCGCTAGCGCGACCGCGCCTTGGAATCTGTTACGCCCGAGTTTTGAGGCTGCCTTTTACGCCCTTTGGCTACTGAGCCCCTCGGACAGCCAGCAGCGACGCCAGCGCGGCGTTCGGCTGGAATGGCTCGATGACATCGAGACGGAGAAGTTTCACCGAGTCGCGCTGGGCAATCGGGAGGTGCTCCAGCAACTTGGCCTGGGGGACGCCGCCGCGAAAATCCCGCCCTACCGCGAGAACACGGACACATATGTGCGGGAGGCAAACGCAACCGGGCTGGCCTTCCAGACAACCAGGCACCGGCGGCAGGTCAACCATCGTCCAGCACGGGTCAATGTCGAGAACGAACTGGGTGGGCTGTTTCCCGAAGAGGGACTCATGTCGCTGGCCCACACCACAACTTGGAAGACCTTGTCTGGAATCCAACACGCGGAGGCCGGAGCGTTACTGAGGGTTACCGACAGATCCAGTCTCGGCGGGTATCCCGGCGGACAGCGGCTCCATCTGACGATCAACGACGGCGCCTTCTACCTTGCTTGTTTGGTGACAGCGTCCATGCGTGCCTTCGCATGGTCACGGTTTGGCGAGTGCCACCGACCGGCTCGGTCCAACGAGCCGGTCGACCTCCGGGCGATGCGCGACATGTTCACTCGATATCCAGCGGCCTCCAGCCAAGACCATTGATCGTGCCCCCAGCACCTACTCTTCGGCTCGCGGGCTCTTCCTCAGCGGCTTGTCAGTGCGTTCGCAGCGGCCGCGCGCCGTAGTCAGGCGTTGCCCAGGTGAGGCACGATCGCGGACGTGGCAACTGCTGACCTTGATGAACTGTTCTCTGCTGCTGAGCGCGCCCTTCGAGAGCTTCGGCGGGTCTCGGGAAATGATCTCGCGAAGAAGAAGCACTTCAAGGAGTTCATCCGCCGACGCAACGCGTTCCACGATGCGCTGACAGTGCTCAACGATGACCTGTACCGCGAGAAGGATGCACTGATCCTTCCCGAGCTCCTAGATGAGGGCGACGATCACTTCAGCAACGCCAGCGGCAATGTGTCTCTGCGAGTGACTGTGTCCGCACGCCCAGACGTCCTTGCCGATGGAAGGATCGTCCGCCTGGTCGATGATGCATTGCATGGGCCGGACGACCGGTTCGCCGTCATCGAGGTGAGGCTTCTCCCCGTGACCGAATGAGGCAGCACTCATCGGCACGAGCGCGGATCGCGGCATGCGCGGGCGTTTGGCCCAGCCACGAGGGGATTTAGGTAGTCAGTGGCAGGTGCGACGCTCGTTGCATGACGTACTCCAGCAGCTTCTTTGAGATCTCTGCCCAGTTGATTCCGGTCCTCTTCTTGGCACTGGTCGTGGACCAAAAGCTCCAGCCTGATGCCGAGGAGGACGCCACCGATCGCATCGCTCGGTCATGGGCCGCTACGGCGCTGGTGGTCGGCGAAGTGCTGGCTCTCGCGGTTGTGGCGGGCGGGCTGGCTCCATCTTCCGGATACGGCTCACTCGTGGCTGGTGGGATGCTCTTGGCGGCGATTCTGATCGCCTTACCTGCCTTGGCACGAGAGATGAAAGCTGAGCGCTCTCGCTGGGAGGGACGAGCGCACGCCGCTGCAGGGAGCGTTACGCTGCTGTCGATCCTCGGAACCCTCGTCGCCATCTCGTTCGGCTAACCCTCCGCGGCATGTCCGGTTGTTCACAGAGAGCGCGCCGATAGCGTTCACGCATGTAGTCCTGGCGACAGCACAAGCAGTTGCCTGGCGCCCGTCGCACGTGTCCAACGCCCACATGAGGTTCTGGCGTAGGTTCTGCATTGGCTTGATTCGCCCTCGCGGGCGGCCGTCGCTGACTCCTCCGACAGTCCTTCCGGCCGGCCCTCCGGTGTTCGACAACGACCGAGACCGATGTGACCGCGAGCACTGACCCTTGCGCCCGGCATGCGGGCCAAGTACTTTACGCGACTTCTTGCTCGTTCTCCGGTTCGATTCTCTCCTTGTAACCTAACGTGGTCCTCGCTCTGTTCTGTCTGACTGGGGGTCGGCATGTTGCCTGCGTCAACGATCGGCGGGTATGTCCTTGAGGAGGTTCTCGCGAAGCTCCTTGCGGACAATGGCTACAGCCTCCTGACCAACGCCCAGCAGGACCCTCGCTATCTGCTAAATGACAGGCACGGGCTGTTGGTCAGAGGTAGAGGTACCAACCACCAAGCGGATGCGCTCGGGAACCTAGCTGTGCTGGTTCCCTTCTCACTTCCAGTGAGGCTCTTCGCAGAGGCGAAGAACAGAGCGTCCAAGACGGGACTGGAAGCGGTGCGCAACGCGGCGGGAGTTGTCGCTGACGTGAACCAGTACCAACCCGCATCCGGCGTAGTTCGAACATGGCGAGGCGACTCCACGTATCACTACCGCTACTCCCTGTTCTCCACGTCTGGCTTCACAACTCCGGCACAGGACTTTGCAATCGCCCATCAAATTTCCCTGATCGACCTGAGCGGCCCATCGTTTGCATCGCTTAGGCGACTTGTCGACAACTTCGCTGCTGCGGTTGAGGCCCTTGCGTTAGCAACCTCGCTGGCGACATTCCCGGTCGGTCAGATGCGCGCGGCGCTGCGGACCGCCTTAAGAACGGATCCCACTGGCACGAGCAGCCCGGACCCTTCGACCGGAGAACTGCCTTACCTACCCGCGCGAGACCTAGCCCTCCTCACACAGGAACTCGCCGACACACTCGACGACGATCTTGTTCTTGGCTTTCCCGCCGGCCCACAAGTTCTGGCGCTCCGTCCCGACGTGCCGGCGGCGTTCCGGAACTGGGCAGCGACTGCTCCTCCTGTAGTGCCGGTCACGCTGCGCTTCGCGCCAGGCCTGCCGCGCGGCGAGTGGACCATCAGACCAGTTTCTGACGCCTGGGAACCTCGAGTCGTGCTCAGGTTCGGAACGCCTCCTGCACTTGCTCAGTGGCTGTTTGCCCCAGAAGTGGATGAGTCGGAGCGACTTGATCTGCTGCGGCGAGGTGTCCTTTCCACCATTCGCATCTACCAAGATGGGCGCTCCATCGAACTGCAACTAGATGTCGACTTTCGCCCGCGCCGAGATCAGATGCCACGAGAAGAGATCCTTGACTCTCTTCGTCGCGAGCGGCTCGAGGAGGACCTCGCCTGGCCCAGTGACCAGCTTGAGGAGTCAGAGGGCTCCCCCGTGTGGCCTCCGGGAGCTGTGAGCCGCTACCTCGAACTCCTTGGGGTGCAAGACCCCGCGCGACTCAGCGTCCTGCTCTACGCAGCAGGCCACGGGGGCTGGATCTCTAGAGCTCACGTGTACGAGCTCATGCACTTTGACGTGTCTCGTAAGCTCAGCGGCTTCACCAAGCCCTTCGATCGCGTACTAGCGACGGTGGCGGCCGAAGGTCTGCTCGAACACCCAGTTTCCCGACCCATACAGGCGAAGTACCGGGGGAGCAATGGTTGGGCTCTGGGATTCGAAGTCGACCGTGGCTTCCTGCGTGTTCTGCGATCCAACCACGCGGATCTCGTACTGGATGAACCGCAACTGGAATCCTGACTCGAACGAACCGCGGCATCTGCGGTCACCCAGGTGCGAAGGCCAAGGTCGCATGCTCTTAGTACGAGAGGCCGCTCTTGAGATCTACGGATAGAACCAACGAGCAAGGCCTGCGTCAAACCGCAACCCCACGGCGTCAGGCGGCTGAGGTACGACGCATTGCGTCCTTGCCAGATCAAGTCAGTCTCCGCAGGTGTGACGGGACACTGGACGACCTAGACGTCTATCGTCAGGGTCTAGATGAGCCGGGGTGGGCCGTCTACGGGAGACCAGTAGTCGGAGAGTTGCTGCTTAGCACCGTCGGGGTTGGCGCCTCCCGGCGAATTGTGAGCCTTTGCCTGATCGAGGACGTTTCGGACGATGGTGCGGCCCTTTGGGACGCGCTGACCGATGTGAGTTTGCGGCCTGCACTGCAATGGCGAGCCGTTTGTAAACGAGCCAAGCAGGCACCCGGCTTCCTGTGGGGAACGCTGGACGGTGGGCCGGCGCAAGACTTCCTACTCGCGCTGGCAAAGGAAGTCGAAGAGAGTTCGGACGTATCCGCGTCTGAGGGCGAACGCCGCGACAAACTCTGTCGCCAACGATCACGTTCTAATCGAATTCACGCGATCGAGCGGTCTCTCGGTAAGTGCGAGGGTTGCGGATTGAACCTGACACAGCTCTTCGGTTCGCGTGGGGAGCGTGGTCTTGAGGTACACCACGACATCCCAATGCACGCGGGCCCCGCTATGAAGCGCGTGACATCCCTCGAGGATCTGACCGTCCTATGCGCGACATGCCACCGCCTTCTTCATGCGGACCCAGACATGAGCCGCGACTCGCTACGCATCGGGTGGTCGATGGGACGACGGTAGACCTCGCTAGAGCACGCCGACGTCCCGGTGCGGGGCCTTTCAACCCGCGGCAATTGCGGACTTTGCCGCGCGGGATGTCATCCTCTGCCGCAGCCGCCGAGTGGCAGCGCCATCGGGCACATAGGCAGCAACCGGCTGGGGCTTCTTACTCGCGGGCCTGTCGAGCCCGGCGGGCTCGGACAAAGCCCAAGGCGAGTGCCCCCGCGATGAGGAGCATCACAGCAATGAATCGTAGGTCTCGGATCGCGAGGGCCCACACCAGTCCCGCCACAACGAGCGCCGACGGAATGAGCAGGATCAGCATTGCGCTCTTGTGCACCTTCGAGGCCATGACGTCCATCATGGCCAACACCCCGGCGGAGCCCATCGGAAGCGTCCGCACAGCGTCACCAGCGGATCGCGGCAGTCCCGGAAGTGCAAAAGCCTGTCAGACTTCGGGTGTGGGCTATCAGGACAACCGGAAGTTGCGGGCTCTGCACCGACGGGTGCAGGCCGTTGATCCGCCCATGCCTTCCGACGACGCCTCGGACGGCGAGTGGGATGCGCGGGCGGACCTGCAGGACTTGCAGGCCGTCCTCACCGGGTTGGCAAGCAGCCAGGAATCGCGCAGTGCTTCAGTGGCAGGCCGGTCGGAATGGCGCGAGACCGTCACCGCTCACTTGGCCAAACCTTCCGTCGTCGCGCTGCTTGGCGACGCGGCCGACGACGCGCGAAGCCTCGCCGCGGCCCTGGGTGTGTTGAGGACGCCCTGAGCTTCGGACCCTCGTCCGCGATCAGCGGCATGTCCGGACGCTTTCCGGCACTGAACCACCCAGGGGCGGTTCGTGGATCAGACGACCCGCCTGTGGGGGCGGGCCCGGAGTGGCTGGCCCAAGGAGCCATTGGTGCATGCGGGCCCGGCGTCCTCAGTGGGCTTTCGTCACCTGCCGCTTGACGGTGGACACCCCTACAGTCGAAGCATGACGCGGGTTGTCGGTTTCGGATTGCTCGCTTCGGCCTTCGCGCCGATGGTGGCTCTCCTAGCGGTCGTCAGGTTCGACGCGCTCGGGCGCGCCAGCTGGGTGATTCTGGCAGTGTGCGGCGGGGCGGTTGTTCTCCTGGCTGCGGTTCTCCGGAGCGTGGCGGGCATCCAAGCGCGAACCATCGACTGCCAGTCGGTGCGTCGGGCAGACGAACGGGTGCTCGCATTCACCTCGAGCTACGTCGTTCCGCTCGTGGTTGCGCTCTTCGGCGAGTCCGACACACCCACGCTCGTCGCAACGTCCGCTTTGGTTGCGCTGATGGCCACGATCTACGTTCGCGCCGGGCTGTATCACTTGAACCCGACGCTCGCCCTGGCGGGCTACCGCCTCTACGAGGTGACAGCAACAAATGGCACCGTCACCATGGTGCTCACCAAGGAATGGCAGCACCTGCGCCAACAGGGGCCGCTGGTGTGTCGATACGTGGGTGACGACGTGGCCATCCACCGGAAGGAAAGACCGTGACGGCTGAACCGGCCCGGCAAGTGCTCGTTACCGCCGTGGCAGCTGGCGGTGGGGCCCTGGACAACTTCGTCGTGCGCGGTGACGCCATCGCTGGGGCCGAGGTCACCCGGTTCGACCTGGTCGACGACATGGCCGCCGCAGTCAGCCATGACGTTCTAACCAGCATTGACGCCCTGGCCCGGAAGCAGTTCCTGACCTACGACCCGTCATACCAGACCAGCACCTCACAGGTGCTTGTGGAGGAATTGGACCAGATCCCGGAACTCGCCGCCGTCGACGCCGAGGTCCGACGAGGAGATGTCCCGTACACGGCCGACGGGCCGCCCGTGGTGGCCATGGCCCATGCAGTGGGTCGTGGAGATAACAGGGTCGTCGCCTACCGGCTGAAAGGTCCGGGCATCGCGACCAGGCGGTCCAAGGGCTTCACGCTCATCCCGCGCGACGGCATCTACCGGCCCGTCGACGGCGACGTGTTGTTCTACGAACCACGTTTCGACGCGTTCACCTGCGCGGGTGTCGTCTACTTCAGCATGGTCACCCTTATCCAGACGAGGCTCCACGCTGATCACAAGGCGCGGCTGCTGGCCAAGGACACGCTTGCCGCCGTGACATCGAACCTGACCATTGATGGGTTTAGCGATCTCGAGAAGGCGGTGATGGACGACCCGAGCATGCGCGCCAAGATGGCGTCGGTCGCCCGCCTGATCCACACCGACCCCGGCTACGCCAAGAACCTGACCACCAAGAAGCTGGTGAAGTTCGTCGAGACCTACCCCGACTACGACATCCCGGTGACCACGCTCAACGGGAAGAAGGTTCTGGCCTTTGACCCTTCGCCCCAGCACCGGCACCAAATACCGCGCCTGCTGGCCGACGACTATCTGCACAGCTACCTCACCGACCGCAACTACGAGGCCGGGTCCAAGCAACGCCTCCAGAAGTAGCCGCCATGGCCGCTCTGGTTCGCGCCGCTACGCTGCGGGCTTTGCGCAACGCCGCCCAGTTCTCGATCCCGGAGGAGACTCGTCAGGCCAATTTGGCGGCGACCCCTGAGCTGGTCCGAGATCCAGAGCGCCTCGCGCCGCTCGAGGCCGCCATCAAGGCGACACTGACAGACGGGGCCCTTTTGCCGGCCGCCCTTCGCTCATCCGCGGTGCCTGTGCTGGGGAACATCGCCGAGGCCGTTGTCGAATCCCTGCTGGGCGACCGTGGTTGGCAACCGGTGTACGGCGACGACCAAGGGTTCTCCTTCGGGCCCGGAATAGACCTGCTCATGATGGACCCCACGCTTGCACGGTTGGTCGCAATCGAGGTCAAGTCGACCATCCAGCCAGGACGCTGGCCGCGCCTGGCTCGGGGCCGCTCCCTGCAGCTGACACCCGAATGGCTCAACGGTCCAGGCAACACCGGGATGGTCGAGTGGGGCGTGCGTTCAGACGACACGTTCCTAATGGTTGTGCAGGTGCAGCTTCGTAGCCGCAGGTGGCGCTGTTGCCTTGCTGGCGATCCGATCTCGCCGCGGCCAGTCACAGAGGAAAGGCAACTCGAAGACCTGGACTGGCTCGTCCCGCTCCCGAACTGACGTCACAACAAACCATCACCGTCTGGCGCCATCAAGGAAAGGTCGGCTCGCGGCGGAAAGACGCATGCTCGGGGATTGCGGTGGACGAACGCGTTCAATGCTCGGTTGTGAGGTAGTCGGCCAGCTGCCCGCAGGACGACTGTCGGCCCCACCAGCCGTCCTGACGCTCGATGCGGTAGTACGGACCCTTGGAGCCCCTCCGTGTCTCGGACCGTTGCTTGGGGAACGACTCGTCGGTCGAGGTGCCTTGTTGACCGAGAGCGCTTCGCAGGCCGCCCGACGCGCTCGCTTCCACGTGCAGCCAGGAAGTCACGACAGCCAAGGTCATTCGTGTAGTCACTGACTGGATGACTCCGCCTGATGCTTGACGTTTGGCCGCCCGTCGATGCCTGACAGCGATCCGGCTGATTTTTGACAGTGGGGTGAAGCTACTCCGCAAGGTCGCCGGTGACGCGCGCTTCGCTGTCCCTACCCTGCCGCGAGGGCTTGCGCGTCGCATCGGAGACAAGGCGCCCGACGCATAGGCTAGATCGTGGGCACGCCACTACGCGCGCAATCGACCTGGTCGCCGGGCGTGCCAGGTAGAGAAGGGAACGGCATGACCTCAGTTTCTCGGGTCCGTGTGACCGGGGGTTTTCTCGACGGTCTCGACCTGAGGCTCCACCGTGGGCTAAACGTCATCGTCGGTCCGCGGGGCGCTGGTAAGACGACCCTGTTGGAACTTCTGAGACATGCCCTTGCCCTGTCCGACGAAGGGCAATCTCCCGATCGTGCACACTTTCTGCGCCACGCGCTCGGTGCCGGCGAGGTGGTGCTGGACCTCAGTACGCCGAATGGGGCCGAGCGCTTAGTCGTCGACGCCGCCGGCGGGGGCTCTCGGCCGGATCTCACCCAGGACATTGCCCTGATGTTGGGTCAGAACGAGTTGGAAGAAATTGCAGATAGCCCGACCCGACGACTCGGGCTTATTGACATGCGCGCAGGAATCGCCGCCGATGGCCAGGTGGGGGCAGTTCAAGAGGTCCAGAGACTGACACTTCGTGCGCAGCAGCTCCGTGAACGGCAGGAGGGCCTCAACGATCTCTTGCGTCAAAAGTCCTCATTGCTCGAAGACCGCCAAAGACTCCGTGAGCGGGAGGCGGAACTGCTTGCCCGAAACACGAGTGTTCTAGGTCCCCAGCGCGAGAGCCTGGCGGCGCTTGAGCGAGATTTGTTGCGGGTGCGATCCGAACTACGAGGCACGGCCCAACTTCAGACATCCAGAGACGACCTCGTGGGGGCAGTAGCACCTATTCGGGAAATACTGGAAAGCGTCGAGGCTGCGCAGCTTGAAGAAGCTATTCAGGATGAGGTAGCCGTCCTGAGCGGGTCGATAAAGAGGTTCGTGCAGGAGATCGAAGAGACCGCAAATCAGCTCATGCAGATCGCGAACGACTCGGATGAGCGCCTCAGACTGCGGGACGTGCAGCTTCGCTCAGAAGCCGAGCCGGTTCGGACAAGCCTTGATCAGACGGAACGAGGGCTCGGGGCGGTGACGGCAGAGCTCCGGGATCTGGACGCACAGCTCGATCGCTTGGCATCTGTTGAGGTCCAACTCCGAGAGCTTCAGTCGCAGGAACATCGCACCCTTGCTGAGCGCCAGTTCGTGCTCGAGGTTCTTGAGGACGCGGGCGAAACCCTCTTTGACTTACGGCATCGCGCGGCGCGCTCAATTACGGACAAACTCGATCATCGCGTCCAGATCTCGGTGCGCCACCTTGCGGACACTGCGGCTTTCCGACGCGCGCTATCTGAATTGCTGCAAGGAAGCGGGCTGAAATACAACGTCTTGTCTGAGGCGCTATCCACCAGTGTTCTACCCTTTACGCTATTGAGGTATGTGGAGCAGGGAGACATTGACGGCCTCTCGCAGGCTTCGGGACTGCCCCAGGACCGAGCCGCCAGGATTATTGCGGCGCTGAGTGGTGGTAGCGCGCTCTCCCGTATTGCTGGAACAAAGCTCGACGATTCGGTTGATTTTCGCCTTCAGGACGGGGCAGTGCTCAAAAGTGCCGGCGAGCTGTCAACGGGACAGAAGTGCGCCGTGACCATGCCGATTGTCCTAACTGATCCAAGCCGAATTGTCATTCTTGATCAACCGGAGGATCACCTAGACAATCAATTCTTGGTCGAAAGAGTCATTACCAACCTCATTGCACGATCGGACGCGGAGGCACAAACCATCGTTGCCACGCATAACCCCAACATTCCGGTCATAGGAAGTGCGGTGCAAGTGGCAAGCCTGGCCAGCGATGGAACTCATGGCGTCGTTGACGCTGAGGGGCCCTTCGACTCGGCTGCCGTGGTCAAAGTCATCACGTCCCTCATGGAGGGTGGCCGACGGGCATTTGATCAGAGGGCTGAGTTCTACGCCAAGCATCGGGATCCATAATGCAAGACGCCACTCTCAAATTGCTTCAATCTGACAAACCTTCCCAGCGCTTTCTCGCAATCGACCGTCTCCGTCGTGAGGCTACTTCGGCGGACTCGGGAGATCTGCGCGCGGCCATGCAGGCCGAGACAGTTCCCATGCTGCGCAGACAATTGTCGCAGCTCGTTCGGGCGCTAGGCCGTTCCGCAGACTCCTCAGTGCCAGAGACACCAGCAGCGGAGGTGTCTGGCGAGAGAGGGCGCTTTGAAGACGACGTCGTGCATTGGATGCGCCACGAACTCGAGCCCGGAATCGGCTGGCTCATGCTCGCCGCTAGCGACGCGATTGACAACTTCCTTGAAAGTGAAACGAATTCGGCAATAGAGGGGCTGAACAAACGTCTAGACAGTATTGAGGCTCTCGTCCGGGCGAGCGCGCCACCACGGTACGAAATTTTGTCGCTCTCCGAAATTCTCATTGATGCCATCCGAATCACCGGGGCAGCACAAGAACGAGTTGTCGTGGACTTGGTCACCGACAAGAACGACAACATAACGACGGACGCGAACCTATTCAGGCTCGCACTTTCCAATGCCATTCGCAACGCAGTCGATGCCGTCTTGGACGTCCCCACTGATAACTCTCAGGTATACGTTAGCGCCGACGTCACGCCCAGCACCTTCTGGGTGAAGGTGAGCAACCAATTCGTTGGGTCGGAGTTTTCTCTCGACGAGGTCTCGGGAACGGGTGTCACCGCCAAGATCGGACACCAGGGCCAGGGCTTTGGGATCATGCGCATCGTCGCGACGCGCCTAGGCTATGACCTATTGATGCAAGCCGAGGCCGGCCTTGCGGTCTTTACGCTGAGGGGACAGAGAAGAATTGGCTAAGCCGTGGGCGTTGTACGTCGAAGACGAATCGGGCAAGGCAACCGAACGATTCCAGCATGAGATCGAAAGTGCCGGATTCGCGGTCGCGCGCGCGTATAGCGCCGATGACGCTCTAGCTCGCCTGGCGGAGGTGTCCGCGGCCGAGGGCATTGTCGACCTAGTGGTCCTCGATCGCAAGCTACCCGCAACGTCGGGCGACCGGGCCACCGAGCAGACCGGCGACCGGCTTTTTGAGGAGATCGAAGCGGGCTACCCCGACACGCCGATCATTGTGTTGACTGGATTCTCTGATGAGGACTTCGCGCTCCTGGTTCTGCAACGGCGCAACACACTTGAGATCGGCCTTCCCGATTCGGTCCAGCGGATATCTCACTTCAAGAAGCGCGACGCCCTCAAGTTTCGTGAGTCCCTGCGCCTGATAGGGGGCGCGCTGTGGGAAACCGAAAATGTTGCGGTCGAGGGGGCACCCGATGCGAAGGCAGCCATACGAGTCCTGAAGCGAGTAGCACAAGTGTTCGATGGAGCGGTGCTTCGAGCCCGCCCAGCGGGAAGTGGTTCGAGCGAGTCCTCCGTATGGCTCTGTGAAGTTTTCGCTACTGACGGCCGGTGGCTCACGTCCGTCGTGGTGAAGATCGGGTCCCATGACTCCGGTCGTCCATCGGGAGGCTTCATGGGAAGCGTGCCGCCGGCGAATGCGGCGCAACCGATCCACTGGGTCCATGGCGCTTGCGGCGGTTTCAGCGGTCACGTGGCACCGCTTGCCGGTCCAGATGCCCAGTCCATTGCTGGGGTTCTACAGCATGACGAGCCTAGGGCGGTGGAGGCGGTGATTTCGGCTGTCGAAGTGCTAGACCAGGTCCCCGCCGCGAGCGCCAACATTCGCCTTGCCTCCTTCGTGTCACCTTTGATTGATTGGTCACGCGCCGAGCAGGTCGCCATAGATCACGAGATCAGCCTGCCGGATCCCCACCTTGCTATTCCCAGCCGTCATGGCTGCCTACACGGCGACTTGCACCCTGGTAACGTCCTTCTAGTCTCCGGCCGTCCGGTTTTCATTGATTTTGACAGGCAACGATCTGGCTCGCTTATCTACGACGCCATCTCTCTCGCTCTAGGGGCATTCTTCAATGAGTTCGGGCCCCTTCGTGATCGACCCCCGACCGCCGAGGAGGTTGAGCAATTTCTAACAGGCAGGGCAGACCCTTCGACATGGCTCGGCGCCTGCTCATCAACGTGGCCCGAACGTGGCTACGGGCACCGGGAGCGATGGTCAGCCTTGCTTGCATACGCCTTAAGACAATTGAAATACGATGACAACATTGACGACACTTCGTTGAAGGATCTCGCGGTACAGCTCGCCCGTCGCGCGAGCGTCGTCCTCAATGAGTCTTAATCTTGCCTACCCATGTCCCCAAAGTCCGCCGAAGCGCTTCACGCGTCTGTCCGAACGGGAAGGCGACGCCGCAACGCAGACATACGCATCAGACCGTTGCTGAGGTAGTTCCGGGTCAGATGAATGCGTGGGTCGTTCTGGGCGACGTGGGGGCGCCCACAGTGGGCGAAATGGGGCGCCCAGACCGGGCAGCGCAACGCTCAAAGGGACCACAGGCCTCCCTCTAGATCGCACCGGGCTGTACAGCCGACAGAAGGTACCGCCGATGGCGCCTTCGGCTCGCGAGCCGCTTTCCACCCCGCCTCGGAGTTGCCGCCGCCGCGGGACAGACTCAACGGCTTGTGCCCGCCCGCTGCGAGCTCACCTCTGAGTGCCCCGCTCTGACGGTGTCCTCCTCATAGCGCGACACCCGGTCGCGCGGGGAGGTCGAACCGATGCGCGACAGCACGGACCCGGACCACACCACCGAGAGCTCGAAGCACGAGGACCTTGAGGCCCTCGCCCTGCGGATGGCGATCAACAATCACGCCCTGATCGAGAGGGAGAGTGATTCGCCCTACCTCGAAGGCCGCCGCAGTGCCTTCCTTCTCATGGCCGTGGCTATGGAGACCCAAGAGGAGCCCGTCTTCAGCCGCGCCGTGGCGCAGCTCCGCCATGCACTGGACGGCGGCGTCACCGAAGTCGAACAGCTGCGCGACATCATCACCCGATCAACTGGCCGGTCCCCCACTCCGACGCCCACTCTCGAATGGCTGGGCCCCAAGGCCTTCAACGCCCGCCACGGCGACCGGGGCCTCGACGAGGACTTCGGCATGCGCTGGGGCGCCAAGCACGACGTCCGCATCTCCTTCAGGCGCCACCCCGGCGCCACCGAGGGCCTGCTCTACGCCTATGACAAGACGTGGGACACCTACGCCGTCATGGAGGTGAGCACCAGCCGCACCTTGGTCCAGCGGACCTACCAACGAGCCCTCGCCACCAACCCCGACATGACGGCCGAGCACTTCGCCCGCCACCACCACACCATTACCGCCGTCGCGCGCACGACGGCCCTAGCGCGGGCGGTGTCGCCGTGACTGCCACCGGCACCATCGACGTCGCCGCCATCCGGTCCCGCCACCGCATTGAAGCCGTCATCGCCGCCTCCGGAGTCGAACTCCGCCCCACCGGCAAGTCCCTCATGGGCTGCTGCCCCCTGCACGAGGACCACACCGCATCCCTGTCCGTCGGCGGCATCCCCGACCGGTTCCACTGCTTCGGCTGCGGCGCCTCCGGCGACGTCATCGAATACGTCGCCCGTCTCCGCAACCTCACCTTCCGCGACGCCGTCGCCTACCTCGAAAACGACCACGACCTCGGTATGCCGTCCGCTCACCGAGCGCCCGCCTCCCCCTTACCGCAGCCGCCCACTATCGACGTCGCCCCGGAGCGGGCGTGGGAGACCAACGAGCTGGCGTGGCAACGCTGGACCCGGCCGGTCAACCACGAGTTCGCCCTCTCCTGGCTGCGAAACCACCGCGGACTCGATGTCGCCCCGGTCGAGGCAGCACTCGAGTCCCACGTCGTCGGGCACACCGGCGCCGCATGGGCCATGACGACCCGCCACCTCAGCCGCGCCGGCGTGAGCGACGACGAGTTACTCGCCCTGGATCTGTCACAGCGCACGCGTCGAGGCACACTGATCGACACCCTGCGTGGACGGCTGGTCGTCCCGGTTCGCGACTCCGAGGGTCACCTGACCGGGTTCATCGGCCGGCAGACTCTGGAGAACTCGCACGGGCCGAGGTACCGAAACCCCACGCGCACAGCGGTATTCGACAAGTCAACCATGCTCTACGTGGTCGAGTCCCACCCCGGCCGCCCTGCGCACGTCGTCGTCGTGGAGGGACCGTTGGACGTACTCGCGGTGGCCGCCGCTGGAGTGGGCGCGAACCTGCCCGTCGTCGCCGTCTCGACCGGCGGCACGAGCGTGAGCCGGGACCAGGCCCGCCACGTCTCGGCCTTGTCGCCGCAGCGGGTGTACCTCGCCCTCGACGGCGACCCCGCCGGACGCGATGGCGCCACCCGCTGGGTCGACCTGCTGCACCGGCAACTCCATCACCCGATCGCGGTGGCGGACCTCCCCGTGGGGCGGGATCCCGCCGACTGGATCGCCGATCACGGCCCCAAGGGGCTCCGCAGTTTACTGACGCAAGCCCGCCCCCCGGCATACGAACTCGCGCAACTGGCTCCCCGCAGACCGGGAGCCACGGCCGCGACCGCGTTCACCCCTCACCTGTGGAGGAAGTCCCTCCATGACCATGACCGCCCGAGCCCA
>NZ_AVPL01000131.1 GCF_000768695.1 Knoellia aerolata DSM 18566
GGGGGGCGCGGGTGCCGACGGCGCGCTCCGGCGCCTGCTCCTGCTCCCCGGCCTGCTCCTGCTCCTCTTGCTGAGCCGGGGCCTGCTCCGGCACGCGCTCCTGCTCCACTGCCGGCGCCGGGCGCTCGGTCGGGGCCTGCGCGGGCGAGGTGGCCCGGCGACGGCGCGGGGCGCTGACGTCGGGGGCCTGGAAGAGCAGTCCGAAGGAGGCCGCAGCGGGGGCGTCGGCCGGGGCGGGCTCGGCCACGATCTCCTCGACGTCCTCGTCGACCTCGGCCTCGGTGTCGACGACCGCGCGCTCGACGGCCGGAGCGACGGCGGTGAGGTCGTCGGTGTCGGGCTCGGGGGCAGCGTCGGGGGCCGGTGCCTCGGCCTCGGCGGCGGCGGGAGCGAGGGCCTTCTTGGCGCGGGTGGCCTTCTTGGCGACCTTCTTCACGGCCTTCTTGACGGTCTTCTTCGCCGCCGCCTTGGCGGGGGCAGCGGACGGGCTCGCGTCATCGGGCTCGCCCGCGGTGGCGCCGTCCGGCGACGGGACGTCGTCGGAGGCAGGCGGCGCGTCGGGCGTCGTCACCGGCGCCGCGGCCTTCTTGGTCGCTCGGCGGCGACGGGGAGCAGCGGCGGGAGCCGGCTCGGTGACGCCGACGTCCAGCGTGGGGGCGTCGCCCTCGGGGGTGGTGGGGAGGTCCTGGTCAGCCATGTGGGTGGCCTTTCCGGCGCCACGTGGCCGCCAGCCACACCGTCCGGGCTCTCACCCTGACCTGTCGGCCCCGTGGGGCTCGCATCGTGATCGTGCCGGGCGAGGTGCTCGACACGGAAGTCGTGTGCTGTCCCTGGTGCAGTTCGCGCGGCTTCGAGATCCGCAGCGGCACCGATCAGGGAACGACGGCGTCCTTGTCGGCGGCCAATGGATCGGCCACCCCGGCAGCTGCAGCAAGCAGTGGGCCCTGGGCCAGTCGAGTCACCAGGGGGGGAACCGGTGGCCTGAGGTCGGAGACTGCGTGCAGTGCGGTCAGGATGTCATCGGGGCGAACGGACGGTGTGGTGTGCCGAACGACCATCGTCAGTATCGCACAGAACGGGTCCTCGCTCTCGGTGGCGACCATCGACACGACCGCGGAGCGCACGTCGAAGGTGCGTGGTCCGGTCTTGAAGGTGCGGGTCACCTCGACGTGGTCGACCGCGAGGAAGCGCTCGACGGCATACGTCAGGGTCTCGTGGGCGACCTGGCGCATCTCGAGGTGCCAGACGCTCGCCTCGAGCCGCTCGGCGAGGCTGCCGGGGCCCGCTTCGACCACCTCGACGACGTCGAGGTCGGGCGGCAGGGCGTCGTCGAGGGCGCGCCGCAGCGCCTGCGGGTCGACCCGCTCGGTCACGGAGATCTCGAAGTACTCCGCCTCGCTCGCCGTGCCGGTGGGGGCGGCGTTGGCGTAGCTGATCTTCGGGTGGGGGTGGAACCCGGCCGAGAAGGCCATCGGGACCCCGGAGCGCCGCAGCGCCCGCTCGAGGGCGCGGGCGAAGTCACGGGTGGACGAGAACCGCAGCCGGCCACGCTTGGCGTAGCGGATGCGGAGCTTCTGGACCGCCGGGGGTGGGGGCGGACCTTCGGGGATGCGGCGAGCCATGGTGGAACCAGACTAGGTGCCCGGACGTTGCCACCCCCGAGGGGAGTACTTCCCAGGCTCGTTCCGGTCAGTTCGGCCACCCCGACGGTGGCCCCGGTGCGGCACCGGCCTCACGTCGCGGCCGGTGAAGGAGACCTCACCATTCTCGTGGTGAGGACCTGCTGTGAACTCTCTTCTGCCCGCCGCCCCGATGACCTCGGTCGGCACGCCCACCCTGTGGTTCGTCACGATCGCCGGCGTCATCGCCCTGCTCGTCCTGGACTTCCTCGTCA
>NZ_AVPL01000080.1 GCF_000768695.1 Knoellia aerolata DSM 18566
CGTTCTACGTCGCGATCCCCGTCGCCTTCGGGTTCTGGGTGTGGACCGTTCACGGTGGCGAGCGGGGCCTCGAGTACTACACCGGCTACCTCGTCGAGAAGTCGCTGTCGGTCGACAACCTCTTCGTCTTCCTCCTGCTGCTCACCGCCTTCGCCGTGCCGAAGGAGTACCAGCAACGGGTGCTGCTCATCGGCGTCGCCGGAGCGCTGGTGCTTCGCGGCATCTTCATCGCCCTCGGCGCCCAGCTCATCGCGGCCTTCTCCTGGGCCTTCCTGCTCTTCGGGGTGATCCTGCTGCTCACGGCCGTCAAGGTGCTCCGTGACGCCCTCTCCCACTCGGACCACGCCGTCGACGTCACGACGCTGCGCTCGGTGCGGGTGCTGCGCCGCTTCTGGCCGGTCACCGAGGAGTACCACGGCACCCGGCTCTCGGTCCGCGAGAACGGCCGCCGGGCCCTCACCCCGATGGCCCTGGTCGTCGTCGCCATCCTCGGCACCGACGTCGTCTTCGCGATCGACTCGGTGCCCGCGGTCTACGGCATCACCGAGGACCCGTACCTCGTGTTCGCGACCAACGCCTTCGCGCTCCTCGGGCTGCGCGCTCTCTACTTCGTCCTCCAGGGGGCGCTGGCCTCGCTCGCCCACCTCGGTCACGGCCTCGCGGCGATCCTCGCCTTCATCGGGGTCAAGCTCGTCCTGCACTGGGCCCACGACGTGTGGACGTGGGTCCCGGAGGTCCCGACGCTGCTCTCCCTCGGCGTCATCGTCGCGATCCTCGCGACCGTCACGACCACGAGCATCCTGGCGCGCCGACGCGAGGAGCGTCGCGAGCGTGCCAACCCGCCGGTCGAGACCGCGGACCGCTGACTGGGGACGACAGGGCCGGTCAGCGCAGCGTGACGTCGGCCCAGACCAGCCGGTGGTCGCTCGTCGGGAAGGGGAACACGCCGGTGAGCCGGAACAGCGGGTCCGCCTGGACGGGCCAGAAGACCCCGGCGTCGGTGACGGTGAAGTGCCGCGACAGCAGCGTGTAGTCGACCCGCAGGTTGCCCGGCGCGGTGTCGGAGAAGTCGGCCGTGTCGTACCTCGGGTCGCCGCGGTGGGTGAGGTTGGCCCCGCCCTGGAGCCGGGCGGCCTCGACGGCGCCCGCCGAGGTCGCCTGCGGGTCGGCGATGCGGTGGTTGTCGAGCAGCTGGTGGATCGCCCCGTCGTAGGAGTCGCCGTCGAACGGGTCGGCGTTGTAGTCGCCGAGGATGACGAAGGCCTCGCTCGGGTTGAGGCCGCCGCGTGCGCCCTCGTCGTCGTAGACGTAGCCGGAGCGGCTCGGCGTGACGTAGTCGGCCCAGAACCGGATCTCGTCGTGGTTGCGGCGGCCGTTGCGGTCCTCCGGTCCGTCGAAGGTCGGCGGCGTCGGGTGCGCGGCGAGGACGTGGACGGTGCGCTTGCCGACGGTCACGGGGACGTCCCAGTGCGACTTGCTCGACAGCCGCAGGATGTCGAGCTCCTCGGGTGAGTACCATCCGTCGGGGATGACGTTGCCGGGCATGTCCTTCCAGAGGAACTGCTGGAAGGTCCGCACCGCGTCGGTCTGGATCGGGTACTTGGAGAGCACGACCATGCCGTACTGCCCCGGGAAGAGGCCGAACCCGAACGCGTCGTCACCGCCGCCGACGGTGCCGTCGTTGTTGAGGTCGAACCCGCTCGGGACACCGGTGTTGGAGGGTGCGACGAACGCGTACGGGTACTCGACCGGCGACGCCCCTCCCTGACCGACCTCGAGGTAGTTGTCGCGGAACAGGTCGACGGCGGCGCCACCCTCGACGTAGTCGAACTCGTTGAGCAGGATGATGTCGGGGTCGGTGCGCTGGATGACCTCGGCGACGGCCTTGGCCTGCGCGTTGCCCGGGGAGGAGAGGTCGCTCACGAGCTGGCCCTGGGCGTTGCGGTTGAGCGAGAGGTTGTAGGTCGCGACCCGCAGGTCCTGGCCGCGGTCCGCGGGCGCGCCGGACGCGGTCGGGGCGGTGACGGCCATCGGGGCGAGGGCGAGCAGGGCGGCGGCGCCGATCATGGCGGCACGGGCGAGGTTCATGGGTGGTCCTCCATCGGGGTCCAAGGGTTCCCCCAACCTAGCCACGGACGAGACACCCCGGAAGCGTCAGTCGAGGCAGAACTCGTTGCCCTCGGGGTCGGTCATGACGATGAAGCCGGCCTCCATCGGCGGGTCCGGCTCGACCCGTCGCTGGCGCGCCGCGCCCCGCGCCACCAGCCGCGCGCACTCCGCCTCGAGGGCGTCCATCCGTGCGTCACCCTCCAGCCCGGGCGCCGCCCGGACGTCGAGGTGGACCCGGTTCTTGGCGACCTTGCCCTCGGGCACCTGCTGGAAGAAGACCCGTGGGCCGGCACCGTCCGGGTCCTCGATGGCCGAGCGGGAGTTGTGCTGGTCCTCCGGGACGCCCATTTGCGTGAGGAAGTCGTCCCACGCCGCAAGCGGGTCGGCCTCGGGCGGGAGGTCGACGCCGGGTGGCCCCGGATGGACGTAGCCCAGGGTGTCGCGCCAGAACGTCGACAGGGCGCGGGGGTCGTGGGCGTCGAAGGTCACCTGGATCGTGCGGCTCACGGCGGGCTCCTCACCTCGGGGACGGGTCCACCTCAGCGTCGCACCGCCACCCGACAGCCGGTTGCCGTTCGCCCCGACGAGTCGGGGTCTCTGTGACGGGTCGGGGCGTCAGGAACCCCCGACCCGTCACGGAACCCCCGACCGGTCACCCCCGCTCTCGGTCAGGCGCCGGCGTGGGAGTGCTCGGCCATGCCGACCTTGCCGGCACCGAGGACGGTGAGCGGCAGCAGGTGCTTTCCCGTCGGCCCGATCTCGATCTCGGTCCCCATCTGCGGGCAGACGCCGCAGTCGAAGCAGGGCGTCCAGCGGCAGTCGTCGACCTCGGTCTCGTCGAGCGCGTCGAGCCAGTCCTGCCAGAGCCACTCCTTGTCGAGCCCGGAGTCGACGACGTCCCAGGCGAGGACCTCGGACTCCTGCCGCTCGCGCGTCGTGTACCAGTCGACGTCGATGGGCCACTCGCTGGCCGCGAACGCCTTCTCGGCAGCCGCCATCCACAGGTCGTAGGAGAAGTGCTCGCTCCACCCGTCGAACCGCCCGCCGTCGCGCCACACCTGCTCGATGACGGCGCCGACCCGGCGGTCGCCGCGCGAGAGCAGCCCCTCGACGATGCCGGGCTTGCCGTCGTGGTAGCGGAACCCGATGGAGGAGCCGTAGCGGCGGTCGGCCCGGATCGCGTTGCGCAGCTTCTCCAGCCGGGCGTCGGTCTCGTCGGCGGAGAGCTGGCTGACCCACTGGAACGGCGTGTGCGGCTTCGGCACGAACCCGCCGATCGAGACGGTGCAGCGGATGTCCTTGCGTCCGCTCACCTGACGGCCGGTCTCGATGACCCGCTTGGCCAGCTCGGCGATCTGGAGGACGTCCTCGTCGGTCTCGGTGGGGAGCCCGCACATGAAGTAGAGCTTGACGTTGCGCCACCCCGCGCCGTAGGCCGCGGCGACGGTCGAGATGAGGTCCTCCTCGGTCACCATCTTGTTGATGACCTTGCGGATCCGCTCGCTGCCACCCTCCGGCGCGAAGGTCAGGCCGGAGCGGCGACCGTTGCGGGTCAGCTCGTTGGCGAGGTCGATGTTGAAGGCGTCGACGCGCGTCGACGGCAGCGACAGCCCGGTCTGGGTTCCCTCGTAGCGGTCGGCCAGGCCCTTGGTGATCTCGGCGATCTCGGAGTGGTCCGCGCTCGAGAGCGAGAGCAGACCGACCTCCTCGAACCCGGTCGCGGCCAGCCCGCGCTCGACCATCTCGCCGATGCCGGTGATCGAGCGCTCGCGCACGGGGCGGGTGATCATCCCGGCCTGGCAGAACCGGCAGCCGCGCGTGCAGCCGCGGAAGATCTCGACCGACATGCGCTCGTGCACCGACTCGGCGAGCGGCACGAGGGGCTGCTTCGGGTACGGCCACTCGTCGAGGTCCATGACGGTGTGCTTGGACACGCGCCACGGCACGCCGGGCTCGGTGGGGGCGATCCGCTGGATCCGCCCGTCCGGGAGGTAGCTGACGTCGTAGAAGCCGGGCACGTAGACCCCGCCCGTGCGCGCCAGGCGCAGCAGCAGCTCGCGGCGACCACCCGGCATACCCTCGCGTTTCCACCCCGCGACGAGCTCGCTCACCATGAGGACCGCCTCCTCGCCGTCCCCGATGATCGCCGCGTCGATGAAGTCGGCGATCGTCTCGGGGTTGAACGCGGCGTGCCCGCCCGCGACGACGACCGTGTCACCGTCGGTGCGGTCGCGGGCGTGCAGCGGGATCCCTGCGAGGTCGAGCGCGGTGAGCATGTTCGTGTAGCCGAGCTCGGTCGAGAACGACAGCCCGAGCACGTCGAAGTCCCCGACGGCGCGGTGCGAGTCCACGGTGAACTGCGGGACCCCGCTCCCCCGCATGAGCGCCTCCATGTCCGGCCACACGGCATACGTCCGCTCGCAGAGCACGTGGGGACGCTCGTTGAGGACCTCGTAGAGGATCATCGAGCCCTGGTTGGGGACGCCGACCTCGTACGCGTCGGGGTACATGAGGGCCCAGCGGACCGTCACCTCCGCGGGGGTGTCCGCGCCGCAGTCCCAGGCCTTGACGGTCGAGTTGAGCTCGCCGCCGACGTACTGGATGGGCTTGCTCACCTGCTCGAGCAGGGGCTCGAGCTCGGGGAACAGGGAGGCGCCAGCGGTGCGGGTGTCCATCCGTCCAGCGTACGTTCGCGGCGGCGATGTCCCCAAAGTCACGCCGCGCCAGCGCGCCCCGCGGAGCACACTGGGGTGATGGATGCCGCGCAGCGGGTGGCGGAGGCGATGGCCGCGTGCCCGCGTGAGGGTTTCCTGCCGCGGCGCGAGCGTCGTCACGCCCGGCGCGACGGACCGCTGCCCATCGGTCACGGCCAGACGAACTCGCAGCCGCGCACGGTGGCGGCGATGCTCGAGCTCCTCGACGTGCAGCCCGGCGACTCGGTGCTCGACGTCGGCGCGGGGTCGGCGTGGACGACGGCACTGCTGGCCCACCTCACCGGCCCGACCGGGAGGGTGCTGGGGGTGGAGCGGATCCCGGAGCTCGCCGCCGTGGGTGCCGCGAACCTCGAACGAACCGGTATGCCGTGGGCTCGCCTGGGTCTGGCCGTGCCGGGGGTCCTCGGCTCACCGGACGACGGGCCGTTCGACCGGATCCTCGTGTCGGCGGAGGCGCAGACCCTCCCCCGGTCCCTCGTCGACCAGCTCGTTCCGGACGGGGTCATGGTCATCCCGGTGCGGGGGTGGATGCACCGCGTGCGGCGCGACCCGGGCTTCGACGCCGACGGCAACGCCACCGGTGACGCGCAGGTCGAGGTCCACGGTGCCTACCGCTTCGTCCCCCTCGTCGAGGACTGAGGCGCGGGCCCCGACCCCTGCCCCAGCCCCGGCCCCAGCCGCAACCGTCCCGACTTATTGCGCATTCCGGCCGTAGAAACTCGACATGAGTCGCGTTGCTACGGCCGGAATGCGCAATACGTCGGGGTCTGGGGTCAGCTGCCGGCGTAGTGCGCGTCCAGGTCGTCCTTGTAGCGCTCGGTGACGACCTTGCGCTTGAGCTTGAGGCTCGGGGTGAGCTCGCCCCCGTCGACGGTGAGGTCCTGGTCGAGGATCGTGAACTTCTTGATCGTCTCCCAGCGGTTGAGCCCGGCGTTGAGCTGGTCGACGTAGCCCTGGACCATGTCGCGGGCGGCGTCCGAGGTGACGACCTCCGAGTAGGGCCGGCCCGCCATCCCGTTGGCCTCGGCCCAGCCGGTCATGGCGTCGGGGTCGAGGGTGACGAGGGCGGAGACGAAGTTGCGGTCGGCGCCGTGGACGACGAACTGGCTGACGTAGGGGCACAGGCCCTTGAACTGCGACTCGATGATCGAGGGCGCGACGTACTTGCCGTTGGACGTCTTGAAGAGGTCCTTCTTGCGGTCGGTGATCCTGAGGAAGCCGCGGTCGTCGAGCTCGCCGATGTCGCCGGTGTGGAACCAGCCGTCGGCGTCGAGGACCTCGGCGGTCGCCTCGGGGTTGTTGTGGTAGCCGTCCATGACGCCGTCGCCCCGAAGGAGCACCTCGCCGTCCTCGGCGATCCGGAGCTCGGTGCCCGGCAGCGGCCACCCGACGGTGCCGTAGCGGTAGGCGCTGGGCCGGTTGACCGTCGTCGCCGCGGAGGACTCGGTGAGACCGTATCCCTCGCCGACGAGCATTCCCATGGAGTCGAACCAGCGGCCCACGTCCTGGTTGAGCGCGGCCGAGCCGGAGATGAACAGGCGCACCCGGCCGCCGAAGCGGTCGCGGACCTTGCTCAGGACGAGCTTGTCGGCGAGCGAGTACTTGGTGGCGAGCAGGCCGCTCGGGTCCTTGCCCTCGGCGCGCAGCTCGCTCACCTCACGGCCGACCCCCTCGGCCCAGCGGAAGAGCTTGAGCTTCACGCCGCCGTCGGACTCCATCATCATCTGGACCCGGTTGTAGGCCTTCTCGAAGATGCGGGGGGCCGCGCCCATGAAGGTCGGCTTCACGACGGCGAGGTTGTCGACGATCTTGTCGATGCGACCGTCGATGGCCGTCGGGAAGCCGATCTGCAGCGGCAGGGTGAGGAGCAGCTTGCCGAAGACGTGGGCCAGCGGCAGCCAGAGGTACTGCAGGTCGTCGTCCCGGAGGATGCCGGTCGAGTCGGTCGCGGCGACCTCGTAGGTCCACGACTTGTGGAGCAGACGCACGCCCTTGGGACGTCCCGTCGTGCCGGAGGTGTAGATGATCGTCGCGAGGCGGTCGGGGGTGAGGGCGTCGATCCGCTCGTCGATGAGGGCGGGGTTGCGCTCGAGGCCGGTGCGGCCGAGCGCCTCGAGAGCGTCCAGGCTGATGACCCAGTCGTCCTCGCCCGTCGCGGCCTCGGGGTCGAACGTGACGACCTTGGTGACGCCGGGGATGGTGGAGGCGATCCGGCGCAGCTTGGCGACCTGCTCGGCGTCCTCGGCGAAGACGACCTTGCTCTGCGAGTCGCCGAGGATGAACGCGACGTCGTCGTCGATGGTCGTCGGGTAGATCGTCGTCGTGACACCGCCGGCGACCATGACGGCGAGGTCGGCCAGGGCCCACTCGTAGCGCGTGGACGAGGCGACGGCGACGCGGTCCTCCGGTCCGACGCCCAGCGCGACGAGGCCGGCACCGATCGCGTAGACCGTCTTCTGGACCTCGGCCCACGTGACGGTCACCCACTCGTCGCCGGACTCGCGGACCTTGGCGTACATGAACGCGTCCGAGTTCGGCGTCGCCGTGACCCGGTCACGGAAGAGGTGCCCGACACTGGCGGCGCGCTCCTCGATGAGGCGGTGGTCGACGGGCTCGTCGGCCGGTGAGTGGATCTGGGCAGTCGCAGCAGGCATCTCGTGTTCCTCGTCTTTGGGGAGCGCTTGCGCGGAATGCTGCCACAGCGGACCCTTCCGGTGGCGGCGGTCGGCCCAAACGTGACCGACGGGTAACCCGCCCCACCCGGGTTCAGGTGCGGCGGCCCTCGCGCTGCCCCGCGGCATACGCGGCGTTGACGACACCGACGGCGAGCCACGACGCGAACATCGACGACCCGCCGTACGAGATGAACGGCAGCGGCAGCCCCGTGACCGGCATGACACCGAGGTTCATCCCGACGTTCTGGAAGACCTGGAAGGCGAGCCACGTGCCCACCCCGATGCCGACGAACCGGCCGAACGCGTACGGGGACCGGCCGGCCACGACGAAGATCCGGATGACGATGAAGGACAGCAGGGCGAGCAGCCCGGCCGCCCCGACGAAACCGAGCTCCTCCCCCGCGACCGAGAAGATGAAGTCGTTGAGCTGGTAGGGGATGAACCCGCCCTGCGTCTGGCGGCCCTCCATGAAGCCCTGCCCGGTCCAGCCCCCGGAGCCGATCGCGAGCCGGACCTGGCGGGTCTGGTAGCCGATGCCCTCGGGGTCGGCGCTGGTGTCGGCGAAGGCGAGGAGCCGGTTGCGCTGGTAGTCCGAGAGCAGCGGCGTCGTCAGGGCCGCGACGACGACCCCGGTGGCCGCGAGCGCGATGCCGGCGATCCACCGGCGCGAGGCCCCCGCGACGGCGATGACGACGAACGCCAGCGCCCCGAGCACCACCGCCGACCCGAGGTCGGGCTGGAGCATGATGAGCGCGACGGGCACGGCGGCGAGGGCCCAGCCGAGGGCCACGTCGCGTCCGGTCGGCGCGACCCGGCGCTCCCACCGCTCGGCGAACACGAACGCGAGGACGAGGACGAGCCCGACCTTGGCGAACTCCGACGGCTGCACCGTGAAGCCGGCCGCCACCGGGATCCACGACCGCGACCCGTTGACGGTGAGCCCGAGCGGGGTGAGCACCACGACCAGGCCGAGCAGGGAGACCCCGTAGATCCACGGCGCGACGAGCCGCAGGCCGTGGTGCCCGAGGCGGGTGACGGCGACCGCGAGCGCGATGCCGATGACGGTGTTGAGGAGATGACGGGCGAGGTATGCCGTCCCTGCCGCTTCGTGGGTCGCCGACCACACGAGCAGCGCACCGACGAGCGAGGTGCCGGCCGCCCCGAGGAGGAGGCCGACGTCCTGCCGGAGCCAGCGGGTCAGGAGTGGACGATCTGGGTGAGCACCGAGCGGCACTGCTCGACGTCCTTGGCCATGGCGACCATGAGGTCGTCGATGCTGTCGAAGCGCAGGGTCGGGCGGATGTGCTCGACGAACTCGACCATGACGCGCTCGTCGTAGAGGTCGAGGTCGTCGCGGTCGAGGACGTAGGCCTCGACGGTGCGCCGGTCCTCGGTGTCGAACGTCGGGTTGGTCCCGATCGAGACTGCGGCCGGCATGGTGCGGTCGGGCTCGCCCTCGGCGAGGTCGAGCCGGGTGAGCCATCCGGCGTAGACGCCCTCCGCGGGCACGAGCCCCTCGGAGTCGGGTGACAGGTTCGCCGTCGGGTAGCCGAGCTCGCGGCCGCGGTGGTGACCGTGGACGACCGTGCCGACGACGCGGTGGGGACGGCCGAGGACGCGGGCCGCCGCGGCGACGTCGCCCTCTCGCAGGGCGCGGCGCACGGAGGTCGACGACCAGCGCTCGCCCTCCCCCAGGTCCTGCAGCGCGACGACCTCGAACCCGAGCGTGGCACCGAGCTCGCGCAGGGTGTCGACGTCGCCGGAGTTCCGGTAGCCGAACCTCGTGTCGACCCCGACGACGACGACGTGGGCGTCGAGCCCGTCGACGAAGGTGCGCCGGACGAACTCCTCCGGGGTCTGCCGCGCGAACTCCGCCGTGAACGGCAGCACGAGCAGGCCGTCGATGCCGGTGGCCTCGAGGAGGTCGTCGCGCAGGGTGCCGGGGGCGATGAGCTCGGGCGCGCGCTCGGGGTGCAGCACCGCGACCGGGTGCGGCTCGAAGGTGACGGCGACCGTGGGCAGGTCGAGCTCGGCGCCGGTCTCGAGCAGCTGCTGGAGCACCGCCCGGTGACCTCGGTGGACGCCGTCGAAGTTGCCCATGGTGAGGACGCAGGGCCGCAGCTCGGCGGGGGTGGCTGCGGGGTCGGTGAACCGGTGCACGCTGGACACTCTACGAACTCGGCGGGGCGAACACGACGTGGCTCCGCGCCGTGGGTCCGGACTCGTCCAGCATCGCGACGAGCGCGCCGTCGGGGCCGAACGCCGCCACGGGCTCGGGGCGCCCCGGTCGGGCCGACGGGAGGCGCTGGCCATGACCGATGGTCCGGGCCTCGTCGGCGGTGAGCTCGCGGGCGTCGAAGGCGGCCCGGGCGGCGTCCGCGAGCGGGACCACCGGCATGGGCTCGCCCTGACGGGCCTCGAGGTCGGCGAGCGGGTGTGCGGCGCCGAGGTCGAAGCCGCCGACCCTCGTGCGCCGCAGCGCGGTGAGGTGGCCGGCCGAGCCGAGGGCGCTGCCGAGGTCGCGGGCGAGCGCCCGGACGTAGGTGCCCGAGGACACGGTGACCTCGGCGTCGACGTCGACGACGTCGAGGCCGTCCACGACGAGCCGCCGGACGGCGCGGACGTCGAAGCGCGACACGGTCACGGGGCGCGGGGGCAGGTCGAAGCTCTCCCCCGCCCGGGCCCGGTGGTAGGACCGCTCGCCCTTGACCTTGATGGCGCTGACCGAGCTCGGCACCTGCTGGATGTCCCCGGTGAGGGTCGCCACGGCGGCGGCGACCGCCTCGTCGGTGAGGTCGGTGGCCCCGGGCGCGCTCGTCACCTCACCCTCGGCGTCGTCGGTGAGCGTGCCCTGGCCGAGCCGGATCGTCGTCGCGTAGTCCTTGTCGCAGCCGACGAGGAAGGTGAGCAGCCGGGTGGCGCGACCCACACCGAGCACGAGGACACCGGTGGCCATCGGGTCGAGGGTGCCGGCGTGGCCGACCTTGCGGGTGCCGCAGAGCCGGCGGGCACGGGCGACGACGTCGTGGCTGGTCCAGTCGCTCGGCTTGTCGACGACGAGGATCCCGTCGACGACCTCGATCACGGGCGGTCGGTGTCTGCGGGCGCTGCCGTGTCGGCGGGCGCTGCCGTGTCGGCGGGTGCCTCGGCGTCACCGGCCTCGTCGTCGCGGCGGTAGGGGTCGGTGTCGCCGGCGTAGGAGGCCCCCGCTGCGGCGGCGGCCACCTCGGCGTCGCGCTCCCGGGCCTCCTGGAGCAGGACCTCGAGGTGGGCGGCGGTCTCGGGGATGGCGTCGGCGATGAACTCGAGCGAGGGCGTGAGCCGGATGCCGAGCTGCTTGCCGACGTGGCTGCGGAGCTTGCCCCGGTTGGCCTCGAGCAGGTAGGTCGTCTTGGCGCGCTGGTCCTCGTCGCCGAAGACGGTGTAGAAGACCGACGCGTGCTGGAGGTCGTTGGTCACCCGGACGTCGGTGATCGTCACGAACCCGAGGTCGGGGTCCTTGATGATCGGGTCGAGTCCTGCAGCGATGAGGGTCTTGATGCGGTCGGCGACCTTGCGGGCGCGGGCGGCGTCAGCCACGACAACTCCTTGTGTGCTGGTGGTCTGTCCCGACACCCTAGGTGCGGGACGTGGGGGACGGACCGGCCGGCATACCGAAGTCGGTATGCCGGCCGGTCACGTCGGGCGAAGCCGTGCGCGCTCTCAGGCGCGGGGCTTCTCTCGCATCTCATAGGTGGAGATGAGGTCCTCGATCTGGAGGTCGTTGTACGACCCCAGGTTGATGCCGCACTCGAAGCCCTCGCGGACCTCGGTGACGTCGTCCTTGAACCGGCGCAGGCCGGCGATCTCGACGTTCTCGGACACGACGACCCCGTTGCGGGTGATCCGCGCCCGGGTGCCGCGCTTGATCTCGCCACTGCGGACGATCGACCCGGCGATGTTGCCGAACTTGCTCGAGCGGAAGATCTCGCGGATCTCGGCGGTGCCGAGCTCGACCTCTTCGTACTCGGGCTTGAGCATGCCCTTGAGGGACTGCTCGATCTCCTCGATGGCCTGGTAGATCACCGAGTAGTAGCGGATCTCGACGCCCTCACGCTCGGCGTAGTCAGCGTTCAGGCCCTCGGCCCGGACGTTGAAGCCGATGATGATGGCGTTGGAGGCCACGGCCAGGTTGATGTTGTTCATCGTGATGGCACCGACGCCGCGGTCGATGATCCGCAGGTCGACGTCCTCGCCGACGTCGATCTGGAGGAGCGCGTCCTCGAGGGCCTCGACAGAACCCGACACGTCACCCTTGAGGATGAGGTTGAGGGTGTCGACCTTGCCCTGCGCGATCGCCTCGTTGAGGTCCTCGAGCGAGATGCGCTTGCGGGCCTTGGCCAGGCTGGCCTGGCGGTCGGCCGACTCGCGACGCTCCGCGATCTGGCGTGCGGTGCGGTCGTCCGGCGCGACGACGAAGGTGTCGCCGGCGCGGGGGACGGACGAGAGGCCGAGCACCTGCACCGGACGCGACGGGGTCGCCTCGGTGAGGTTCTGGCCGTGCTCGTCGAGCATGGCGCGCACGCGGCCGTAGGAGCTGCCCGTGACGATGGCGTCGCCGACCCGGAGCGTTCCGGACTGGATGAGCACCGTCGCGGTCGCACCACGACCCTTGTCGAGGTTGGCCTCGATCGCGACACCACGGGCGTCACGGTCGGGGTTGGCCCGCAGGTCGAGAGCGGCGTCCGCGGTGAGCAGGACGGCCTCGAGCAGCGCGTCGATGTTCTCGCCCTGCTTGGCCGAGACGTCGACGAACATCGTCTCGCCGCCGTACTCCTCGGCGACGAGGTTGTACTCGGTGAGCTGCTGACGGATCTTGGACGGGTTGGCGCCCTCGACGTCGATCTTGTTGACCGCGACGACGATCGGGACGTCGGCCGCCTGGGCGTGGTTGAGCGCCTCGATGGTCTGCGGCATGACGCCGTCGTCGGCGGCGACGACGAGGATCGCGATGTCGGTCACCTTGGCACCACGGGCACGCATGGCGGTGAACGCCTCGTGGCCCGGGGTGTCGATGAAGGTGATCGGACGGTCGACGCCCTCGTGCTCCTTGTGGATCTGGTAGGCACCGATGTGCTGGGTGATGCCACCGGACTCGCCACCGGCGACGTTCTCGTTGCGGATCGCGTCGAGCAGGCGGGTCTTGCCGTGGTCGACGTGACCCATGACGGTGACGACCGGCGGGCGGGCCGCGAGGTCCTCCTCGTCCTCGGCGTCGACGCCGATCTCGAGGTTGATGGAGAAGGCGTCGAACAGCTCCTTCTCCTCCTCCTCGGGCGAGACCATGCGGATGTCGTAGCCGAGCTCGGCGCCGAGCAGGCGGAACGTGTCCTCGTCGAGGCTCTGGGTCGCGGTCGCCATCTCACCGAGGTGGAACATGACGGTGACGAGCGAGCCGGGGCTGGCGTTGATCTTGTCGGCGAAGTCCGTGAGGGATGCACCCTGGCGCACCTGGATGACGGTCTTGCCATCACCACGGGGAACGCTCACGCCACCGATCGACGGTCCCTGCATCTCCTCGAACTCCATGCGCTTGGCGCGCTTGGACTTGCGGGCGCGACCGGGACGGCCACCACCGCGACCGAAGGCACCAGCAGTCGAGCCGCGACCGGCTCCACCGCGGAAGCCACCGCCACCGGGACGACCGGCGAAGCCGCCGCCGCCACCGGGACCACCCGTGCCGCCACCGGGGCGACCGGGAGCGCCACCGGCACCGGGACGAGCGCCACCACGACCACCGGGACGCTCACCCGGACGGGCGACCGCACTGGAGGACGGCATCATGCCGGGGCTCGGACGGGCGCCGCCGGGACGCGGACCTGCCGCACCCGCAGCGGCGCCACCGGGACGAGGGGCGCTGCGCGGACGCGGCATCCCCTGGCTCGGGGCGAACGGGTTGTTGCCCGGACGGGCGGCGCCGCCCTCGCGACCGGCCTGGGGGCCACCCTCACGAGGAGTCTCACGGGCGCCGTCGCGGCCCTGGCGCATGCCCTGGCTCGGGGCGAAGGGGTTGTTGCCGGGGCGCGGGGAACCCGCACCGGGGCGACCGGACGGGCGCGTGCCCGACTCGGGTGCCCTGGCCGCGGGTGCGGCCGGGGCGGGAG
>NZ_AVPL01000072.1 GCF_000768695.1 Knoellia aerolata DSM 18566
ACCTGTCACCTATCGGTGCAGCAGTCCCAGGCGCACATTCGAACGGGTGGACGTGAAGGGACTCGAATCCTTTTTTGGGGGCCTCCCCCGCCACGGTCCCTTCATATCCTGACCAGCGGAAATGCCGGTTGACCTGCGACGATGCCACTGATGACACGGGTGCAGTTGTGGACGTGAAGGGACAGAAATAGCATTCCATCCGACACGTATCCGACACGAACGGTGAACCGGTGGGACACAGACGCTCCTTCGGGCAGATCATCCGGCTGCCCAGCAAGCGGTACCGGGCGCGCTACACCGGTCCGGACCAGGCGCTGCACAACGCCCCCACCACCTTCGAGACGCGCGAGGACGCCGAAGCCTGGCTGACCGACGAGCGGCGACGGGTCAGCACGGGAGCGTGGGCCTCCCCCGCCGCCCGACTGGAAGAGCTCAGGCGTAGTGAAGCGGCTCGCCTCGCCCGAGTCTTCGAGGACTACGCGCAGGCGTGGCTGGACGGCCGCCACGACATCAGGCCCTCCACCCGGGACAGCTACTCGGCGTCGCTGTCCCGACACCTCGTCCCGTGGTTCGGGCGCACCCCGGTGGATGAGATCACAACCGAGGACGTACGTGCCTGGCACGCCTCCTACGGCACCCGCACCCCGACCGCCCGCGCGCACGCCTACGCGGTCCTCACCGCCGTCATGGCCCGGGCCGTCGACGACGAGCTCATCGCCCGGACCCCCTGCCGAGTCAAGAGCGGCGGCCGCACCCAGGTCAAACGAGAACCCGAGGTCCTCACCCTGGCCGAGCTCCTCGCCCTCGCCGAGGCCATGCCGCCCCAGCACCGGGCCCTGACCCTGATGTCCGGGCTGTGCGGTCTGCGGTTCGGGGAGGTGGTCGCCCTGCGCCGTCGCGACGTCGACCTCGAACGGGGCGTCATCACGGTCACCCGCACCGCCGTGCGTGCCAACGGGGAGAAGGCCTCCGGCCCGCCGAAGTCGGCCGCCGGTCGACGCACCGTCGCAATGCCCCGCGCCGTCGGCGACGCCCTCGAAACCCACCTCGGCCACTACCCAGCCGCCCATCCCGACGCACTCCTCTTCCCCGGCCGAGACGGCTCCCTGCTGGCGCACAGCTCGCTGTACGGTCTGCCGGCCCGCGAGGAACGCCGCGGCGGACGCGTGTACCGCAAGGAACCGTTCGGCTTCATGCGCGCTCGGGAAGCGATCGGCCGACCCGGACTGCACTGGCACGACCTGCGCCGCACAGCGGCCACCCTGGGGGCACAGGCCGGCGCGACGGTGCGCGAGATGCAGTCCCGCCTCGGCCACAGCACACCGCAGATGGCGCTGTACTACCAAAGCGCGACCGCGGAACGGGACCAAAGAATCGCAGACCGACTGCAGGCGCAGATCGAGATGGCTCAGCGCAGCAGCTCAGGCTGATCGCGGTCGGGGGCACAAAGGACCACACCTCCGGCTGCTGACGTTGCAGCACCCAACCGGCGGGGCTGCATCAAGCCCCACCACGGCCCACGGTCCCCCGGCAACTCCTCGCCAAGGCTGCGCCGTGAGGGTCCCGACGTCAGGGTCGGGCTCACCGACCGGTCATCCACCCTGTCTCGGATGGAGGCAGACGCGCCATCGACACCCCGCAGACGCAGGTGTGACGGCTGCTCCTCGACGCACCCAGCCAGCGCGCGCGTCCGACCGAGCTCGGTGCCCGCGATTACTGGTCTGGGACGAACCGACACAGGTACAACTCGACGCGCCGGTTTCCCCGACGATCCCCCTCGTCCACGGGCTCGACGCTGAGCTTGGTGGCGCCAAAGAACAAGGTCTCGACAGCGACATACGGCAGGTCCCCCCACGCGGTCGGCGATGGGACGAGCCAGTCCTGACCCAACAACGTCAGCAGGCTGCTCGCCGCGCTCTCAGCTCTTGAGCGGCTGGCATCCCTCTCCAGCGCAAGACTCGTGGGGTGGTCCTCCCCCGTGTCCACGCGGTCACTGTGGCCCTCGATTCGCAGAACCGCGCCGGCGGAGCTGGCATTGACCAGCGGCCCCAGAATGAACTCGTCCACCATCTGCCTGAAGTGCTGCTCTGCTGCCAGTCGCGCGGCGAAGTCCACCTCACCGGAAGCGAATCCGTCGATGACGGCGAAACTCCAATCTTGCCGCATGCCTGACTCCGTTCCTCGCAGCGACTGCGCCTCAATCGCGCCGTCGCTGAGCCGGGGACCGACGACAAGTCAGCCCTGTGATGCGGCACCTGGCGCCAAGGACGAGCCCGCAACGCCTCGATGCACGCTATCGAAAAGTCACAGCTCCGTACAGAGCGTTTTGCGGCACCAGAGCCGCGGCTCAACCACCCTTTTCCGGACGACCCCAAGTCGGCGATTCGACAAAGACCCTCTCATCAGACGCTCATTGCAGGGCGCTACTTTCCAGCGCTCTGCTGGCCACAGATACGTCCCATCTCTCCACGACCGAACCGCCCCGCATCAACCGAGATCCGACACGCAGGCAACGGCTCAGCACCTCCGTACCCGTCGTTGTCCGGGTGGTATACCGGGCACAGGCGCCTCCTCCGGATCGATCACTGCACACCGGCGCCCGGTCGGGCCAGTACCCGAAGGCGCATGCGTCATCGACAGCTCAGACCCTCGTGGAATAGGTGCCTTCAGGCGTCGATTTCGAAATGGCTGAACAGGATCACGACGCGTCGGTTCTGCAGCCGCTGGTCCTCGCCCACGGGATCCGGGTGCACCAACTGACCCGAACCGGCGCTCACCCAGGACCAGGTCACCTTGCGCGAGTTCTCCTCCCACCCATCGAACTCCGGCCCCACCAACGTCGAGATCTGCTGGCTCAACCAAGCCCAGGCATCCACCGCACGATCACGGGCCGCGGCCGCCTCGCTGGCCTGCGCCTGCTGATGCGTCATGCCCGGCAGGTCCTGCCGGTCAGAGTGGCCGATGACGGTCATCGCGACATACGGCTGGGACAGCACGTCGGCGAAGATGGCGCGTGAGACGACGTGCAGCATCGCGTCGAAAGCGTCCCTGCTCGGCGGGTCCAACGACGCGTAGCGCGCAGCGAAGTCGTGGTTGCCGGGCGGATAGCCATCGAACGTGAACGGCTTGACCCTCACGTCATCTCCTTCACCTTTGCCGGGTACCTCCAGCATGTCCCCGTGCAGAGGCCCGCACAGCAGCCCAAAATGACCAGCCCCTCCCACGAGGAAGACCTTGAACGGGCATTGCCACGTGGACGCACTTGATACCGGAAGAAGGGTCTTGGTTCGCACGTGAGCCGTGGCGACGCCCCCGCCCGTGAGGCCCGGCAGAACGCCAGGTATCACCTGACCGAGGCATATACGCCCATCGACCTGAGCCGCCATGATGACAACACCAATTCAACGCCGGCTCAGACCGGCCGCGCAGGTGGGGAGAGCGGATGCCCGGCAGCGAGGTCACGAGCTACGTAACCCATCTGCGGTCCGCTCTCGAGGACGCCGGCGCACCCACCCGCGAACTCGACGATTTGGTCGCTGCGGCAGAGGCCCTCGCAGTTGCACTGGACCAGCCCCCCGGAACCCTGACCACCGCCGCTTGGCAACAAGTCGTCCAGCAGTGGGAGCAGGCACGCACGACGATCAGCCAATTCCTCATGCGGGCGCTGCTCGGCGCGCTCGCGGAGGTCCCGGTGCTCGCGCAACTCGGCGCGGACGCGGAATCGGTCGGGCGCCAGGGCATCCACGGGTCAGTCGCGCTCGGCCCGGTTGGCCTGTCCGTGGCGTCCGCAACCCTCGTCATCCATCCCCCGGCGCTCACCGACGGCACCGGTCAACCCGTGTCAATAGGGCCCTTCCAGATCGGTGAGATCGCTGCATCGCTCACGCCGCCCTTCGGCGGTGGCAGCGGCAAAGGACTGCCCGGCGGCGGGGCGATCGTGCGCCTGGCCGGGCAGGGCGGATACGGCGGCATCCTGCAGCTCCCCCTCGGGCCCGCCCAGGTCAGCGCGGCGGCGGTCCTGGCCATGCGCGACGGGAGCCCGTCATTCCTCGCCATCCTCGGCATCACCTTCATCCCACCCATCCAGCTGTCCTTCGGGTTCTCCCTCGACCGGGTCGGCGGCATCGTCGGCCTAGACCGCACCACCAACACCGAGGCGTTACGGGCCGCAGTCCGCACCGGGTCCGCCGGTGACGTGCTCTTCGCCGCCCGACCCCCGGACTCGCCGCTTGCCCTCGTCACGGCTGCGGATCGGCTGTTCCCGGCGCATCACGGCACACACCTGGTGGGTCCATCGCTCAAGGTCTCCTGGCTCTCGTTCGGCCCCACGGGCAGCCTGCTCTCGCTCGACCTGGCCGTCGTCGTCGAGATCCCCACGGGCCGAGTGGTTATCCTCGGCGTCGCGCGGGCGAGCATCCCCGGTCTGCCCGGAGTCCTGGAGCTCCGTCTCGACCTGTTGGGCGTCATCGACCCGGTCGAAGCCCTGGTTTCCGTCGACGCGAGCCTCGTCGACAGCCACGCCCTCGGCATCTTCGAGGTGTACGGCGACGCCGCGATGCGCTTCAGCTGGGGCACCCGCGGATACACCGTGGTCTCCGTCGGCGGGTTCTACCCGGGCTACAACCCGGAGCCGGCCAAGCTGCCTGCCCTGCGCCGCGTCGGCATGGCCCTGGACGTCAAGCTGCCGATCCTCGACGTGCGGGCCGAGGGGTACTTCGCCATCACCTCCAACAGCGTGCAGTTCGGCGGACGCCTCGAAATCGGCATCTCGTTGGGCTTGGAGGCCCACGGCTTCGTCCAGGTCGATGCGATCGTGGTCTTCCGGCCCTTCCGTTTCGAGGCTCGCGTGTCGGCCGGGTTCGACGTCTCGGCAGGGGGGTTCAGCTTCGGTGGTGTCCGCCTCGACGGCCTGATCTCGGGTCCCGGCCCGGTCGTCATCCGCGGCTCGCTCACCATCGAGACGTTCCTGTTCGACATCTCCTGGGACGAGACGTTCACGCTCGGCAGTGGACCCGCGGACACCCTGCCCACGCCCCCCAGCCTGCTCGACGTCATCCGTGAGGAGCTCGGCGACCCCGCCAACACGCACGCCGACAGCGTCAGCGACCCGGACGTCGTGCTGGCCCCGCGACCCGGGCGAGCGGGAGTAGCCGCAGTGCCACCCACCGGGACGCTGCGGTTCGAGCAGCGCCGGGCCCCGTTGGGGCTGCTCGTGGAGCGCGTCGACGGCCGCCTGCTCGCCGGGCCCCAAGGTGTCCGCGTCACGACTCCCGGGGCGGACGTCACGGCGCCCTTCAGCCCCGGAAGTTATGCGGCGCTGACCGACGCCGAGGCGCTCAACCGGCCGCCGTACGACGTGCTGACTGCCGGGCGTGTGCTGTCCATGGCCGACCCAGGTCTCGTCACCTTCCCGAACGTCCCCGACGCGCGGACCGTCACACAGATCGTCATCAGCAGCGGACGACCGCGCGTCACCGGCATGGGGGCCTTCCTGGATGTGGGCCACATGGCGCTGCTCACCGACGCGAGTCGACGCCCGCCCACCCTGTCCGACCCCCGCCCGGTCGTGACGGCCGAGCGCGAAACGTGGGTCGCCTGGACCACAGCCACGACCCACGGATTCGACAGCGCCACGGCAGCACACCAGTTCGCCCGACACCACGGCACGGTGGCCGTCACGGAGGCCGACTTCGAGACGCCCGTGTCCATGGCAGGGGTGCTGTAAGCGATGGCCACGTTCTATGCACGGTACGAGAAGGCGCTGCGCACCACCGCCTCCGCCACGGTGGTCGACGGCCGCCTGCAGGGTGCCATGCCAGTGCTGCTCGCCGACCTCGACGACGAGCTGGACACCCGGTCAGCCTCCGTGGCGTTCGAGCTGCTCGGCCCCGGCGACATCGAACGCCTCGGCGTCGCAGCAATCAGCCGGCGCTTTCCGACCCCGGGCGCCAACGACGCCGAGGAGACCAAGCTCGCGCTCGTGGAGTTCCACGCGCTGGACCTGCCGTGGCGCTACACCCCGCAGACACCATCCGGTGCGGTGCTGCGCCCGTGGATCGTCCTCGTGGTCGGCCGCCGCGGGCCCGACGAGATCACGGTCAGGCCGGACGGGAAGGTGACGCTCGGACCCCTGACGCAGGCATCTCATCCGTTGGGGCAATCGGGGCTGTGGGCACACGTCCATGAGGTCGGCACCGGCACGATTGCCCGCCTGGTCTCCCCCGTCGACCTCGCGTCGGGCACCGAGTACGTCGCCTGCCTCGTGCCCGCCTTCGACAGAGCGGGAGGAGATGCGTGGCACGGTGCCGGCCAGGTCACCGTGGACTGCTACGACCGCTGGAGCTTCGCCACCGGACCGCAGGGCGACTTCGCCGACCTCGCAGCCCGCCTGCACAAGGCCGACCTGGCGACGATCGAAGCCGCAGGCGGGCGACCCTTTGGCCGGGCCGAGGTACGGTACCGGCGCCGGCTGCCGGCCAACCCGGAGGAGCACGTCCTGCAAGCCGCCGGTGCGTTGCGGCTGCCCCCCGGCCCCGGTCCAGCCCCCGTCGACGCGTCACCACCCGCCGAGGTCACCTCGGAGGTCACCGCCCTCCAAGAACGCATCCTCACGCCGGACGGCCGTCCGGTCCTGTCGTCACCGCGGTACCCGGAGCCCTTCGTCGATCCGGACACCCCACCCCCACCGGACGGATGGATGAGTCAGCTGAGCGGCGACCCTCGGGTCCGTGGGGCAGCCGGCATCGGTGCCTGGGCGGGGATCGAGTGGCAGGACCGGATCAGCGACGCCGCCGCCGCCAAGGCCGGCGACCTCGCCATCGCGCGAGACCGCATCGGTCACCTCGCCCTTGGCCTCGAGGCCAGCCGGTCCCTGTGGCGTCGGCGGGTACCCTCGGCGCCCGTCGGCGCGGGACCCGACGAGGAGCGTGCGGCTGGGCTGGCCCGGTTGGCAGTCCTCTCCCCCTGCCTGGGCCGCCTTCCCACCGACACGCACGAGCCGGTGCTCGACCGTGTGACCGGCCACACCCCTTGGCTGAACCGGGCCGTCCTCTCCTCCGCGGCGCGACGAGCCCTGCGTCCCGGCCCGGCCCGGCTCGCACTTGCCGAGCCTGGTGCGGGGCGCCCCTCGGCAGTGCTGGAGGCCGCGAACACGTGCCCGCCCGACCCTGACGACCCGACGGTCATCGGGTGGCCCGATGCGGCCGACGAGGAAGTCCAACGCGCACTCGAGGACGCTGTGTGGGCCGCCGCCGGGGATGACACGGATCTGGCGGAGCAGGTCCTGGCCCGGTTTGCCGGCGGCCGTCGCCCCTCGGCCGCCGAGGTCGCTGCCGCGCTCGCTGCGCTAGTTCCCGGCCGCGACGGACGGCCCGATCCCGAGGTGGTGCAACAGTTCCTCGAAACCGGTGAGTTCCCGACGGTGGACACGGACGTGCTGCACTCACTGCCGAACAGCATCGCGGAGCGCGCACCCGCGGCTCCGTGCCGGACGATCGACCTCGGTGGCCTGGCCCTGGCGGTCTCGGGAGCCGTCGACCCCACCGTCGACCGGCCCATCGTGGTCGACCGCGTCCTCGCAACGCTGCCGGGCTTCACCCACATCGGGCCCGTCGAGATCGAACCCGAGCTAGACCTGCCGTTGTGGAGCTTCGTGTCCGAGCGCTCACCGGACTGGATGCTCCCGGGGGCCGGGGACCTTCCGGAGCACGCAGTCGTGGGCCTGTCGACCAACCCCGGTTTCGTGCAAGCGCTCCTCGCGGGTGCGAACCACCAGACGACCTCCGAGCTCCGGTGGCGAAACGTCCCACTCGTCAGCAGGTGGTCACCGCTGCGCAAGTTCTGGCAGCGGGCCGGCGGCGAGATGGACATCGCCCCGATCCGCTCGTGGCCGGCGGCCGCCGCCCTTGGCACCGCCCCGCTGGCGGATGAAGGCCGGGGCGAGGAGGCGGTGGTCGCGTTCCGCACACCACTCTTCCGTCGCTACCCCGCGACGGTCGTCTACCTCTTTCCCGACGCAGGCGGCTGGGACCCGCCGGCAGCAGGCATGGCGATGCTCCCCCCGCAACGAATCGACCCCACCTTCGTCGGCACGATCGGAGAGGACATCACCTTCTTCGGTTTCCCGGTCCCCCCGACCTCCCTGCGGGACCACTGGGTCGTCCTCGAGGAGCCGCCCGCCGGGTACCGGTTCTACCACCGAGATGCCGTGCCCCCGCCGTGGCCCGGTCTCCCGGAGGAGCACTCGGCCGCCTTCGCCTACAACCGGTTCGCCCTCCCGGTGCGCGTCCTCATCGGACCCCTGCTATGACTGGCATCGAGGTCCTAGCGCCACTGCGCCTCGAGACCCGATTCGTCGCGCCGCAGGACCGCGACGACGGCGTCGCGCAGTGGATGCTGCGACTGCGCGTCTTTCCCGACGAGTTCTCCATTCGGCGGGGCGGGGAGCCGCCGTCGCCGGACGAGCTGGACCGCGTGGAGGACGTCGTCGGATCCCTCGCCGCACAAACCCCGCTGGACGTCCCAGCCGCCTTCGCCTCCCTCGCCGCCGCCGTCGGCGGGGCGCGGGCCCTGTGGCTGTGGCGATCCTTCGTCGTGGACGACGGTTCCGGGGTTCTCACGGTCGACCGGGGCGCCCAGACGGTGCGCGGCGCAGTGATCACCCAGTCCCCGGTCGGGCTGCCACGACGTCTCGACGTCTGGTTCGTCTCCACGAACGGGTCCCGCGACCTCGTGGCAGAGCTCAACCTCGACCTCGAACAGATCGCGCTCGACCTGCAGCACGAGCGGTTCCACGACCCGACCCTCGGTGTCGGCGAGCTTCCCAACACGTGGTGGCTGTCCTACCCACGCGCGGTCGAGGTCGGGCTGGGGATCGACATCGACATGGGGGCGCAGCCACCCGACCTCGATGCCCTCCTGGTCGTCGGTGGCGGCGAGGTCCCGGCGGAGGATCTCGTCGACGCCCACAATGCAGCCGGGCGGCTGGCAGTGCTGGCGCCGGGGACGCCGACCAACACCGTCGAGGGCGACGCGACGGCTGACCTTGGCGGCGACCCGGACTCCTGGTCGGCACTGCTTGACCTGGCAGCGTCCGACCAACCGTCGAGCACTGCCGCGCTGACGGCACTGACCGGCCGGATGCCCCCGTCGGCCATGCCGATGCTCGGCGGCCACCTCGACCACTTCGGACCCGGGTGTCTCGCTGTGGAGGGCCTGTGGCCGGTGCTGTGGGGACGTGCGCTGCGCGACGTGCTCGGCGCCGGGGCGATCGAGCTGGACGTGGCTCGGTGGGCTCGCGACTACCTCAGAGTCGAGGGCTCGCGGCCAGCCATACGGATCGGGGAACAGCCCTACGGGCTGCTGCCGACGTCCGCCTTCGAGCGCTGGGTGTCCGCGCCCGAGGAGGAGACCCGGATCAGCGAGGTGGAGGAAAGGATCCTGCGCTGGGCGCTGCCGTGGCGGGCGGGGGCCGCCAAAGCCGCAGAGTCCGCCGGTCACGGCTCGGTGCGTGGCGCGGACACCGCGTTATTGCTCGGCGCCATGAGCCGCAACGCCCCGACGCGGCACTGGCGGGTACGGCCCGTCACCGAGCTGCACATCGTCCAAGCCGCGCGCGCTCTCTCGGCGATGCCGCCGATGCCGGCCTCCGAGTGGGACCGCAACTCGGCGTTGGCGTGGCGGGACGTGCCCTACCCGCAGACGCCCAAGGGTCCGGCAGGGGGCGTCGGCGCGTTGCCGGGGCCGGCGGAGGACGAGCACGAGGACCCCGGCCTGCTCCATGAAATGTGCTTCATGCACCCGGAGCGGCTCTACTTCGACCCCGGGCAGCCGCTCGGCCTCGTCGGTCACCTGGTCCGCGAAGCACTCCTCGTCTCCCGTGCCATCCTCGGTGAGGCCGTCGTCCGCTGGCGGGCGGGCGACCCGGTCGAGCTCGGCCAGCCGATCCCGTTCGACGAGGACCAGTTCAGCTCGTATGTCATGGCCGGCGACGAGGACGCCCTCGAAGAGCTGCGCTCCGCCTCCGACGACAACGGCCGGTTCCTCGCCAAGCGCTTCGACCGGGTGCGCGATGCCCTCAGCACCACGGCCGACCTGTGGGAGCGGCGGCACGACCAACTCTTCGCTGGGGTGCTAGCCGCGCTGGACACCGCCTCGTTCCGCGTCGACCCGTGGCTGACCGGTGTGGCGGAGCGTCGGCTTGAACGGTTCGCGGCGGACGGGGCCCCGTTCCTGCTCGGTGCCTACGGCTGGGTGGACGCGCCCAAGCCCTACAGCGGTGACGGCACCGACGCGCTCGCGCCGGGGCCCACCCGCGCGGGGATGGTGCACGCGCCGTCGCACTCGCAGGCCCTGGCCGCGGCGTTGTTGCGGGATGCCGCCGTGCGCTACCCCGACGAGGACCGTTGGCGAATCGGCATCGACTCCGCCAAGGTCCGCGCCGCAGTGTCTCTCGCAGAACGAGTCCGGCTCGGTGTCCACCCCTACGAGGCGCTCGGCCTCGAGGTTGAACGCCTCGCCGGCAGCTGGGACGTCGTCCGCATCCTGCGCCGGGACTACCCCACCGCGGCCGACCAGCAGCTGCGGCGCGTGTGCGACGGCGCCCAGGTACTGCGGGCCGCTCGAGAGGGGCGGCTTTCGGCCGACCTTCCCGGAGACCTGGCGGGCGTGCTCACCCCTCTCGACGACGTCTTGGACACGTACGCCGACTTGCTGGTCCTCGACGGCGCGCACGCCTTGGTGTCGGGACGGGCCGACCTCGCGAACGCGGCCATGGAGGCAGCAGCCGGCCTGGGCGCGCCACCCGAGCTGCGCGCCCTGCGCACCCCCCGGGCAGCCACAACGGTGCGCGTCTCCGCCTGGGCCGTCCTGCCCGCAGGAGGCGACCATGGAAGGAGCGTGCTCGAGGTGGCCGACCCCGGGTACGCCGCCGCGCTGGGCGGGACGCCCTTGGGCGACCCTGCCGCGGAGCGTCTCGCGGTGGTGCTCGGAGGCGGCGAGGACGACGCGCCGGAGCCGTCACTGACAGGGGGCTCGTACGAGGTGCCCAACCCCGACGGGGCGGACGCCAACCTGCGCGCGGCGATGGTCCTCGACCTCCAGGCACGCCTGCAGGCCCTGGCGGCCCTGGCGAACCAGACCGCCGACGAGATCCGATCGATCGACCCGGACACCGCCGGCGCCCCGCAACGATGCCGCGAGCTCACAGCACCTTGGGGATACGCCCCCGAGGATGCCCTTGACACGGTGGTTGCTGATCAGCCGGAGGTACGGGCCCCCGAGCTCTGCAGGGCCGCGGCCTCGCTGCTGCAGGACCGCGTCGCGACCGCCACCGGCGGCGCCGCCCCCACCACGACCAGCGGGCTGCGGAGGGCCATTCGTACCCTGGCCGGGCACCAACTACTACCCGTGCTTCCGATCGTGGACCGGTCGATGGTGCCGGTCCTGCGCGGCGCCGCCGGAATGGACGTCTCGTGGCTCGAGGTCGTCGCCGCAGTGCGACCCCGACTGGCCGCTCTCGAGGCCCAGCAGCTCGACCCGTCGCAGCCCGAATGGTCGGCGGCGGTCGCAGCCCCGGAGGGCTCAGTAGACCCTTGGCATCCCGAGGGGCCGGTCATCGTGGCCTACGGGCCCGGGCTCACCGACCCTGTCCCGGGCACCGGACAGGTCGCGATCTCCGTTCTCGACGCGTGGACCGACTCGGTGCCGAGCCGGCGGCACACCACCTCAGCGGTATTCGGTTTCAACGCGCCAAAGTCGCGCGCTCCCCAAGCCATCCTCATCGCCGTGCCCCCGGACCCGCACGAGCGGCTCACCAACGAGGGTTTGGTCGAGGTCGTGCTCGGCACACGCGAGCTGGCCCACGCCCGCGGCGCCGGGCCCGGGGACAGGGACGGGCTGCCGTACTCCACCCCCTCCCCCCTGGTCCACCAGGCCGAGCCGGTGGACTTCCTCGCGGGGTGGCCATGAGCTACCCGATCCATCTCTGGCTGGAACCGGGCCGGGGAGACACCGACCTGGGGCTGCGCGCGCGCGTCGCGGACCCGGTGTGGTTCCTGACCCGTCAATGGCAGCTGGGTGAGCACCAGGGCGAGGACGCCTCCAGCCCTGTCAGGGTTCAGCTCGCGCCACTCCACGTCCCCCTGCTTTACGAGGGCCTGCCCGATGGGGACCCCACGGTGGTCCCTGCCGAGGCCCTTCTCGAGACCGAACCCGGGCAATGGTGGACGATCGGGCGACGGATACGGCTGGGGCGAGCCTGCGCACCGCTGCTGCCTCCCGGCGACGCAGAAAAGCTCCGATTCGGAACGCTGCCTGCGCCGTACGAGGCCCTGGCCAACGAGGTCGACGGGCGGGCCGCCTTCGACGCCGGCCAGCTTCCCGGGCACGCCATCTGGGCCGACGTGCCCGCACCCGGACCGGACCGGTGGTCCGAGCGGGACCTGACGTACACCGCAGACTTCACCGCTGCCGGCATCACGCTCGCCGTGAACGGCCACCCCGGCGGTGACGTCGACTGGTTCAGCGTCGACGCGGACGCTTCGACCGCGGAGCAGGTTCCACCCACCCCCCTCCGGAACGTCATCCCGGGCCGCCTCGACTATCCCGGAGCGCCGCACCCCCGCTGGTGGCAGATCGAGGACAGGGCAGTCGACATTGGCGGCTTCGCCCCGGACCGCTCGCACCTTGCCACGATGTTGCTGCTCGACATCGTGCTGGCCCACCCGGACGACTGGTTCTCCTTCCCCGTACCACCTCCCATCAACCCCGCAACCACACCGTCCTCCGGCGTTCTGGTGCAGCTCGGCGCCGTCAGCGTCCATGACAGCTTCGGCGAACAGTGGCAGCTGGGGGCGCCGAACGCCTACGGGCCACAGGGGTGGTCCCTGTTCCACACCACGGGAATGGCCGCGTCGGACCTCGTCGTGTGGCCGGTGGCCGTCGGCGCCCACTCCGGCCCCCTCCTGGACGAGGTGCTGATCGGGGTCGACGAGGACGCCAACCTCGCCTGGGCGGTCGAGCTGCGGGCCGAGGCTCGTCAGCTGCTCCCAGACGCGGACACCACGGCGGCGGTCGGGGAGACGACGCGCACCGGAACACGTTCGTTCCGCTACCTGCCGTCGACGACGCTGCCGAATCACTGGCATCCCTACTCCAGGCTCCACGCCGACGACCCTGACGCCCCACAGGACGGCGGCGACGGCCGCTCCGGCTCCTGGCGACAAGGCGTGCTGGCCGACCTCACCGGCCCCGCCCCCGTCCCCCGCCCCGGCCCGACGTCCCGACTCATCGGTGGCCCCTCCCAAGACGGGCCCGGCCGGGGCCACCAAGTGTCCGGTAGCGCAATCCCCAGCAGCGGCTTGCGGCTCCAACGACGACACCGACTGGCCCGAGACGCGTTCGGCCGACCCGTCCTCTGGGTCGAGCGGCAAGCCCAACCGCTCACCGGACCACCCACATCACACCTGCGCTTCGACGTTCTCGCAGAGGATCCGGCTCCCTAGATGTTCTATGCCGCGAGGTTGTTGACGCTGACGGGTAGCCGGCTGATCGGGGGCTTGCCCTTGAGTGCGGTGTGGGCTCGAGCGTAGTTGTACCTGTCGAGGAAGGCTGGGAGTGCCGCGGCGCGTTCGGCGTTGCTGTCCCACGCTTGGCTGCGGGCCCACTCGTTGGCCATGGTCCGCTGGTAGCGCTCGACCTTGCCGTTGGTCTGTGGCCGGTAGGGGCGGGTCCACTTGTGCTTGGAGCGGGAGCGGACCAGTGCGGCGTTGAACAGCAGGGACCGGTAGCAGGAGCCGTTGTCGGTCAGGACGCGTCGGATCTTGGTGATGCCGTGGCGGCGGAAGAACTTCACGGCTCGCTTCCAGAACTCGGCTGCGGTCGCGCCCTTCTCGTCGAGGAGCTCTTCGCTGTACGCCAACCGGGAATGGTCGTCCACGGCGGAGTGCACGTAGACGTACCCGGCGCGGGCGCCGGCGGTCTTGGCGCGACCGGTGGCCTTGTGCTGGGCCGACCCGCGGCCGTGCACGCGCCACCCTCCGCCGTCGGGGATCCGGCCGATCTTCTTGACGTCGACGTGGATCAGGTCCCCGGGCCGGTCCCACTCGTAGCGCACGACCGGTTCGCGCAGGTCCTCACCCGAGACGTCCAGGTCCCGCAGCCGGGAGATGCCGTGCCGGACCAGGATCCGGTAGATCGTCGAGGCCGGCAGGACGATGCCCTCGGCCGCGAGGCGGCCGACGAGCTGGACCGGGCCGACCTTGTGCTCACGGCGCAACGCCACGACCCGCGCCTCGATGTCCGGGCTGGTCCGGCACGGGCTGGACAGTGGCCGGCTGGAGTGGTCTTCCAGGCCGGCCTCACCCTCGAGCCGCCCGGGCGTACCACTTGCCCACCGTTTGTCGAGCGAGACCGGCCTCGACGGCGACATGGCAGATGGCGCGTCCGGCGTCGACACGCTCACACAGGCGGCGGCGTCCTTCCGGAGTCAACGGAGCATTACGGTGGGTCATCGAGGGCCTTTCTTGCTCGGCGTGGTGCTTGGTCGCTTCACACCGAATCAAGGAAGGCCCTCTGTCACCTACCAGCCACGCCGAGTGTCACCAACCTCATGGGGCACAACACCTAGAGCGATCATCCGATTGCTCTTTGCGACTACCTGCCCACTGCTCGCACTCAGATCCCGGCGCTGTACCCAGCTCCCAACTGTCAGCGACGGGTGAAAACTGACCCCTG
>NZ_AVPL01000074.1 GCF_000768695.1 Knoellia aerolata DSM 18566
GGGGAGGAGTGGTGGGGGGCGGGGTCGTCGACGGGGGCGGCGTGGGGTCCGGCGTCGTCGGTTCGGGGTCCGGCGTCGTCGGTTCGGGCGTGGGGTCCGGGGTCGGCTCGAGGACGCTCGTCGGGGACGCTTCGCTCGGCGGGGACGCTTCGCTCGGCTCGGCCGCCGCGGAACCGACCGTCAGCGCAACGGCGACCACGGACGCGGCGAGTCCGGCCGCGATCCGCGAGGGGCGAATCCGCTGCATGTCTGAGTCCACTCTCCGGGCGCCCGGGGGCCCCCTGCGTCGCCGGGGTGTTCCCCGGCTGTCCTGGACCCAGCGTAGAGGAGCCCTCAGGACCCTGTCAGGCGTTCGACTGCTGTCCGATCGCTGCGGCGACCGCCTTCGCGAGGGCCGCGTGACCGGCGTCGTTGGGGTTGGTGCCGCCCGGGACCATGAGGTCGGGCTGGCCCACGAGCGGCTGCTTGGTGTCGAGCGCCACGACGCCGGCGGCCTTGGCTGCGGCCTGGACGGACGCTGTCAGCGACGCCAGGGAGTCGGGGACCTCCCGAAGGTCCCACCACGGGTTGACGACGTAGATCCGGGCGTCCGGCAGGGCCTTGCGCAGGGACGTCAGCGTCGTCGACACGGCTGCGGAGACCTCGCCGGCCGGGAGCCCGGTGTCGTTGCCGCCGCCGGTGACGACCACGGTCGACGGCTTCGCGGCCACGACGTCGGCCACCGACTGCGCGAAGCTGGGGCACGGCTCGGACCCGCAGGAACCCTCCGGGCCCCGGCGCAGGTAGCCGGTGCGGGCGTGGCCGAGGTTGACCTCCGTCTGCCCCAGCTCGGCCGCGACGAGGGCCGTCCAGCGCTTGGCAGGGTTGGACGCCGACGTCCCCTCGGTGACGGAGTCACCGAGGAACACCACCGGCCCGCGGGGGCGCGTCGGCGTCGGCGAGGGCGTGGGGGTGGCGCCACCGGTGCTGGAGGCCGACCCGTCCGCGGTACCCACGGACTGCATCGCCGGCGTGCGCAGGGAGAAACCGACGAGCACGAGGGTCAGGACCAGCAGACCCGCCAGTGCGCCGTTCTTGAGGCGGTCGTTCATGGGCTGGAGTGTCCCACGCTCCCCGGCGGGAGCCGGGAGGCGCGTCCTGTCCGGTCGGGACGCCCCCATCGCACGACGCGACGCTCATGGCAGCCGCCGGGTCGTGGGTCCAGGGCGGCGTGACGTATGCCGTCCCGTCACAGAACGCCGGGGCCGGGGTCGTGGGGTCACGGCCCCGTTCGGCTCGCCGAGCGCGATCGGCTGGTGGCGGCTAGGTTGTTCGGCGGGAAGAATCCCACGCGAACCGCACTCATAGTGGGGATGGTTCACACACCTGGTGCGCACGAGTACCGGGTGGACCATGTCAAAGGAGACATCCATGCGCACGACCCGTCGTTACCTCGTTGGCCTCGCAGTCATGGCAGCCGTCGGCATCATCGGCGCCCAGGGCGCTCAGGCCGAGCCGCCGCGGATGTGCGCAGGCAAGTCCTTCTGCAGCGGCACCAGCTGAGACAAGGCGGCCCCGGGACCTTCAGGGTCCCGGGGCCCCTCCATGTCCGGGGGAGCTCCGACCCGTGGTGTCGGAGTCGTCGTCCACAGGGAGTCGCGCGCATCGGCGCTGTCCACAGGGATGGCGTCGCCGGTGGCGTGGGGACTGCCGCCCGTCCCATCCTGAAGGCGCGGACGTCGGATCTGCCGACGGCGGAAGGGGACGGACATGACGACGCGAGTGCGGGCGGCGGACCGCGGGGTGCCGGCCCCCGAGCCGACCAACACGGTGGAGCTGGTCGGGCGGGTCAGTGGCTCACCGGAGGCCCGCGTGCTCCCCAGTGGTGACGACCTCGTCACGCTGCGACTCGTCGTGCCGCGCCCGGCAGGGGGACCCGTCGACACCATCGACCTCGCGTGCTGGTCGGCGCCGTCCCGTCGGGCGGCGCTCAGGCTGGCCGACGGTGACACGGTCCACGTCACCGGTGCCCTGCGACGCCGCTTCTTCCGGACGGCCGGGGGAGCGGCGAGTCGCTACGAGGTCGAGGTGAGCAGGGTGTCGCGCCGCCGCGTCAGTGGGTGAGCTTGAGGCCGACGACGCCCGCGATGATGAGGCCGACGAGGAGGAGCCGCACGACCGAGGCCGGTTCCTCACCGGTGGCCATCGCCCACAGGACGGTCAGGACGGCACCGATGCCGACCCACACGGCATAGGCGGTTCCGACGGGGAGCTCACGCATGGCATAGGCCAGGCCACCCATGCTGAGGAGCAGTGCGAGCCCGAAGGTGACGGACGGCGCGAGGCGGGTGAAGCCTTCGGACCTGCCGAGGGCGGTGGCCCAGACGGCTTCCAGCACACCGGAGAGGACGAGGACGACCCATGACATGACGAGCGCTCCTGCGGGCCGTCTTGTCGCGTTCCGGGTACGGCGCCCATCGTCCGGGAGCCCGGTTCAGGCTCTGTCGTCGAGGCTGTCACGTGGGGGAGTGGGGGGCAAGTCCGTCGGCTCGGGGTCACAGGGCCCGCTCGTAGTAGACGGCCAGCGGTCCCTCGCCGCGGCCCTCGTGGCAGTCGAAACCGAACGACTCGTAGAGGTGGCGCGCCGCCTCGTCGTCCTCGGAGGTGTTGAGGTCGATGAAGGTCGCACCTCGCCGTCGGGCGTGCTCGAGGACGTCGGTGAGGAAGGCACGGCCGATGCCTCGGCCGCGGTGCGCCGGGGCGACGTACAGCTCGGCGAGGTACGCCTCCGTCTCGGCCGCCCAGGTCGCCGTCCGGAAACGCAGGATCGCCAGGCCGACGGCGGGGTCGCCTGCGATCAGGACGCTCGTGTCGCCTGCCGCGACGAGTCCGGCGAGGTGCTCGGCCATCCACCCGGTCTCAGGAACCGGGCCGTCGTACTCGCGATTGAAATCTGCGAACAGCACTGCGGCGCAGTGGAACTCACCCCGCGTTCGGGCAACTCGACCGACCTCCACGATTCGAGCGTAGACCCCGCGAAGCGCGTGGATGGGGGAGGCGGGGCAGGTTCGACGCCTCTCAGCCCGAGAACTCGACCTCGACCCGGGTGAGGGCCTTCGAGTCGGCGCCTTCGGAGAGCCGGCGTGAGGCCGGCGACAGCACCGTCACCGTGGCGTCCCAACGGCCGCGCCACCACTGCTCGTGCGCCAGGGGCGTGTACTCGGAGCCGGTGCGGTACCCCGTCATGCGGACCGGGCCACCGTGCCATCCGGCTTCCTCCAGCGAGTCAGCCACCGCGGCGGCTGCTGCTGCGGGAGGCAGGTCGCTGTCGATCGAGAAGGTGACCTCCGGGCAGCCCTTGAAGCACCACGTGTTCCCGCGCTCGTGGTGATCCACCACGCGTGCCCCAGCCAGGTGCGCGAGAGCCCGGTTGCCCGCCCGTTCGATCCGGGCATGGTCGGGTGGGGCGCTCAGGAAGGTGAACCCACCCAGCAGCGCCGAGGCGACGACCGCCACGAGTGCCATGTCCCGGCGGCGGCGGATCCCGAACAGTGCCACTGCGGCCGCGACTCCTGGCAGGTAGGCCAGCGTGGCCCAGAGCCAGCCGAGTGCCGGCGACGCGATGGTGAGGAAGCCGATCGCGAGAAACCCGAACACCGCCCAGCAGACCAGCACGGCGACGGCCAGTGCGCGGACCCACCACCGCCGCGGCCTGAGCACTGCCACCGGGTGTGGCGCCTGCGCTGCAGCTGTCGTCATGCCACGATGATCGGCCCCGAACGGGGCGGTGCGCATCGGTGTGCGTACTCACGCCGCTCGGCCACCTGCCCCCTCGCCACAACGCCGATAATCAACATTATGTCAATCCAGCACGGCGTGGGGCCGGGAGACGCCTCCCCTGTCCCGTCCACGACGGGACAGGACGGCGTTGGCCTGACCCGGAGACAGCAGGCCCGGCGAGCGGCAGGATGGGCATGCAGGGACGACGACGGCCCGAGGAGGCGACGATGACCGCCACGTCCGGCACGGCCCGCGGCACGCTGTCGGGTCGGCAGGTGTTCTCGTACGCGCTGGGCGACGTCGCCAACAACCTCTCGTTCATGATGACCTCGATGTTCCTCATGGTGTACATGACGGACATCGCCGGCATCTCCGCAGGCGTCGCCGGCACGATCTACGGGGTCACCAAGATCTGGGCCGGCGTCGCAGACCTCGTCGCGGGACAGACGGTCGACCGGTTCGACACCCGGTGGGGCCGCCTGCGTCCCTGGCTGCTCTTCGGCAGCACGCCCCTCGCCATCGTCTTCGTCCTCCTGTTCAGCGCACCCGCCGGCCTGAGCCCCACACTCACCGTCGCCTGGATCTTCCTGTTCGACGCCCTCTTCCAGCTCGCCTACTCGTTCGTCAACATTCCCTACGGGTCCCTGTCCTCGGCGATGACGCAGGACTCCGTCGACCGGTCGAAGCTGTCGGGGGCGCGCTCGGTCGCCAGCTCGCTCACCGGGGTGGTCCTCTCCGCCGTCATCGCACCACAGTTCCAGGACACCACCGGCGACCACGTGCGACTCCAGTTCACGCTGACCACCGCCGCGCTCGGGCTGGTCGCCGTCGCCCTGCACCTCATCTGCTTCAGGAACAGCAGGGAGGTCGTGGCCCGCAGCGCGACGAAGATCTCGCTCGGGCGCACCGTGCGCATGATCCGCCACAACCGGCCGCTCATCGTGCTGTGCCTCGCGGCCTTCTTCCTCCTCGCCGCCATCTTCACGATGAACGCCGTCGGCCTGTACTACGCCCGCTACGTGCTGGGCAACGCCGGCTGGTACACGTTCCTGGCGCTCGCCCAGGCCGTCGGCACCGTCGCCGTCGCCTCGATGGTCCCGGGAGTCACCTCGCGGTTCGGCAAGCGCAACGGGTACATCGCGGCCGCGCTCGTCGCGATCCTGGCGTTCGTCCTCATCTACCTCGTGCCCGAGGGCAGCCTGCCCACCGCCGTCGTGGCGTGGTTCCTCTTCGGTGCCGGGACGGGTGGGACCAACGCGCTGATGTTCTCGATGCAGGCGGACACGGTCGACTACGGCGAGTGGAAGACCGGCGTCCGGTCCGAGGGGGGCTCGTACTCGATCCTGTCCTTCATCCGCAAGACCGGACAGGGCATCGGGGGCTGGGCCGGCGCGGCTCTCATCGGTGCGTACGGATACGTCCCGCGCGCCGAGGCCCAGGACGCGACGGCCCAGGAGGGCATCCGTCTGGCCACCGGCCTGCTGCCCGCAGCCCTGGCGGTGGCCGCCACCGTGGTGATGGTCGGCTACCACCTCACCGTCGACGACCACCGGATGATCGTGCGTGAGCTCAACGCCCGTCGCTCGAGCGGCGCCGTGAGCACGGCCCACGGCGTCGAGGCCGCCCGAGTCGTCGTCGACGAGCGGGGTGACGCCCGGGACCTGCTCCTGCGGCCCCGTGACCGGGGGACGCTGCCGGTCGTCACGATCTTCGAGCGCGAGGGCTCAGGAGCCACCGAGATCGGTCCCGCGGTGGCCGAGCGGCTGGGAGTCAGGTACGTCCCGCAGAAGTTCACCTCGGACCAGGTCGCGCAGGTGGACACGCAGGCCCTGTTCTCCGACAACGCCTTCGCGCGCTGGCTGCGCACGGTGTCCTACGGAGGGACCCAGGACGCCGACATGGCGCGGGCGCTGGACATCGCCGAGGACCACTCCCTCGCCCAGCAGAACCGCGACGAGCTGCTCTCGCTCGCCCGGGACGGCGCGGTGATCGCCGGGCGCAACGGAGCCATCGTGCTCGGACGGGCCGTCGGCTCCCTCCACGTGAGGTTGACGGCGCCGCTCGACACGCGCATCGCGCGGGTCCGCTCCAAGACCGGCCTCAGCGAGTCCGAGGCGGAGTCGAGGATCGCCGTGGAGGACCGGGTCCGCGCGGAGATGTCGCGCATCCTCTACCAGTGGGACCCGCACACCGACGAGTACTACGACCTCGTCATCAACACCGGGACCGTGCCCTACGAGCAGGTCGTCGACACGATCGTCGGGTTCTACCGCAGCAAGTACCCGGAGACGACTCCGCCGTCCCCCGAGGGCGGCTGACCCGGCCTCTCCCCCACCTCAGGCCGGTCCACGGTGGCCGGCCCACAGCGCGCTGGCGCGGGTGGCAGCGGCGTCGATGAGCCTCATCAGCTCCGGCCGGTCCGGCACGCGGAAGGACGTGTAGCCGCCGCGCCCACCGGCCACGGGACGCCCATAGGCCTTGGCGGCGACGTGCCCGTCCGGGAGCAACCGGACGTTCAGCGTCGTGAGGACGAACCTCGTTCTTCTCCCCTGCGTCGTCGTCCTGCGGCAGCATGGGCCTTCGGACCTCGAGGAGACGGACATGGCCTACTCCGTGACAGCACTCGGACCAGAGACCTGGGACGGTTTCGCCGACCTCGTCGAGCGCAACAACGGCATCTTCGGGGGCTGCTGGTGCATCGGCTTCGAGGACCTCGGGTTCACGCGGATGCGACCAGTCGGCACGCACGCGTGGGTCGTCCAACGGTGGCTCGCGGCGACGCCGTGAGCGGCGCGGGACTCGCCGCCGATCTGGGCTATGCCCACAGCGAGGGCAACCCGGTCCACCGGGCCATCCGGTGGTTCGCCGGGACCCGCGCCGGGGCCTGGGTCCTCGCCCGCACCCTGCGCCGCGCCGACTCCGTCGCCGGTCGTCTCACGGGTGGGCGCCACAGTGCCCCGAGCATGTTCACCGGGATCGCCGTCCTCACCGTGACGACCACCGGCCGACGGTCCGGTGCTCCCCGCACGAGCCACCTCATCGCCACGCCGTACGACGGGACGCTCGCCCTCATCGGCACGAACTTCGGGCAGCCCTCGACCCCCGCCTGGGTCCTCAACCTCGAGGCCGACCCCCGCGCCGTCGTCGGCTACCGGGGCGTGTCGCGCGACGTCGTCGCCCGCCCCGCCTCCCCCTCGGAGGTCGAGGAGGTCTTCGCCCGGTCTGCGGCGTTCTACCCCGGCTACGGCCGCTACCGCCACCGCCTCGGGGGCCGCCGGCGGGTCCGGGTCTTCGTGCTCGAGCCGCCCGGAACGGCTCGGGAGCCGGGTGTGACCTCCTGAGCCTCATCGTTCCCGGCTCGCGAGGCCAGGGCCGGCTCCCGAGCCGGGAAGCGGCCCACTCCAGCCAGCTCGGGGCCGGAGGAGGCAGGAGAACTCTTGACCCGGCATACCAACTCTTGACCGGGACCGGACCCAGCGCTGACCGAGCGGTTCGTACGGTGGCGGACGGCCGCTCACCGCGGCTGTCCCTGCCAAGGAGCACCACATGACGACGACCAGTCGCACCTTCGCCGTTCTCGCCGCCACCGCCCTCACCGGCGGTGCCCTCTTCGCCGGCCAGGCCACGGCCGTCGAGGGCGAGACCCCGACCTACTCCGAGTTCAAGGCCTCGACGTTCCAGGACGCCGACCGCACCTTCATCGTCAACGGTGACGAGCCGGTGAGCCACGAGGGTGACCTGCACAAGTTCTACGACTCCATGGTCGCCCCGAAGGGCGGCATGGAGGACGGCCTCATCGTCAACACCAGCAACGGTGTCGACACCAAGTGGTCGGCCAGCCAGGCCCTCAACCTCACCTACTGCGTGAGCACGAAGTTCGGCGCCGACTACAGCCGGGTCGTGTCCGCGATGACCGCTGGTGTCGGACAGTGGGAGGCCGCGACGGGCAAGGTCAACTACACACACGTCACCGCCCAGGACGGCAACTGCACGACGCGCAACAGCTCGGTGCTCTTCTCGGTCGAGCCGACCAAGACCACCCAGTACATCGCGCGCGCCTTCTTCCCGAACACCCCGAAGTCGGGCCGCAACGTCCTCGTCAACGCCAGGTCGCTCTACAGCAGCGGCTCCTGGACCCCGTCCAACATCATGGCTCACGAGCTCGGCCACACGCTGGGCTTCCGCCACGAGCACACCCGCCCCGAGGCCGGCACCTGCTTCGAGGACAACAACTGGCGTCCGCTGACCGCCTACGACCGGGCGTCGATCATGCACTACCCGCAGTGCAACGGCTCCTCCACCGACCTCAGCATGACCGAGACCGACCGCGTGGGAGTGCGGGCGCTCTACGGCAGCTGAGGACTGCTCGCTCCTCCCGAGCAGTTCACGTCACCCCCACCGGTCCAGGGGCTCAGGCACCGGTGGGGGTGACGCGTCTCCACCCCGGGTGACCGGTCAGGCCTCGAAGCGGCTCGGGTCCCCGGCGCCGACCCGGAGCACCTCGGGGACGTCCCCGGAGAGGTCGACGACCGTCGTCGGCTCGGTGCCGCACTCCCCCGAGTCGATCACCGCGTCGACGACGTGGTCCAGGGTCTCCTTGACCTGCCAGCCGTCGGTCATCGGCTCGCTCTCCCCCGGCAGGATGAGCGTCGAGGTGAGCATCGGCTCGCCCAGCTCGGCGAGCAGGGCCTGCACGACGGCGTTCTCGGGGATGCGCACGCCGACGGTCTTCTTCTTCGGGTGCAGGACGCGGCGCGGCACCTCGCCTGTCGCGGGCAGGATGAACGTGTACGGCCCGGGCGTCGACGCCTTGACCGCCCGGAAGACGGCGTTGTCGACGTGGACGAAGTGGCCGAGCTGCGCGAAGTCGGCGCACACCAGCGTGTAGTGGTGCTTGTCGTCGAGCCGGCGGATGTCGCGGATCCGGTCCTTGGCCGACTGGTTGCCGAGCGCGGCGCCCAGCGCGTAGCCGGAGTCCGTCGGGTAGGCGATGAGGCCGCCGTCGCGCAGGGTCTGGACCGCCTGCCGGATGGAGCGTGGCTGCGGGTCGTCGGGGTGCACGTCGAGGTAGCGGGCCACGGCTCAGTCCTCCCGCATGTGGATGGGCGTGCCGAGCAGGACGGTGCGCGACACGGTGCAGAGGCGGTCGTGCGACTGGGCGATGGCTCGCGGCAGCATCTCGCGGGCCCGGTCGCCGGCCTCGCCCTCGGGGAAGCGCACGCGGAAGCTCACCTCGAGGTCCTCCATGTGGTTGCCCTTCTCCGGGTCCCGCATCTTGACGCCGGACCCGGTGACGGTGAACTCGACCGGCTCGGCGCGGCGGCTCGTGATGAAGTCGACGTCGACCGCGCTGCAGCCCGCGATGGCGGTGAGCAGGAGCTCGACGGGCGTGAAGTCGTCGCTCTCGCCGGTGCCGAGGTGGATCGTCCCGCCGCGCACGTTGGTCACGTCGAACTCACCGTGCGCGGTGCGGGTCATCGTCACGGACCGGTGCCCCGGCCCGGTGCCGCCGGTCTCGGCCTCGGGGGCGGACGTGGTCTCGCTCATGTGGTGCTCCATCTCTCGTCGAGGGTTCGCACGACCTTGAGGTCGCGGGTGGTGACGGCGCTGCCGGCCAGCTTCTCGAGGCGCGCTCCGGCGAGCTTCGCGTTCGGGAAGCCGCTGTCGTACTCGAGCAGGACGTCCCGGCCCACCACGCGTGCCCGCTCCGGGGTTGCGTCGTATGCCGTGAGCGCGTCCCGCGCGGACCGGCTCGGCTCGCTCTTGACGAACGCCACGTAGCGGCGCGCGTCGGCCGTGAGCAGGGGTGGGATCGACGCGACCTGCCGGGCGAGGTCGTGCAGCTCCCGGGGCGAGCGGACCATGGTCGGCACCTCGAAGCCGCACCAGGTGGAGAGCAGGTCCTCGATCGCCGCCTCGACCTTGGTGCCCGAGCGCATCGTCGACGTGAGGGCGATGTTGCCCGTCTGGAGGTGCGTCTCCACGTCCGTGAAACCGGCGCCGGTGAGGCGCTCGCGCAGCTCGGCCATGGGCACCTTGCGGACGCGCCCGAGGTTGACGGCACGCAGGAAGGCCAGGTGGCGCGGCATACCCGGATCCTGCCAGAGTGGCCGACATGACCGGCGCACCCGCTGTCCCCGAAGGCCGCATCGTCCTCGTCCGTCACGGCAAGACCGAGTGGAGCGAGTCCGGCCAGCACACCGGCACCACCGACATCCCGCTGACCCCGCAGGGGGAGGCGGACGCGGCGACCCTCCCCGCCCGGCTCACCGGGTACGACTTCGGTCTGGTGCTGTCCTCGCCGATGCAGCGTGCGCGACGCACCGCCGAGATCGCGGGCTACTCCCCCGAGATCGACGACCACCTCGTCGAGTGGGACTACGGCGTCTACGAGGGCCGGACCACCCAGGAGATCCGGGAGGACCTCGGCTACGAGTGGACGGTGTTCGAGCACGGTGTGGCCCCGGGGGCCACGCCGGGCGAGACCGTCGAGGAGGTGGCGGCGCGGGCGTCCCGGGTCATGCTGCGCGCGGCGCCGGTGCTCGCGACGCGGGACGTGCTGCTCTTCGGCCACGGGCACGCGCTGCGCATCCTCGCCGCGGTGTTCCTGCGGGAGCAGCCCCGGTTCGCCGCCCGGATCCTGCTCGACGCGGGCTCGGTGAGCGTGCTCGAGCACGAGCGGGAGCAGCCGGCGATCAGGCTCTGGAACAGCCTGCCCTGACACCTCGCCCCGCCACCTCGGCGGCCGGGGTGGTCAGGGCAGCGGCCAGGTGTGCACCGGCTCGTTGGTGCTCATGTGCTCGGCGTAGAGCTCGAGCATCTGGTGCAGGGCGGTGCGTCGGTCGGACCCGCGTGACTCGAAGGCCCTGACCGCCGACGTCTGCCACGTGGCACCGTTGACGCCCTCCTGGCAGCGGGCCTCGATGACGCCGAGGAAGCGCTCGCGCACCGCCTGCGACACGCCCCACTCCTCGAGGCCCTCGTGGGCGAGCGGCAGGAGGTGGCGCAGCACGAGCTCGTCCACCCCCACCTCGCCGAAACCCGGCCAGTACAGGCGGGCGTCGATGCCGTCCCGCGCGGCGCGGTGGAAGTTCTCCTCGCACGCCGCGAAGCTCATCTTCGTCCACACCGGGCGATCGGTCGTGGCGAGCCGGCGGACCGCGCCGTAGTAGAACGCGGCGTTGGCGAGGGTGTCGACGATCGACGGTCCGGCCGGCAGCACACGGTTCTCGACCCGCAGGTGCGGCCGCCCCTTGACGATGTCGTAGATCGGCCGGTTCCACCGGTAGACGGTCCCGTTGTGCAGGCGCAGCTCGGCGAGGTCGGGGGCCTCCCCCGCCGCGAGCCTGGCCATCGGGTCCTCGTCGGTGGTCTCCGCGAGCAGCGCCGGGAAGTAGCGCACGTTCTCCTCGAACAGGTCGAAGATCGAGGTGATCCAGCGCTCGCCGAAGAAGACCCGGGGTCGAACTCCCTGGTTCTTCAGCTCGATCGGCCGCGTGTCCGTCGCCTGCTTGAACAGCTCGATGCGGGTCTCGGCGTGCAGCCGCTGCCCGAAGAAGAAGGGTGAGTTCGCGGCGAGGGCGACCTGGACCGGGGACAGCGCCTGCGCGGCGTTCCAGTGGTCGGCGAAGTCGGCCGGGGCGACCTGGAGGTGGAGCTGCACGCTGGTGCACGCGGACTCCGGCGCGATCGAGTCGCAGTAGGTGGCGACCCGCTCCCCCTGCGGCCCCGTGATGTCGAGGAAGATGTCCTCGCCGCGGGCGACGAAGATCGAGTCGTTGAGGGCGGTGTAGCGGTTGTTGTCGCTGATCCACTCACCCTCGTAGTGCTCCGGCATGATCGTCGGCAGGATCCCGATGGCGATGAGCCGTGAGCCGACCTCGCGGGCCTTCGCGTCGGCGGCGTTGAGCGACTCGCGCAGGTCCTGCTCGAGCTCGAGCGCGGAGTCACCGGGCAACGGCCGCGGGGGAACGTTGAGCTCGATGTTGTACTGCGCCAGCTCGGTCTGGTATCCCGGGTCGGCGATCGCCCGGAGCACCTCCGCGTTGGCGAAGTGCGGGTCGAAGTCGGCGTTGACGAGGTTGAGCTCGATCTCGAGCCCGGTGAGCGGGCGGTCGAACTCGAAGGAGTGCTGGCTCAGCATGCGCTCGAAGACGTCGAGGTTCTGGCGGACCTTCTCCCGGTAGCGCTGGCGCTCCTCACGCGTATAGCTCCGTGCGTTGACCTCGGCACCCACGCCCAACACCTCCGACTCTCGTCACTGTGTGGCTCGAAGGGCCCACTCAATCACCATCCGATCACGGCGGGCGAGCGGAACGCCGTTGAATCCGCGTTTCGGTCACGGGCGGTGTCGGTGACCCGACCTAGCCTCGGTGACGTGCGCATGATCCACACCTCCGACTGGCACCTGGGCCGGGCCTTCCACCAGGTCGGGCTGCAGGGGGCCCAGTCGGCCTTCCTCGACCACCTCGTCGAGGTCGTGCGCGCGGAGTCGGTCGACGCGGTGCTCGTCTCGGGTGACGTCTACGACCGCGCGCTGCCCGCCCCCGACACGGTCGCGATGCTCTCCGACGTCGTCGAGCGGCTCATCGACGCCGGAGCCGCGGTGGTCCTGTCCAGCGGCAACCACGACTCCGCCATCCGGCTCGGTTTCGCCTCTCGTGTCCTCGAGCGGTCCGGGCTGCACATCCGGACCAGCCTCGACGACATCGGCCGGCCGGTCCTCGTCGGCGACGTCGCGGTCCACCCGCTCCCCTACCTCGAGCCGTCCCTGACGGCGGGGCGGCTCGGCGCCACGGAGCGCACCCACGCCTCGGTGCTGCGCGCGGCCATGGACCGCGTGCGCGGCTCGCTGGCGACGGGGTCCCACCGCCGCTCCGTCGTCATGGCGCACGCCTTCGTCACCGGTGGTGCCACGAGCGACTCCGAGCGCGACATCGCCGTGGGTGGCGTCGCCGCGGTGCCGCCCGCGGTCTTCGACGGCGTCGACTACGCCGCGCTGGGGCACCTGCACGGCCGTCAGGAGGTGGCCGAGGGCGTCCGCTACTCCGGCTCCCCGGTCGCGATGTCGTTCAGCGAGGCCCGGCACACCAAGGGGTCCTGGCTCGTCGACCTCGCCGGCGACGGGGCGCCCGCCGTGCACTTCGTCGCCGCCCCGGTCGAGCGTCCGCTCGCCCTGCTCCGGGGCACGCTCGACGAGCTCCTCACCGGGCGCGAGCACGCGGCGGCCGAGCAGGCCTGGTGCCAGGTCACGCTCACCGACCCCCTCCGTCCGCTCGGCGCGATGGAGCGGCTGCGCGAGCGCTTCCCGCACACCCTCGACCTGCGCTTCGCCCCCACGGGCTCGGTGACGACGATGAGTGCCTATGCCGCGTCGCTCACCGAGCGCTCCGACCTCGACGTGTGCTGCGACTTCCTCACCCACGTCCGGGGCGGCCACGGTGCCGACGACGCGGAGCGGCAGCTCCTCGCCGAGGCCGTCGAGGGGGCCCGGCTGGGTCGCTCCCACGCCGAGGGTGAGGGCTCCGCGACCGGGCGCCGCTCCGGTGCGGCATGAGGATCCACCGGCTCGCCGCCACGGCGTTCGGCCCGTTCCCCGACGAGGTCCAGGTCGACTTCGACACCCTCAGCGCCGCCGGCCTCTTCCTCATCCACGGCCCGACCGGCGCGGGCAAGACGAGCCTGCTCGACGCCATCTGCTTCGCGCTCTTCGCCGACGTGCCCGGGCTGCGTGACAAGCGCGGCATCGTCAGCGACCACGCCGCACCCACGGCCACTCCCTCGGTGGAGCTCGAGTTCACCTCCGGCACGCGGCGGTTCCGGCTGCGCCGCTCCCCCGCGCACTCCCGCCCCAAGAAGCGCGGCACCGGCACGATCGAGGCGCCGGCGACGGTCAGCCTCGCCGAGCAGCGGCGGGGTGAGTGGACGGTCGTGTCCACCCGCAACGACGAGGCCGCCGAGGTCATCCACGACGTCATCGGGATGGGCAAGGAGCAGTTCGCCAGGGTGGCGATGCTCCCGCAGGGCGAGTTCGCCGCGTTCCTCACCGCCAAGGACGACGACCGCCGCAACCTGCTCGAGAAGCTGTTCGACATCTCGCGCTTCGCCGACGTCGAGGAGTGGCTCGTCGAGCAGCGACGCGCGAGCGAGGCCGAGGTGCAGTCGCGTCGCAGGGGCATCGACACCGGCCTCGCCCGGCTCGCCGACGTCGTCGCCGCCAGTGGGTTGGGGAGCGCTGCCGACGGCACTGCCCTCGCCCGGCCGGAGGTCGGCTCGGGCCCTGCGGCCGAGGCCGTGTCCGGGGCCGGTCCGGACCCCCTCGTGGCCGAACCGGGCTCTCCCGCGGTCCATTCCGGCTCCCCTGCCGTCGATCCCGACTCCCCCGACGTCGATCCTCACTCGCCCCAGGGCATCCGCACACGGCTCCACGACCTCGGTGAGGCGCTCGACGCGCACCTGTCCGAGGCGATGGTCGCGCTCGACATCGCCGTCGCGCACGAGCGGACCGCCGCCGCGGCTGCCGAGCGCGGGCGCGCCCTGGCGACCCTGCGCGAACGTGGCCGGGCCGCTCGTGACTCCCTCGCCGCCGTGGAGCTCGCCGAGGGCGAGC
>NZ_AVPL01000075.1 GCF_000768695.1 Knoellia aerolata DSM 18566
CAACCAACGTCCCCGGTCAGTACACCTAGGTCGCGTCGGCGTCGTAGGGCGTGGGGCGCAGCGGGTCCCAGGCGCGCGGGTCAGAGCCGAGCGAGACCCCGTCGTCACCGAGGGCGTCGACCTCGCCCATGTCGGGGTTGGTGCCCCCGGACTTCAGGCCCGACGCGGCGTCCTCGAGCGGCTCGATGAGCGCCTCGCGCACGATCCGACGGGGGTCGTACTGCCGCGGGTCGTACTGGCGCCAGTTGATGTCGGAGTACTCCGGACCGAGCTGGTCCTTGAGCTGACCCTTGGCGCCCTCGGCCATCACCCGGAACTTCTTGATGCCCTGGGCGAGCTTGGCGGCGTACTCGGGCAGCCGCTCGGGTCCGAGCACGAACACCGCGATGAGGGCCAGGAGGACGACCTCCCACCCGTTGATGCCGAACACTCGTCCTCCTGTGCGCCGTGGCGCGTCAGTCGCCGCTCCTGCCCTGGAGGACCATCTTGACATCCCGGGCCGTGCCGTCGCGCAGCACGGTGAGGGTGACGCTCGATCCCACGGGCCTGGCGCGGATGGCCACGACGAGGGCGTCGGGGTCGTTGATGGGGCGGCCCTCGAACGCGGTGATGACGTCGCCGGCGCGGAGCCCGGCCTTCGCGGCGGGGCCGCCGGGCGTCACGGCCGGGGTGTCGCCGGAGTCGGCGCCGATGCGCACGCCCTCGCCGTCGTACTCCCGGTCGAGCAGGACGCCGATGATCGGGTGCTCGGCCTTGCCGGTGCGGATGAGCTGGTCGACGGTGGTCTTCATCTGGGCGCTCGGGATGGCGAAGCCGACGCCGATGTTGCCGCTCTGCCCGCCGATGGCCGTGCCGGCGACCCGGGCGATCGCCGTGTTGATCCCGATGACGCGACCCTCCATGTCGAGGAGCGGGCCACCCGAGTTCCCGGGGTTGATCGCCGCGTCGGTCTGGATCGCGTTGATGAACGACTGGTCGTCCGCGTTGCCGGGGGTGACCGGGCGGTTGAGCGCCGAGACGATGCCCGTCGTGACCGTCGACTCGAGACCCAGCGGTGCGCCCACCGCGATGACGGGGTCGCCGACGACGACAGCGCTCGAGTCGCCGACCGGGAGTGGTGTGAGGTCGGTGCGCTCGACCTTGAGGACGGCGAGGTCGTACGAGACGTCGCGACCGACGATCTTCGCCGGCGACTGCTTGCCGTTGGAGAGGACGACGGTGATCTCACCACCGTCGGCGGCGGCGGCGATGACGTGGTTGTTGGTGACGATGTGGCCCTTGTCGTCGAGGACCCAGCCCGAGCCGGTCCCGTCGCCGGTGCCCGCCTCGACCCGGATCGTCACGACGCTCGGGGTGGCGTTGGCGGCGATGTTGGCCACGGTCCCCTCGGGGCGCGTCGTCGCGCCCGCACCGGGCTCCGGCGTCGCCCCCATCGAGCTGTCGCCGGTGAGGTCGAGACCGTCGAAGCGGTCCGTGGCGCCCAGCCACCCGCCGAACAGGCCGCCGCCGACACCGGCGAGGAGGGCCGAGAGCCCCGCGATGAGGAGCACGCCGAGCCAGCCGAACCCGCCCCTGCGCGCAGGTGCGGTGGCGCCGGGAGCCGCTGACGCGGCATACGGGTTCGTGGCGTATGCCGTGTGCTCATCCGTGCGCCAGTCCGGCGTTGCGTGGCGGGTCGGCTCGGGTGTCGGCAGCATCGGTGCGCGTCCCGGCGCAGTCCCGATCTCCCGGGTCGCGAAGAGGTCGAGCTCGTCGGTGTGCTGCGCGTCGGTGCGAGGGCGCTCGCCGGAGTCGTCGCGAGTGCTGTCCTCAGTCATGACCCTGATTGTGCCTCGCACAGCACGAGGTTTCGAACGGAGGTGCTGCCCGTCCACCCCGTGGAGACCGCACGGACCCGCACGGTGCCACTCCCCACGCCGGGGCTGGAGGCGGTGGTGGGACGCACGGACGGGGACGGCCCTGCGCCGCCGACCGAGCCGACGGTCGTCGCGACCGCTCCCGGCCCGGCGAGGGTCAGGGTCCAGGCCACCGCGGCCGTGGCGCCTGCCGCCGCAGTGGCCATGGCGGCAGACCTGAGGGGGCTGCGGTGCACGGGAGGGGCCGAGGGCGCGACCATCTCGAGCGGGGCGTAGTGGCGACGGTCCGACATGGCGTCGGCGCGCGGGGGCGGCGCGGGCATCGACGACGCGAGCGCGACGAGCTGGGCGTGCAGGCTCCCCGACATCGACGGGCAGCCGGCGGACAGGAGCGCCTGGAGGCGCCGCTCACCGGCGACCGCGTGCTGGCACCCGACACAGGCGATGAGGTGCCGGTCCCACTCGAGGGTGCGCTGCGCCGACAGCTGTCCCGACACGTAGTCGGGGAGCTCGTCGAGGCGGCACCGGTTCGGGCGGGACAGGGGCATCACACGGCACCACCGGCGGGGGCGAGCAGACCGGGGCGACGTGCGCTGGAGGGGGACGTGGCCGTCGCGCGCTCGGGGGCGCGGTGCGCCAGAGCCTCGCGCAGCTGGGACCGGCCGCGGTGGATGCGGGAGCGCACGGTGCCGAGCTTGATGTCGAGGGTCGCGGCGATCTCCTCGTAGGACAGGCCCTCGATGTCACACAGGACCACCGCGGCCCGGAAGTCGGGTGCGAGGGAGTCCAGCGCGCGCTGGACGTCGTCGTCGAAGTGGGTGTCGGCGTAGCTCTGCTCGGGGCTGATCTCGCGGCTCGGCAGGCGCGCGGCGGACTCGTCGGAGAGCGCGTCGAAGCGGATGCGCTGCTTGCGCCGCATCTTGTCGAGGAAGACGTTGGTCGTGATGCGGTGCAGCCAGCCCTCGAACGTGCCGGGCCGGAACGTGTGCAGGGACCGGAAGACGCGGATGAACACGTCCTGGGTGAGGTCCTCGGCATCGTGCACGTTCCCGGTGAGGCGGTACGCGAGGCGGTAGACCCGCGCCGAGTGCTCCTCGACGACCTGCTCCCAGGTCGGCGGCGTCCACTCCCCCGTGGCCGCCGCTGCTGCGCTCGTCATCGTCGTCCCCTGCTCGGTGCCCACCTGGCTGTCCATGTCACAGGTGTCTACGTGCCGGAGCCGGGAAATGTTCCTGAAGACCCTGAACGCCGCCTGTGAGTCCGGACCACCCGGCCTCCCCGAGTAGGGTTGCGGCCCATGAGCACCCTCAAGCCCGCGAGCTGGTCGTACGCCGAGGACTTCGTGCCCGAGCCCGAGGTCATGGAGCAGGCGCGTGCCCGCGGACTGGCCTTCGGTGCGGCCACCCCGGTCGGGACCGGGGCCGGCGCCACGCTGCGCGTCCTCACGGCGGCCATCGGTGCCAAGCACGTCATCGAGATCGGGACCGGCGCTGGCACGTCCGGTCTCTGGATGCTCGCGGGGATGCCCCAGGACGGGGTCCTCACGACCATCGACATCTCCGCCGAGCACCAGCGGGCAGCCCGGGAGGCGTACGCCGCGGCCGGGTACCCGACGCAGCGCACCCGGGTCATCACCGGTCGCGCGACCGAGGTGCTCCCCCGCATGACCGACGCGGCCTACGACATGGTGCTCATCGACGCCGACAAGCCGAGCTACCCGGCATACGTCGAGCACGGCATCCGCCTGCTGCGCAGCGGTGGCGTCCTCGTGCTCGACAACATGCTCTGGCACGACAAGGTGGCCGACCCGGCCGCGCGGGACGCCGACACGACGACGCTGCGCGACCTCGGCAAGGCCCTGCGGGACCACGACGCCCTGGTGCCGACGCTGCTCCCCGTGAGCGACGGGCTGCTCGTCGCCGTCAAGCGCTGAGCTCGACGGCGCCTGCGGTCAGGGCGCCCTCCGGTCAGGCGTGGGCGTCGACGCGCGGGCCCGCACCGCGGCGGAAGCCGGCCGGGCCCTCGGCGATCGCGACGACCTCGAACTCCTCGATGGAGGTGGGTGAGGACCCGATGAGCTCGGAGCCCTTCGACTCGGCGGCGGTGGCCTCGAACTCCTCGCGGAACACCTTGCGCTCCTGCTCCGTGTCGAAGACGTAGGTCCCCTCGAACCACTCGCCCTCACGCATCCGCCAGACCTTGAAGGCCAGCCCGTCGAGGAACATGAACCGCGCGATCGAGGTGCCCACGACGTACTCGCGGAGCTGGTCGGGCGCGTTCTCGGGAGCGTTCTCGAGCGACCAGCGCACTGCCAGTCCGTATCCGGCGTTCATCGCAGACCTTCCAGCCATCGAAGCAGCAGACGTGCACCGAACCCCGTCCCACCCTTGCCGTGGACTCCGGAGTCGACATCGGAGCGGCCGGGGCCGGCGATGTCGAGGTGGGCCCAGCGACGCTCCCCCACGAACTCGCGCAGGAAGAGTGCCGCGGTGATGGAGCCACCCCCGACCGAGGGTCCGATGTGGTTGATGTCGGCCACGTCGGACTCCAGTGCCCGACGGTAGGCGGGCACGAGCGGGAAGGGCCAGAGCGTCTCACCTGCTGTCTCACCGGCGGCCCGGAGCTGGGACGACAGCTCGTCGTCGGTCGCGTAGACCGGGGCCATGGTGCGCGCCAGCGCGACGCGGGCCGCGCCGGTGAGGGTGGCGATGTCGACGACCACGTCGGGGTCGAGCTCGGCGTCGGCGTAGGCCAGCGCGTCGGCCAGCACGATCCGCCCCTCGGCGTCGGTGTTGCCGATCTCGGTGGTCGTGCCGCCGTAGTGCGTCACGACGTCACCCGGGCGGTAGGCCGACCCGCTCACCATGTTCTCGGCGAGGGCGAGGAGGCCGGTGACCCGGACCTGCACGCCGAGGTCGCGGCAGGCGGCCAGCACGGCCAGCACGATCGCCGACCCGGACATGTCGGTCTTCATCGCGAGCATCCCGTCGGCCGGCTTCACCTGGAGGCCGCCGGAGTCGAAGGTGATGCCCTTGCCGACGAGCACGACGTGAGGGGTGGCGTCGTCGGCGCCCACCGGGGTGTAGCCGAGCTGGACCATGGCCGGCGGCGTCGCCGAGCCCTGACCGACGGCGAGCAGCCCGCCGAAGCCCCCCGCGGCCAGGGCCGCCCTGTTCCAGACGGTGACGTCGAGCCCGCTGCGCGACCCGAGGGTGCGTGCCTGTCGGGCCATCCACCCGGGGTTCTTGATGTTCGAGGGGGTGTTGGCGAGGTTGCGGGCGACGAGCGTCGTGACGGCGCGGCGCACGGCCCGCTCGACGACGTCGGGCTCGACACCGACGACGACGACCTCTCCGGCGACCTCCGCCCCGGGTTGCCAGCTCCCACCGGTCCAGCGGGACGGGGCCCAGCCCCCGAGGACGCCACCCTCGACGAGGGCGGCGCGCCCCGGCTCGTCGCAGGACGGGGCCAGCAGGACGACGAGGGCGCGGCCACGCGTGGCCCGGCCGGCCCCCGCTCCGGCGAGCCGCAGGTCCCCCGGTGCGGCGTCGCCGAGGCCGACGAGCACGAGCACGCGGACGGACTGCTGGCCCCGCGGGACCCGCACGACTGTCGTCGCCCCCGCCTTGGTGGAGGGCTCGTGGGTCTCGAGGATCTCGTCGGGGTCGAAGCCCGCTCCCGTCAGCGCCTCGCGCGTGCGCTCGTCCCAGGGGTCGTCACCCGCGAGCACGCCGACGACGAGCGCGAGGTCCGTCGGGTCGGAGTCGGCCAGGACGTCGGCGAGGGGTCCGTCCCGCCCGGTCCAGGTGGCGACGGAGGGGGCGAGGAGGTCTTCGGAGGGCACCCGTCCGACCCTACAGACGGCGAGAGGGCCCCCACCATGCCGGTGGGGGCCCTCGGTCACGTCAACGTCACGTCAACGACCGACGGTCACTTCTTCAGCGCCTCACAGTCGTCGATCGCCTGCCCCAGTGCCCGCACCTCGTCCGGAGTCATCTCGACGACGAGACGGCCACCACCCTCCAGAGGCATGCGCAGCACGATGCCGCGGCCCTCCTTGGTGACCTCGAGAGGGCCGTCGCCCGTCCTGGGCTTCATTGCCGCCATGGGTGTTCCCTTCGTTGCCGTGGCGCACGATCGTGCATCACGTGTTCGCGTCCCGGCATTGGCGCACCGGTGTCGCCACCATTATCCCCGCTGAGCAGGGCAGAGACGAAATCGGGTCCCCCCTGGACTCACGGGGGTCGCGAGCTCCACGGTGTCCACGTGAGCAGGGCACAGGTCCACCAGACGAGTCCGAGGACGACGGGGACGAGGAGGACGGCCACGCGCCAGCGCCAGTGCGTGACGATCCGTTCCCCCGTCGACGTGCGCATGGCGACGCTGGCGAGCAGGGCGGCGAGGGGGAAGTCGAGGAGGAGGAAACGCCACATGCTCGTGATCGGCCGGACGACGGCGAAGAGGTAGAGCGGGTAGGCGACCGCCCACGCGCGGACCTCGACGGGGAGCCAGCGTCCGTGCCGCCCGAGGACGAGGGCGATGTAGGTGCCGCACAGCCCGACGAGCACGGCGAGACCGGCGAGGCCGTGGCCCTCCCAGGCCCACTGCAGCCACAGGACGAACGGACCGGCCGACGGCTGCTGCCCCCACGCCTCCTGGACGTCGAGGAAGGCGGTCGGGATGCCGCTCACCACCCCGACGACGACGGGCCAGGCGAGCCCGGACAGCCCCGTGACGAGCACCATGAGCGCCGCCGTGCTCCGCTGCCCCCGCAGCGGAGCGACCCCGGCCCGCCGGTCCTCCCGGATGCGGACGACGAGGTGGATGAGCACCGCGCAGCCCATCGCGGCGGCCACGCCACGCGTGAAGGCGAGCGGGACCGCGAGAGCCGCGACGACGGCATACCGGCGGTTCATGAGCTGCAGCAGCGAGAGGGCGACGAGCACGATGGCGAGCGGCTCGGTGTACGCCTTGAGCATCACTCCCGTCGCCGGGTAGAAGCACCAGAGGCAGGCGGCGACGAGGGCGAGCCGGTCGCGACCGGGTCTCGGGTCGGCGTGCAGCGCGTGGCTGAACAGCTTCCAGATGAGGACGGCGCCGACGGCCCCGAGGACGAGGTTGAGCGCGACCGCCCCGGCGGTGAAGGGGATGCCGAGCAGCATCAGACCCTTCACGAGGAACGGGAAGAGCGGGTAGAACGCCCACGCGCTGTAGGTGAGCTTGCCCGTCGTCGGGTCGGCCGGGAGCGGAACGGGGTAGCCCTGGGTGGCGATTCGCTCGTACCACTCCGAGTCCCAGAGGCCGATGAGGTCGCCGACCGTGGGGTCGAGATGGCCGACTCCCGCGGGGTTCTGGAACCAGGTCGCCGCCACCCACATCGCCGTGAGCGCGACGAGACGGGTGACGAGGTAGGCGGCCAGGATCGTGCGGACAGGGTGGGCCAGAGCCCGGCGACCGAGGCGGCTGCTGCTGGCGACCGGGTCGGTGGGGGTGGTGGGGGCGGTGGCGGTGGGGTCCTCGGGACGCAAGGGGGAGGCCGGGCGGGCGGAGGCGCTCACGGGCGCAGCTCCCGCACGTCCCACACCAGCACGTCCTCGACCTCCTGCGGCTGACCGAGCACGGTGGCGAGCGAGTCGCGCAGGGCTGCGGCCTGGGGCCGCGCGGGCAGCACGACGGCGTCGGTGCGCCAGGCCCGGAGGTCCTCGACGAACTGGAGCCGCTGCGCCTCGGTCGCCGGGATAACGGCGTTGGCCGCGTTGACGTCGTAGAGCCACAGCGACATCGGCCGTCGGGTCGCGCCGTACTGGCCGCCGCGGTCCGGCGCCCCGTTCGGGCCGACGAAGTACCCCTCGACGATGGGGAACGCCATCGTGTCGGCGGCGAGCTGCCAGTCGAAGGCCCGCGCGTCGACGATGTCGGTCGGGGGCACGGCGAGGATCGAGCCACCGTGGCTGAAGTCGCGCCAGGCGTCGCCGGTGAAGAACGTCGGCACGGCCGGGCGCTCGTCGACCTGGAGGGACGTCGGCAGGACCGGCAGCAGGACGACCACGGCCGCCACGGTGACCAGCCAGCCGCCCACGCGCGGCTGCCAGGAGGGAAGCTGCGCCTCGTCGGCGTCCGCGGCGTTCAGCGGGGCCGCCCGGATCGCGGCGTCGATCCCGAGGGCGAGCAGGCCGGCGATCGCGGGGATCGCCATCATGACGAAACGCGTGGGGAGGACGTTCTCGAGCACCGGGAGCTCGTCGAGGGCGGCCCACAGGGAGGGGACGCCCGTGGGACGCCCGCGCAGCAGGACCTCCTCGCCGAGCGAGAGCCAACAGGCCACCACGACCAGGGCGGCGAGCGCCTGCACGACCGGTCGGCGGATGAGGACGAGCGCGATGACCCCGACGAGGACGAGCAGGCCGACGCCGAAGAAGGCGTTCTCCTCGGTGCGGTTCATCGACAGCGCCGCCGAGGCCCACGGGTCCGCGCCGAACGTGCGGGTGGCGCGCCCCCACAGCGCGGCGAGGTCGTTGCCGCCGGGCGGGTGGTAGATCGAGGTGTAGCTCTGCCGTCCCGCGAACTGCCACCACAGCGGCACCGCGACCAGCACGAGGCACACCCATGCGCCGATCCCCACGCCCGGTGCGAGACGACGCAGGTCGAGACGGCCCCGCAGGACGAGGACGAGCCCCACGACGAGCATGCCGAGGGCGGCGAGCAGCAGCGGCTCCTCGCCGATGAAGACCTGCCACGTCACGAGCAGCCCGAGGACGACCCCGTCCCTCACGTGGTGCGTGCCACGCGCCAGCCGGAGGACGCGGTCGACGATCACCGGGATGAGGAAGAGCGCGACGAAGTTGGGGTGCCCGTTGGCGTGGGAGACCATCGCCGGAGCGAAGCCGGTGAACCAGCCACCGACGGCCGCGGCCGTCCGCACGAGCCCGCGCCGGCGGAGGAACCAGTACCAGGCGGCGGCGGTGCCGGCGAGCCCGAGCAGCTCGACGACGAAGAACGTCAGGTGGGCACCGAGGGTCAGGGTGAGCGGGGCGAGGGGGACGCCGAGGCCGGTGACCGCGGCGTTCGCCATGAGGTTGACGCCGTCGGGGAAGTTCTGGCGGTCGCTGAAGAGCGGGTTGGAGAGGGTGGCGACGTTGTGCGCGGACGCGCCGAAGTACCACTCGAACGCCTGGTGGTCCTGCACTCCCTGGGAGAGGTAGCCGGTGGACGTGCGACCGACGAGGCCGGAGAGGACGTGGAGTGCCGTGCCGAGGTAGGCCGCGACGACGACGAGGTCGGGCCACCCCCAGGGCACGCGGGGGGTGGCCTCCTCCGCGCCCTCGCGCTCCCTCGCGTCCGCAACCCTGGTCGGGTTCTCGACCAGGGTTGCGGACGCAAGGGCGTCCGGGTTCGCAGCGTCCGCAAAGTTGGTCGGGTTCCCGACCAGGGTTGCGGACGCAACGGGGGCGGGGGCGGGGGCGCGGGCGGGGTCGGAGGGTGCGCCGCGGAGGAGGAGCTCGTTGGCGGCGATCTGCGCGTCGAGTCGGGCCAGGGCCTCGTCGACGCGGTCGGTCCGGTAGCCGACCACCTGGAGCCGGAACGGCCGGCGACCGAGGTCCCCACCCGTCCCGTCACCCGGGTCGCCGGCCGCCGCGTTCTCGCGACGGGCGAGGAACCAGGCCAGGCCCAGCGCGCACGCGACGACGGGGAGGCTGAGCCCGAGCGCCCAGATCACCGGTCGGCCCGGGCCAGCCGGTTCACGACCGGTCCGAAGATCAGCGGACCCAGGACGTCACCCACCCGCCGCGTCACCCCGGTCAGCCCGGGCAGCTCGAACCACAGCTCCTCGGTCCACGTCAGGCGGGACCCACCGGCAGTCGGCGTGACGACCGCCTCGGCCCAGCCCTTGAGGAACCCGGTCTTGCGCACGCGCCACCGCCGGGGCGGCTCCCACTCCTCGACGAACATCGAGTCGTCGAAGCGCAGTGGGCCCAGGGCGGTCCGGGCCGTGAAGCGCCAGCCCGGGGCCGGGGCCCCGGGGTCCGCGATCGTCGTCGTCAGCGGGACGGAGTCGGCGTGGTCGCCGAGGGCGGCGAGACGCTGCCACAGCTCGGCGGGCGGGAGGGCGCTCTCACGCGTCAGGGTGAACATGACCCTCCCGGTGCGAGGGAGCCGACGGTGCGGACAGCTCGCGTTCCTGCTCGGCGAGCCGGTCGCGTCGCGCGTCCAGGGCCGCGTCGACCTCGTCCGGGGCGTAGCCGTAGAGGACGGTGCCGAGACGGAGGCGGTCGACGTCGGCGCTCGTGGGTCGTTCCGGCAGCTCGAGCGGCGGGAGGGTGGACACCGCGTCGCTCAGCGGGGCGAGATCGAGCCGGCCCGTCGCGACGAGCGCCGTGACCGCGATGACGGCGACGGCGAGCGCTCCGAGGGCGACCCACTCCACATCGCGATCCTAGGTGCGAGCGCGGGCGTGGTCCGCACGATGCCCCTCACTCGGGGTTCGCGCCGCTGCCCTCGGGCGGCTGCGGGGCACTGCCGCGGTCCGAGGCGACGATGATCTCGACCGCCTCGGCGGGGTCGTCGGTCACGGTGATGAGCGCGAGGTCCGTGGCGCTGATGGTGCCCGCGGCGAGCGCGGAGTCGGAGAGCCAGTCCAACAGCCCCTGCCAGTACGTGCGCCCCATGAGGACGATCGGGAACGACGTGACCTTCTGGGTCTGCACGAGGGTGATCGCCTCGAAGAGCTCGTCGAGCGTGCCGAAACCCCCGGGCAGGACGATGAAGCCCTGCGAGTACTTGACGAACATCGTCTTGCGGGCGAAGAAGTACCGGAAGTTGACCCCGAGGTCGACGAACGCGTTGAGCCCGGTCTCGAAGGGCAGCTCGATGCCGAGGCCGACCGATGTGCCCCCGGCCTCCAGGGCGCCCTTGTTCGCCGCCTCCATGGCGCCGGGGCCGCCGCCGGTGATGACGGAGTACCCGGCGCGCACGAGGGCCGCGCCGACCTGCTCACCGAGCTCGTAGGTCGAGTCGTGCTGGCCGGTCCGGGCCGAGCCGAAGACGCTCACGGCCGGGCCGAGCTCGGCCAGGGCGCCGAAGCCCTCGACGAACTCGGACTGGATGCGCAGGACCCGCCACGGGTCGGTGTGCACCCAGTCGGCCGCGCCCCGTTCGTCGAGGAGCCGCTGGTCGGTCGTCTCCGCGGGCACCTGGGACCGGCGCATCACCACCGGGCCCTGGTGGTAGTCGTGCGACTCGTCCCACGGCTGCTGGGTGTCGTTCATCGGCCCGCACCCGGCGTGGCATGCCCGTCGGCGAGCCACCGGAGCATGGCGGCCTCGGCGGCCACGAGCTGGTCCACGGGGCAGCGCTCCTCGTCGTGGTGGGCGAGGTTGGGGTCGCCCGGACCGAAGTTCACGGCCGGCACCCCCATCGCCTGGAACCGCGCGACGTCGGTCCAGCCCTGCTTGGCGATGACCTCCGTGCCGAGCGCCTCGACGAACGCCTTGGCCGCGGGCAGGTCCAGCCCCGGACGCGCTCCCCCGGCGTTGTCGGTGACCTCGAAGGTCAGCCCGTCGAAGACCTCGTGCATGTGCGCGACCGCCTCCTCCTCGGAGCGGTCCGGGGCGTAGCGGTAGTTGACCGAGACGGTGCAGCGGTCCGGGATGACGTTGCCGGCGATGCCACCGGAGATGCTGACCGCGTTGAGCGCCTCCCGGTACTCCAGGCCGTCCACCACGACGGTCCGGGTCTCGTATGCCGTGAGCCGGCCGAGGATGTCGGCTGCGTCGTGGATGGCGTTGTGGCCGTTCCACGGGCGGGCCGAGTGGGCCGCGGCACCCTTGGTCGTGATGTCGATGCGCATGGTTCCCTTGCAGCCGCCCTCGACGACGGCGCCGGTCGGCTCGAGGAGCACGGCGAAGTCGGCGTCCTCGATGAGGTCGGGCCGCTGCTCCTGGACGTGGAGCAGACCGTTGAACTCGCTCTCGATCTCCTCGCCCTCGTAGAAGACGTAGGTGACGTCGCGGCTCGGCTCGGGCACCGTCGCGGCGAGTCGCAGCTGGACGGCGACACCGCCCTTCATGTCCACGGTGCCGCGGCCCCAGAGGACCTCGCCCTGCTCGGTGGGCAGGCGACGGGTGGGCAGGTTCGGCGGGTCGGTCAGCGGGACGGTGTCGATGTGACCCGCGAGAACGACTCGCTCGCCGCGACCGAGCTCGGTGCGGGCCACCACGGTGTTGCCGATCCTGGTGACCGTGAGGTGCTCGAGCGGGCGCAGAGCCGCCTCGATGGCGTCGCAGATGGTGGTCTCGCTGAGGCTCACCGACTCGATGTCGCAGAGCGCGGCGGTCAGGGTGACGACGTCGGACGTGAGGTCGAGCGGCATACGCAGACCCTATCTTCGGCCGGGAAGCCGCTCGTCACGGGCGAGCCGGACGCCCTCGGGACGGCACAGACCCGACGCCTACCCTTGACGCCATGACCGCGCGCACCGCTCACGGCTTCGGCCTGCTCACCCTCCACGGCGACACCGTCCTCGATGCCTGGTTCCCGGCACCGGCACTGGGCGGGTCCGGGAGTGCCGCCGAGCCGACCGGGCTGTCGGCCCTCGCCGTGGACGACGAGCTCCGTGGGGTGACGCGGGAAGTGCGGCTGGTGGAGATCGACCTCGACGAGGCCCCCGGTGACGCCGCGGACGGGTGGCTGCGGCTCCACCTGCTGTCCCACCGCCTCGTGCCGCCGAACTCGGTCTCGCTCGACGGGTTGTTCGGCGCGCTGACCAACGTCGTGTGGACCAACCACGGCCCGTGCGCCGTCGACGGCTTCGAGACGACGCGCCTGGCGCTCATGGCACGCGGCCCGGTCCAGGTCTTCGGCGTCGACAAGTTCCCGCGGATGACCGACTACGTCCTGCCCTCCGGCGTGCGCATCGCCGACGCCGACCGGGTCCGCCTCGGGGCCCACCTGGCGAGCGGCACGACCGTGATGCACGAGGGCTTCGTCAACTTCAACGCCGGCACGCTCGGCACCTCGATGGTCGAGGGACGCATCTCGCAGGGGGTCGTCGTGGGCAACGGGTCCGACATCGGCGGCGGGGCGTCCACGATGGGCACGCTCTCCGGTGGCGGGACCGAGCGGGTGTCCATCGGGGAGCGCTGCCTGCTCGGCGCCGAGTCCGGCCTCGGCATCGCCCTCGGCGACGACTGCGTCATCGAGGCGGGCCTCTACGTCACCGCCGGAACCAAGGTCACGCTGCCCGACGGCACCGTCACCAAGGCCAGCGAGCTCTCGGGCCAGTCCAACATCCTCTTCATGCGCAACTCGGTCACGGGCGCGGTGCAGGCGCGTCCGCGCGACGGCCACGGCATCGTCCTCAACTCGGCGCTGCACGCGAACGACTGATGACCGCGCGACGTCGACCCGTGCCCCTCGCGGAGGAGCAGCCGCGAGGCGGGGCATCGCGATGGATCGCGCGCTCCCTCATCCTCACGCTCGTGGCCCTCGTCGGTCTCGGCGCCTGGTTCGGCGGCCGCTCGCTGCTCCAGGGCGCGCTCGGCCCGCGCTGCCAGGCGACGGCGGGCGGCAGCTCGGTCGACTTCGACCCCGAGCAGATGAGCAACGCCGCGACGATCACGGCCCTCGCGCTGCGACGCGGGCTGCCGGCTCGCGCGGCGACGATCGCCCTCGCCACCGCGATCCAGGAGTCCAAGCTCCGCAACATCCGCTACGGCGACCGCGACTCGGTGGGCCTGTTCCAGCAGCGTCCGTCGCAGGGGTGGGGCACGGTCGAGCAGATCCTCGACCCCGAGTACTCCACCGACAAGTTCTACGACGCGCTCGTCAAGGTCGACGGCTGGGAGAGCGGCACCATCACCGTCGTCGCCCAAGAGGTGCAGCGCAGCGCGTACCCCGAGGCGTATGCCGACCACGAGCAGGAGGGGCGCATCCTCGCCTCCGCCCTCGCCGGGCACTCCCCCGGCGGTCTCGGGTGCCGCCTCAACGACGCGGAGCGGGAGGCCGACGTCGCCATGCTCGGACGGCTGCTCGACACCGAGTACGGGCTCGAGGCGAAGGCCGGCGACGGGACGCTGACCGTCACCGGGACCAGCGACCAGATCGCGTCGTCGATCGCGTCGTGGTCGGTCGCGAAGGCGGTCGACACCGGCATCACCGGAGTCACCGTCGGCGACCGCCGTTGGACCCGCAGCCGCGACTCGTCGTCGTGGTCCTGGCAGACGGCCGACGATCCGGCGCCCGCCCAGCAGGTCGTCCTCCACCTCACCTGACCGCGCGACGACGATGGCGTATGCCGTCCGCTTGCCCTGCCGTTGCATCGCGAGTCTCCCTGCGGCGGAGGGATACTGGCCTCGCAGGCGCCCATCGAGCCCGGCGCGTCCGGCGTCAGTTCGGCTGTGCGGGAACCGGATCGGTGGCGAGGGTGGCTGTCAGTGGTCGCCTCTAGAGTTCTGTCATGGAGCTCGACACCGCGATCGCGAC
>NZ_AVPL01000038.1 GCF_000768695.1 Knoellia aerolata DSM 18566
GGCCCTGACCCCCGACGAGCCGTACCTTCGCCACGTCCCGGTCGTCGTGGCGGGTGCGATCCTCGCGATGTTCCTTCACCAGATCATGCGCCGGGACGGGCGGCCCCGGCTCACCCAGTCCGTGGCCGTGGGCGCCGCCGGCATCGGCATCGCGGTCATCGGTGCGGCGTGGGTGCCGCTGGGGCGCACCTTGGGGGGCCGTGACGTCGTCGTCGTCGTGGCGGTCGCCCTCGCCCTGTCGGCGCTGGCCGACCTCGCCGCGCCCAGCGACCGTGCCCGCCCCTGGATGCTGCCCGCCGCTCTCGTGCTCGGCCTCGCGGCCGGGGGCGTGAGCGGCCTCCTCGTCGAGGAGGTGGGGGTGTTCGCGGGCGTCCTCCTCGGGCTCGTCGCCGCGGGGCTCGCGCACGTCATGCGCCGGGTGCTGTGCGTCCTCTCACCCATCCGCGGGCTGCGCGGACAGGTCACCGCCGCCGCGGCGTCCGTGCTCGTCACGGGTGTCCCGGTCTCGATCCTCGCGACGATCTTCGTCGGCTGAGCGGCGCGCCGCGCCGCGGCGCTTCGCGGCGCGGTCCGACGCGGCCCGGCTCTCAGCCCAGGACGACGAGCAGGCTCAGTGCCGCGAGCACGACCGTCACCGGCACCATCACCCGGCGTTCGGACTCGCTCCGCGAGGCGGCGTTGAGACCGATCCCGAGCACGAAGTAGGCGAGGACCACCCACATGCCCACCCTGGAGAAGCGGTCCGGGAGGACGTCCACCGCCCCGGTGCGGTCGAGGGCGAGCACGGCGATGAGGACGTAGGTCGCGATCCCGAGGGCGCTCCCGACTCGCAGCCCCGTGGGGAGCACGCGGTGCTGACCGCCCCACGCGAACCGTCCCAGCGGCGCGCCCAGGGCGAGGGCGAGCTGGAAGAGCGCCAGCAGGACGAGCAGGACGGTGAGGAGCACGGCAGCGGTCACGGCCAGAGCCTAGGTGTACCCGGCCATCACGTTGGTGACAGGCGGCTGATCGGCGGGTGACCTCCGAGGGCGCTGTGGCGTCGTTCAGTGTTGTAGTGCTCGATCCATGGTGCAAGAGCGGCGGCTCGGGCGGCGTTGCTGGTGAAGACCTGCCGGTAGGCCCACTCGGTGGCCAGGGTTCGGTTCAGGCGTTCCACCTTGCCGTTCTGCCACGGGCAGTGGGGCCGGATGAACTTCTGTGTGATGTCGAGTTCGGCGCACACCCGCTTGATGTCGTTGGACTTGCGGTAGGCCAAGGCGTTGTCTGTCAGTAACCGCTCGATACGGCAGATGCCCTTGGCGCGGAGGTAGGCCGCGGCGCGTTCGAGGAAGGCCGCGCAGGTGGGGCCGCTCTCGTCGGGCAGGATCTCGGAGTAGGCCAGGCGTGAGTGGTCGTCGACGAGGGAGTGGACGTAGTCGTAGCCGATCCCCCGGCCGCGGACTGCTTCGCTTCGGCCGTGGGCTCGCCAGCCGCCGCCGTCGGGGATGCGACCGAGTTTCTTGACGTCCATGTGCACCAGCTCGCCGGGCCGCTCCCGCTCGTAGCGGATGGTGGTGAGCTTGGAGGAGCGGATGACCTCACCGGTCATCGGGTCGCAGTCGCGCAGGTAGGGCACACCGTGCCGTCGAAGGATCCTCGACACGGTGCGTGGGGCAACCCCGACCTTCGGGCCCAGGACATCGGGTCCGTCGCGATGCTCGTCACGAGCGGTCAGAACCCTCTGCTCGAGTTCCGCGCTGGTGCGGGTGGGCATGGTGCGCGGACGTGAGGACCGTGTCACCAAACCGGCCTCACCTTCAATGGCGTAGCGGTCGATCCAGGTCTTCACGCACTTGCGGGACACACCCATTGCGGACGCGATGTGGGCCTGGGCCCAGCCGGCCTGGTGGCGTTGAACGATCAGCAGCCGACCATTGACGGTGAGCCGGGCATTACGGTGGAACACGAGAACCTCCGGGTGGACGTGGGCCTTAGACAAGCCACATCCCATTCGGAGGTTCTCGTTCGTTCAAGCAGGCGCGCTGCTACCAACCTCATGGCCGGGTACACCTAGGAGCGGCCCGGCTGGCGGCCGGTCGCGGGCGGGTCAGTAGACGATCGCCTGCACGTCCGCGCGGAGGATCTCCTCGACGTATGCCGCCGCGCCCCGGATCGTCGCGGGCTCCAGGAGGTCGTCGGGGCCGATCTGTCGTCGGGCGGCGCACTGGCCGCAGACCGTGACGGTGGCGCCGACGAGCAGGGCGTCGCGGAGGTCGGCGAGGGGGGCGCCGTGGGGCAGGTCGAGCTCCTCGGCGCGGCCGGGCACGGCGAGCCAGATGGCCTCGCCGGTGAGCCACAGGCTGACCTCCGCCCCGGCGGCGAGCGCGGTGGTGGCGACGGTGAGGCCCTGGTTGAGGCGCTCGAGCTCCTCGGCGCCGCAGGTGATCTTGACGACGAGCGGCCGGATGCTGGTCATGGGTGCTCCCTTCGGGAGCCACTACGATCCCACTCGTGGCCTTCCATCTCGACACCAACCTCCCGTCCGAGCTCGCCCCCCTCGCCTGGCTCGTCGGCAAGTGGGCCGGGGCCGGCGTCGTCGGCTACCCGACGATCGAGTCCGCCAACTTCGGCCAGGAGATCACCTGCTCGCACGACGGCCGCCCGTTCCTCGCGTGGCACAGCCGGACCTGGCTGCTCGACGACGCGGGGGAGAAGGTCCGCCCGCTCGCGACCGAGGTCGGCTTCTGGCGCCCGGTGCCCGAGGCCGAGGACGGCACCAACGTCGAGCTGCTGCTCACCCACCCGACGGGCTTCGTGGAGATGTATGCCGGGCACGCCCAGCCGGCCAAGGTCGAGCTCCGCACGGACGGCGTGATGCGCAGCCCGCACGCCAAGGAGTACACCGCGGCCCACCGCATGTACGGCTACGTCCAGTCCAACCTCATGTGGGCGATGGACATGGCGGCGATGGGCCAGCGGCTCCAGTCGCACGTCTCCGCCGAGCTCAAGCGCGTCGAGTAGCCCCAGCCCCCGCACCTCGGCGGGTCGTCAGGGGATGACGGAGACGTCGGCGTACTCGTCCATCGTGTCCGTGCGCAGGGCCTTGCCCAGGGCGGCGATGCCGGACTCGTCGAGGATCTCGATCGAGCCGCCGTTCGGCGCGGTGCCGAAGCCGGTGAAGGGCGCCGTGACGAAGACGACGTCGCCGCTGCGGACGCCGCGCAGCGCGAAGGCCTCGCTGCGCATCGTCGCGACGGACAGGCCCTTGTCGACGACGAGGTTGTCGGTCGCCGCGTCGACGAACCGGGTCAGCCTGATCGGGTTGGTGACGACGTCGACGCTGATCGCCTTGAGCATGAGCGCCTTGATGAAGGCCTGCTGGCGGCGCCCGCGGGAGATGTCGCCCTCGGAGAGCTGGTAGCGCTCGCGCACGAACGCCAGCGCCTGCTCACCGTTGAGGTCGTTGAACCCCTCCCTGATGGCGAAGGCGCCCTCGTTGCTGGCCTCCTCCGCGTAGACGCGGACACCACCGACGGCGTCGGTCATCGCGCGGAAGCCCTCGAAGTCGGTCTTGGCGACGTGGTCGATCTTGACGCCGAGCAGGTTCTGCAAGGTGCTGACGAGCAGGGGCGCCCCCCCATAGGCGTACGCGGCGTTGATCTTGTCCTTGCTGCGGCCGGGGATCGGGACGTAGAGGTCACGCGGGAAGTGGATGAGCTGCACCGCGCTCTTGTCCTCGGGCACGTGCGCGAGGACGATGACGTCCGAGCGGCTGGCCGTCTCACCGGGCCGCGCGTCGGAGCCGATGATGAGGTAGTTCTTGCCCACCTCCGCCTGGGGGATCGCGACGGTCGTCCCGTCGGGCAGGGTGGCCGACGGCGCCGCCTTGGGGAGGAGCTCCTCCTGGGTGATGTTGCCCGACACCTTCTGGTTGAGGAAGACGACGAACCCGCCCACCGCGACCAGGACGAGCGCGACGAGCGCGGCGATGAACGTGAGAATGCGCCGCCCCGTCCGCGACTTCTTCTTGGGGGCGGTGATGGGGCGGCTGTCCTCGTCCGGGAACACGTCTAGCACGCGGTCAGTCTAGGTGGCCGATTCTTCGACCAAGGGCGACCGGCATACATTGGAGTGGTGAGTGACCTCGGCACCCGGCTCCGCGCCGCCGGCAGGCGGCTCACGCCCCAGCGCCAGCAGGTTCTCGCCGCGGTCGAGACGCTCGGCCACGCCACGCCGGAGCAGATCGTCGACACCGTGTCGGCGAGCGGCGCCCCGCCGATGGCGCTCTCGACCGTCTACCGCTCGCTCGAGGCGCTCCAGGAGCTCGGCCTCGTGAGCCACACGCACGTCGACCACCGTGTCCCGAGCTACCACCTCACCACCCACGCCACCCACGTCCACGTCGTCTGCCGCGAGTGCGGCTCCGTCGAGGAGGCGCCGACGAGCGTGGCCGACGACCTCGTCGCCCGCCTCGACGACCGGCTCGGCTTCGACGCCGACGTCACCCATGCCGCCATCCACGGCCTCTGCCGCACCTGCAGGAAGCAGCCATGACCGACACCACGACAGCCCTTCCCTCCTCACCGCTCCTCGGTCGCCCCGGCGCCGTCGCGGGTGACGGCGCCGACGCGGGGGTCGCGGCCCACTACGGCGACCCCAACCGGGAGCAGCGCCTCCTCGAGGAGGGCCTGGCCGTCGTCGACCTGTCGCACCGGGGTGTCGTCCGTGTCTCGGGTGCCGACCGCCTCACCTGGCTGCACTCGATGACGTCGCAGCACCTCTCCGCGCTCGCGCCGAGGCAGTCCGCCGAGTCGCTCGTCCTCTCGCCCAAGGGCCACGTCGAGCACGCCCTCCACGTCGTCGACGACGGGGAGTCCACGTGGATCACGGTCGAACCCGGCACCGCGCCGGCCCTCGTGTCCTGGCTGGAGTCGATGCGCTTCATGCTGCGGGTCGAGGTCTCCGACCTCACGGAGGCGTATGCCGTCCTCGGCGAGCCGATCTCGGCCGCCAGTGCCGAGGGTGAGCCCCTCGCGTGGGTCGACCCGTGGCCCGCGCTCGTCGGCGACACCGCGGCATACGGTCCGGAGACGGGGCACCCGGGGGAGTCGCGACGCTGGCGCGAGCTCATCGTCGCCCGCGCGGACCTCGAGTCCGCCGTCGGGGACCGGCCGCTCGCCGGGACGTGGGCCGCCGAGGCGCTGCGGGTGGCGGCGTGGCGTCCCCGGCTCGGGTTCGAGACCGACCACCGCACCATCGCGCACGAGGTCGACTGGCTGCGCACCGCCGTCCACCTGCACAAGGGCTGCTACCGCGGTCAGGAGACCATCGCGCGGGTGCACAACCTCGGTCGCCCGCCGCGTCGCATCGTCTTCCTCCACCTCGACGGCTCGGGGCACCTGCTGCCGGTCGCGGGCTCGGCGCTCACCCTCGACGGACGCGAGGTCGGCCGGCTCACGACCGTGGCGCGCCACCACGTCGACGGACCGATCGCGCTGGCCGTGATCAAGCGCAACACCCCGGTCGACGCCGTTCTTGTGTCCGAGGGTGTCGCGGGGGCGCAAACCGTCGTCGTCACCCCCTGACCGCCGGAGGATCTGCGGCCACCGGGTCCTTGGCGTCCCGATCGTCCTGACAGACTGGCGCCCATGGCCACCGCAGCGTCCGCGACCCTGATCACCGTCGCCCCCACGGGGGCCGAGCACGCCAAGGGCGACCTGCCGCAGCTCCCCACGACGCTGGAGGAGCTCGTCGAGACGGCGCGCGCCTGCGAAGAGGCGGGCGCGGCGCTCATCCACCTCCACATCCGCGACGGCGAGCACCGTCCGACCCTCGATGCCGGGCGGCTGCGTGCCGCGGTCGACGCGATCCGCTCCGAGACCGACCTCGTCGTCCAGCTGTCGACCGGCGGGTCCGTCCACGACCCGCTCGAGCAGCGGCTCACCGTGCTCGACGCCGAGCCGGACTCGTGCAGCCTCACCTGCGGCACGACGAACTTCGGCGACGACGTCTTCCTCAACCCGTGGGGGTTCATGTCCGACCTCTACGTCCAGGCCCAGGAGCGTGAGGTCGTGCCCGAGTTCGAGCTCTTCGAGCTCGGTCACGTCCACGCCCTGCGTCGGCTCATCGACACGCACGGGCTGCCGTTCGGCGGCAAGGTGCACGTCGACTTCGTCCTCGGGGTGCCGGGCGCGATGCCGGGGACCGCTGCCGCGCTGCTGGCCGGCGTCGCGATGCTGCCCGGCGAGGTGACCTCCTGGTCGGCCACCGGGATCGGGCGCACCCACCTGCCGGTGCTCGCTGCGGCGCTGTCCGCCGGGGGTCACCTCAGGGTCGGCATGGAGGACAACGTCGTCTTCGCCCGCGGCCAGGAGGTGCGGCACAACGCCGAGCTCGTGGCGCGGGCCGCCGAGCTGGCGACGACGATGCAGCGCCCGCCGATGTCGACCACTCAGGCCCGCGACCTCCTCGGCATCAAGCCCCGCCCCTGACCCCGACTTATTGCGCATTCCGGCCGTACGCGACCGACTTATTGCGCATTCCGTCGTACGGAATGCGCAATAAGTCGAGGTCGCGGGGCCGGAATGCGCAATAAGTCGCCCGGCCGTGGGTGATGGGTGGGGTCGGGCGGGGTGGGGGTCAGGCGGGTTGGGGGTCGCGCTGGCGGAGGGTGAGGTCGTTGCAGGCGGCGCAGGTCTCCTCGGGGATGACGCCGAGCCGCATGAGGTGGCCGAAGGCCCAGCAGCCCGCGCAGAACCCGAGCGCCGACTCGAGCGTCGCGAAGACGACGAGCACGCCGACGAGCACCGACGCGACCCCGGTCGCCCCGAACCCGAGCGCCGCCACCGCCGCGCCGCCGCTCACCGCGAGGCCGACGGCCTGGGCGAAGCGCTTCGGCGGGCCCGGGACGAGCCGCGGCGCCCCGAACCGCGGCGCGATGGCGTGCACGGCGAGCCGTCCGAGCGGGCTGAACCGGGGTCCGGCCGCGACGCGCAGCGCGAACCCGACGGCGAGGACGACGGCCAGCCACCACTGCTGGGTGAGCAGCGTGACGACGCCGAGCACGACCACCCCGCCGGCGACGACGCGGGCGGCCTTCTCGTTGACGGGGTTGGGGAAGGTGAGCACGGTGGGGAGCGGCATAACGCAAGGTTAGGGCAGTCCCAAGCGCACGGCATACGCGTCTCATGGACGAACTGTCGCGCCGGGCCCCAGGGGGCGGGCCTGCGCACCCGTGTGGCGAGGCTCACGCTTGCCCCGGTTTGCACTTTGCTAACTAGAGCAAGCATAATGGAGACATGAGCCGGAACCCGCTGAACGACCTCGCCGGACTCGGCGACTACCTGCGCGAGCAGCGTCAGTCGCACAGTCTGTCGCTGCGTCAGCTCTCCGAGCTCGTCGGCATCTCCAACCCGTACCTGTCGCAGCTCGAGCGAGGCCTGAAGCGTCCCAGCGCCGAGATCCTCCAGCAGCTGGCGAAGGGGCTGGAGGTGTCCGCCGAGACGCTCTACGTCAAGGCCGGGATCCTCGACGAGCACCCCGTGCGCCACGACGAGACCCCGACCGTCCGGGACGCCATCGCCGCCGACCCCGACCTCACCGACCGCCAGAAGGCGACCCTCATGGACGTCTACGAGTCCTTCGTCCGTCCGGACGCCCCGCCCTGACCGGCTCGGCCCCAGCCCAGACACGGACCCAGATCAAGACCCCCACACAGACCCCGTCCCACCCACCTCACCCAGGAGTGAACATGGCCACCAAGACCACCACCAAGACCACCACGACCACCCCGCTGTTCGCCGTCGTCGGCGTCACGGACCTGGCCGTTGAGCGGGCCCGTGAGGCCCGCCTGCGCGCCGACAAGGTCCGCAGCGAGCTCGCCCCGGCCGCGGTCCAGAACCGCGCGCAGGTCGTCCTCGGCGAGGCCAAGGCCTTCCCGACCAAGGCCCTCAACACGGGCGTCGCGACCGTCGACCAGGTCGCCAAGGGCTACGAGGACCTCGCGGACCGTGGCGAGAAGCTCGTCACCCGCATCAGGAACCAGAAGGCCACCAAGGACCTCGTCGCCCAGGCCGAGACCACCCTCGCCCTCGGCAAGGGTGCCGTCACGACCGCCCGCAAGGCCGTCCTCGACATCCGCACCTCGGCCCTCGCCACGATCACCACCGGTCGCCACGAGGCCGCCCACGTCGCCGAGATCGTCGTCGACACCGTGGCCGAGGACGCCGCGTTCGCCGCGACCGACATCAAGGCCTCCGCGAAGCGCACCCGCACCGCCGCCAAGCGCACCAACACGACGGCGACCAAGGCCGCCAAGCGCACGACCTCCTCCGCCAAGGCCACGACGACGAGCGCTCGCAAGACCGCCGCCACCACCACGAAGGCGACCGCCAAGGCCGCCGAGAAGGTCGGCGACTGACCTCGCCCCACACTCGGGTGGACTCCACCCGACACGGCGACGCTCCACCCGGGCCCTGCCCCCGGGTGGAGCGTCGTCGTCGTCGGGGCCCGATACTGCAGGGGTGAGTGTCACGACGCATCCCTCCCTGCCCACCCCCGCCGCCCTCGACCACGCCCCGGTCCTCGCGCAGGTGACCCGGGGCGGTGTCGTCGAGTCCGTGCACCGTGCGAGCGTCGCCGTCACGGCCGCCGACGGCTCGGTCGAGCTCGAGCTCGGCAGCGCGACCGACCCGGTCTTCCCGCGCTCCTCCAACAAGCCGATCCAGGCGCTCGCCATGGTCCGCCACGGCCTCGACCTCGCCCCGCACCACCTCGCCCTCGTGTGCGCCAGCCACTCCGGCGAGGACTTCCACCTCCGGGCGGTCCGCGAGATCCTCGACGGCGCCGGCCTCTCGGTCGCCGACCTGCGCAACACCCCCGACTACCCGATCGACGACGAGGCCCGCCTCGCCTGGATCCGCGCCGGCCACGAGAAGCAGTCGCTGGCGCAGAACTGCTCCGGCAAGCACTCGGGCATGCTCGCGACCTGCGCGACCAACGGCTGGGACCACACGGCATACCTCGCCCTGGACCACCCGCTCCAGCGCGCCTGCGACGAGACCCTCGCCGAGCTCGCCGGCGAGCCGGTCGCCGCCACCGCCGTCGACGGCTGCGGCGCCCCGGTCATGGCGATCTCGCTCGCCGGGCTCGCCCGCGCCTTCGGCCGGGTCGCGAGCGCCGCTCCCGGAACCGACGAGGCGCGGGTCGCCGACGCGATCCGCAGCCACCCGGAGTACCTCGGGGGCACCCGTCGCGACGTCACGACGTTCATCCGGCGCACCCCCGGTGCGATCGCCAAGGACGGCGCCGAAGCGGTGTATGCCGTCGGGCTGGCCGACGGTCGCGGCATCGCCCTCAAGGTCGCCGACGGCGGGCAGCGGGCGCGCACCGTCATCCTCGCCGCGGTCCTGCGCCGCCTCGGGGTGGAGTCGGGCGCCCTGGAGGCGCTCGAGGACGCCCCGGTCCTCGGCCACGGCGAGCCGGTGGGCTCCGTCGTCGCCGTGGGCATCTGAGTGCGGGCGGTCCTCCAGCGGGTCCGCCGCGCCGCCGTCGTCGTCGACGGTGAGACCGTCGGCGAGATCACCGAGCCCGGGCTCTTCGTCCTCGTCGGCGTGGGGCACGACGACGGCCCCGCCGAGGTCGAGCTCGTCGCCCGCAAGATCGCCGACCTCCGGCTGCTCCACGACGAGAAGTCGGTGACCGACGTGGGCGCCCCGGTCCTCGTCGTCAGCCAGTTCACGCTGCTCGCCGACACCCGCAAGGGCCGGCGTCCCTCGTGGAACGCCGCCGCCCCCGGTGAGGTCGCCGAACCCGTCGTCGCCCGGTTGGTCGACGCCCTGCGCGCGCGTGGCCTCACGGTCGCCACCGGACGCTTCGGCGCGCACATGGACGTCGACCTGGTGGCCGACGGCCCGGTCACCATCGTCGTGGACACCGTCGCGCCGTAGGCTTGGGTCATGTTCAACCTCGGTCAGGCCCAGGGCTACGTCATGCTCGTGCTCACGCTCGCGGCACTGGTGCTCGAGGTCTACGCCTTCGTCCACGCCCTCAAGACGCGACCGGACGCGTTCGTCGCGGCGGGCAAGCGCACGAAGCAGTTCTGGATGGCCGTCACCGGCGTCGCCATCCTGCTCGGTTTCGTCTCGCTCGGCGGCCTGGGGCTGCTCGCCATCGTCGGCGTCGTGGCGGCCGGGGTCTACCTCGCCGACGTCCGCCCGGCGGTCGAGACCGTGCAGGGTCGCGGCACCGGCTCGCACCAGGGACCCTACGGACCCTGGTGACCCCTCTGGCGTGACGACGGTGCGACCGCGTCCCACGCCACCGTGAGCTCACCGAGCCGCCAGCGCGACGGCCCGTCGAGCAGGGGCCAGCCGCTGTCGCGCATCCCCTGTGCGGTCGCGAGGAACCGTTGCCGCACACCGTATGCCGCATGCGCGGCGCTGCGGGCCCACTGCCGGTCCAGCTCGGCCAGGTAGGCGTGGACGGGTTCGCCGGGGACGTTGCGGTGGATGAGCGCCTTCGGCAGCCGCTCGGCGATGACCGAGGGCTGCTCCAGTCCCCGCAGCTGCCACGACAGGGAGAGGCTGACCGGTCCGTCGACCGCGACCGCCGCCCACGTCGCGAGGCGACCGAGCTCGTCGCAGGTGCCGTCGACGAGCAGCCCGTCGGGGGTGAGCCGCTCGAGCACCGTCTGCCACGCGCCGGCCACCTCGTCCTCGGGGTACTGCCGCAGCACGTTGAACGCCCGCACGACCGTGGCCCGCCGCCCGTCGAGGGGCAGCTCGAAGCCGCCGAGGCGGAAGCTCAGCCCCGGCCGCGCGAGCAGCGCACCCGCGGCGACGCGTCCCGGGTCGATCTCGATCCCGACGACCTCGACGTCGGCTCGCACCTTCGTCAGGCGCTGGTGCAGCTCGACGGCGGTGACGGGCGACGCGCCGTAGCCGAGGTCGACGACGACGGGCGCCGAGGCCGCCGGTCGGCGCAGTCGCCACGCGGCCGGGCCGGCGAGCCAGCGGTCGCACCGGCGCAGCCGGTTGGGGTTCGTCGTGCCACGGGTGATCGCCCCCACCGGTCTCGTCCCCACCGGTCTCGTCCGCGCCACGGGGCCAGCGTACGAGCAACGCCATGGACCACAGCCGGCGCGCTTAGGCTGCAGGCGTGCGCCAGTGGGGAGTGCGCGGCCGCGGCCGCGACGTGAGTCGGAGCATGGTCGCGCTCCTCGTCACCTCGACCGCCGCGCTCGTCCTCGGCATCTCGACCTGGCTGCCCGCCGTCCTGCGCACCGACATCGGTCTCGTCCCGGTCGAGCCTGGCCTGCTCACGGTCCACCCGGACGCCCGGGGGATCGCCACCCTCGGGCGCGGCTACACCGTCGCCGCCTACCAGTCGGGCTTCCGGGTGTCCGCGGCCACCGGACCCCTCGTCGACACCATCACCCAGGGCTCTCCGGTGAGCGCGGTCGTCGGGGAGGTGGCCAGCGGTGACGAGCACCCCCGCGAGGACGTCGAGGTCACCCTCGACCACGTCCGGATCGACGAGGTCCGCTTCGAGCCGGCGCGGGCGGCATACCTCGGTGAGGTCTACGGCGAGGTCGACGGGGAGGAGCGTCGTATGCCGCTCCGTCTCACCTTCGTGCTCACGACCGCCGGCGTCTTCATGTCCGCTCACGTCCAGGGCGCCGACGCCGTCGTCGTCCACCTCGACGCGCTGCCCGCGACGACCGGCCTGGCACCGGCCCTGCCCGACCACAACCTCCGCGCGCGCGGGTGGTGGGTCGTCACGGGAGCGGGGGAGCAGCGCGCCTTCACGTCGGCCCGCCGGGCCGTCGTTGGCATCGGCCCCGCCGTCCGCACCCGCGGGCTGGACCTGCGCCCGGACGGCCGGCTCGACGTCCACGTGTGGTCGAACCGGGCGACGCTGACCCTCAGCGGCGTGCCCCGTCCGGGCTGACCCGTGCGTGACAGACTGACGCGATGACGAGCGACGAGCCCGGGGTGTGCCGCCGGGTCGCCATGGTGTCGGTGCACACGTCACCGCTGGCGCAGCCCGGGACGGGCGATGCGGGCGGCATGAACGTCTACGTCCTCGAGTCCGCCAAGCGGCTGGCCCGTCGCGGCGTCGCCGTCGACATCTTCACCCGCCGGACGAGCGCGTCCGACGCCCCCGTCGTCGAGGTCGAGCCGGGTGTCCTCGTGCGCCACATCGCGGCCGGCCCCTACGAGGGGCTCGACAAGGAGGACCTGCCGGGCCAGCTGTGCGCCTTCGCCGCCGGCATGATGCGGGTCGCCGCGCACTCGCCCGAGGGGCACTACGACCTCGTGCACTCGCACTACTGGCTCTCCGGCCAGGTCGGCTGGCTCGCCGCCGACCGGTGGGACGTGCCCCTGGTCCACACCATGCACACGATGGCGCGCGTCAAGAACCTCCACCGCGCCGAGGGCGACGCCCTCGAGCCGCGGGGCCGCGAGATCGGCGAGGCCCAGGTCGTCGAGGCCGCCGACCGGCTCGTCGCCAACACCGAGGACGAGGCCCGCGAGCTCATCCGGCACTACGACGCCGACGCGGCCCGGGTCGAGGTCGTCCACCCCGGCGTCGACCTCGACGTCTTCCACCCGGGCGACCGCTCCGAGGCGCGGGTCGCGGTGGGGGTGCCCGAGGACGCCGTGCTCCTGCTCTTCGTCGGCCGGATCCAGCCGCTCAAGGCCCCGGACGTCCTCCTCCGCTCCGCCGCCACCCTCGTCCGGCGCGACCCGTCGCTGCGCGGGCGCCTCGTCGTCGGCCTCCTCGGCGGCGCGAGCGGCGTCGCGGTCCGGACGCCGATGGCCCTCGACCGCCTCGCCGAGGAGCTCGACATCGCCGACCTCGTCCGCTTCGTCCCGCCGACCGACCGGGACACCCTCGCGACCTGGATGCGCGCCGCCGACGTCGTCGCGGTCCCGTCGCACAACGAGTCGTTCGGGCTCGTCGCGGTCGAGGCCCAGGCCTGCGGTGCCGTCGTCGTGGCCACCCGGGTGGGCGGGCTGCCCACCGCGGTCGGCGATGCCGGCGTCCTCGTCGAAGGCCACGACCCGCACGTCTGGGCCGACGCCATCGAGGCGGTCCTCGACGACCCCGAACGAGCGGGCGAGCTGTCCCGCCGAGCGGTCGAGCGGTCCCGCGCCTTCGGCTGGGAGGCGACCGCCCAGCGGCTCGCTGCCGTCTACGAGGCCGCGCTCACGACACCACGCCGGGCCTCGATCGACGACGCCGACGTGCTCACCGGCATACCGACCGCGGTGACCCCGTGACCGACCTCGCGACGACGGTCGAGACCTTCCTCGACACCCACGGCATCGAGTGGGAGGCGGGCGCGCGCGACGGCGAGTTCGTCGTCACCCTCCCCGGCGACCAGAAGCTCAAGACGGTCGTCTCGCTCGTCGCCGGCAAGGACCTGTCGGTGTCGGCGTTCGTCATCCGCAACCCGGACGAGAACCACGAGGCGTTCTACCGCAGCCTCCTGCGCCGCAACCTGCGCCTGCCCGGTCTCGCGTATGCCGTCGACGGCACCGGGGACGTGTACGTCACCGGCCGCGTCCCGGCGGCCGGGGTCGACGACGTCCAGCTCGACCAGGTCCTCGGGGTGGTGCTCGAGGCGGCGGACGCGCCGTTCAACGAGCTGCTCGCTCTGGGCTTCCTCACCTCGATGCGCAAGGAGTGGGAGTGGCGGGTGTCGCGGGGCGAGTCGCTGCGCAACCTCGAGGCGTTCCGCTCGATCCTCTCGCGAGAGGGCGACCCGTCACCGGAGCAGCCTCACTAGGCTGGGTGCATGGCACACACCCTGATCCTGCTGCGTCACGGCCACTCCGACTGGAACGCCAAGAACCTCTTCACCGGATGGGTCGACGTCGACCTCAACGACCAGGGGCGTGAGGAGGCCCTCAACGGCGGGAAGCTGTTGAAGGACAACGGAGTTCTCCCCACCGTCGTGCACACGTCGGTGCTGCGTCGCGCCATCACGACCGCCAACATGACGCTCGACGTCGCCGACCGCCACTGGATCCCGGTGCGTCGTGACTGGCGGCTCAACGAGCGCCACTACGGCGCGCTGCAGGGCCTCGACAAGGCCGCGACCCGCGAGAAGTACGGCGACGAGCAGTTCATGCTGTGGCGCCGGTCCTTCGACACCCCGCCGCCCGAGATCGAGGTCGGCTCCGAGTTCGACCAGAGCAGCGACCCGCGCTACGCAGGCATCGAGGTGCCACGCACCGAGTGCCTCAAGGACGTCATCGTGCGGATGATGCCCTACTGGGAGGGCGCCATCCAGGACGACCTGCGCGCGGGGGAGACCGTGCTCGTCGTCGCCCACGGCAACAGCCTGCGCGGGCTCGTCAAGCACCTCGACGGGATCAGCGACGAGGCCATCGCCGAGCTCAACATCCCCACCGGGCAGCCGCTCGTCTACGAGCTCGGCGACGACTTCATGCCGACGAAGCCCGGGCAGTACCTCGACCCGGAGGCGGCCGCCGCGGCCGCCGCAGCGGTGGCGAACCAGGGGCGCTGACGCGAGCGCGGGTCCCACGTTCTGCGTGGGCCGGCATACGCCAGCGTCCGCAACCCTGGTCGAGAACTCGACCAGGGTTGCGGACGCAGCCGGCGGGTGCGACCCGCCGGGTCAGGGGGTCGTGGTCTCGGGGTGCGCCGCGTCGTCCTCGTCGTCCTCGTGGCTCGACTCGCTCTCCGCCCCGTGCGTGCCGGTGACGAGGAAGATGACCCGGCGCGCGACGGACACCGCGTGGTCGGCGAAGCGCTCGTAGTAGCGGCCGACGAGGGTGATGTCGACCGTCGTCTCCGCCGGGTGGCGCCACGAGGGGGCTGCCAGCGCCTCGAAGAGCCGGCGGTGCAGGTCGTCCATGGCGTCGTCGTCGCGCTCGATCTGCTTGGCGGCCTCGACGTCGCGGGCGGCGATGACCGACCCGGCCTTGGTGACGATGCGCTCGGCGACCTGACCCATCTCGAGGATGATCGAGCGGAGCTCGGGCGGCACGGCGGAGTTCGGGTAGCGCAGGCGCGCGACCTTGGCGACGTGACGGGCCAGGTCGCCCATCCGCTCGATGTCGGCGCTCATGCGCATGCTCGTGACGACCATCCGCAGGTCGGTCGCGACCGGCTGCTGGAGGGCGAGCAGGTCGAACGAGAGCAGGTCGAGCTCCTCGCGCAGCGCGTCGATCGCCGCGTCGGCGTCGATGACGGACTCGGCGAGCTGGACGTCGGCGTCGAGCAGTGCGGTCGTGGCCCGGGCCATCGCCGAGCTGGCGAGCCGGGTCATCTCGACGAGGGCCTCGGTGACCCGGTCCAGCTCCTCGTGGAATGCCTTGCGCATGTGCTCCCTCTCGACATCGATGGCCCTCTCCCTGGCCCGGCGGGCGCGTGGTCGTGGGAGGGACCGACGTCGGCAGCGTGGCACGAGGTGGTGAACACGCGTGAGCAGGAAGGTGAACATTCTCCTCCACCGAGCACGACCGGCGCGCAGGTGGGTCGGGGCCCGCTGCCGCCCGTCTACGCTGGATCCGTGGATCCGACGCTCGCCGCGGTGCTGGGTGGCAGCCTGGGGCTCGTCATCGGAGCCGTGGCTGTCGCTGCCAGCCGTTTCAGCGAGCGCAGCTTCACGACGATCCCCGCCCCGACGGAGCCACCGGCCCTGCCGGCCGGTGTGAGCGACGTGCTCGCCGTGCTGCGCTCGATCGCCATCGTCCTCGACTCCTCGGACGCCGTCGTCAACAACTCCGCCTCGGCGGTGAGCTACGGGCTGGTCCGCCACGGCGAGCTCGTCCACGTCGAGCTCCGCCAGCTCGCCCGGCAGGCCCGCCGCGACGGGGAGATCCGCGAGGTCGACCTCGAGCTGCCCCGCGGGTTCGGGACGACGACCAACGCCCTCATGAGGGCTCGGGTCGCGCCGCTCGGCGCCCGCCACATCCTCATCCTCGCCGAGGACCACACCCACGCACAGCGCGTCGAGGAGGTCCGTCGCGACTTCGTCGCCAACGTCTCGCACGAGCTCAAGACGCCGGTCGGGGGGATCGCGCTGCTCGCCGAGGCCATCCTCGACGCACGCGACGACCCGGAGGCGGTCTCCCGCTTCGCCGCGCGCATCCAGGTCGAGTCGACCCGGCTCACCCGGCTCGTCAAGGAGATCGTCGACCTCTCGCGGCTCCAGGCCGCTGACACCCTCCACGAGCCGCAGCTGGTCGGGATCCCGATGGTCGTCGCCGAGGCGGTCGACATGGTCAGGGTCGCGGCCGAGGCGCGCCAGATCGCCCTCGAGCCGGTCGCCGACGAGCGCGCGTTCGTCTTCGGCGACGCCGACCTCCTCGCCACGGCGGTCGCCAACCTCGTGTCCAACGCGGTCAACTACTCCGAGCCCGGCACCCGGGTCGCCGTCGCCGCCCGTCGCGTCGGCGACACCGTCGAGATCACCGTCTCCGACCAGGGGCAGGGCATCCCGGCCACCGAGCAGGACCGCATCTTCGAGCGCTTCTACCGCGTCGACGCCGCGCGGTCACGCGCCACGGGCGGCACCGGTCTGGGCCTGGCCATCGTCAAGCACGTCTGCGCCACCCACGGAGGTGACGTGTCGGTGTGGAGCGAGGAGGGGCACGGCTCCACCTTCACCATGAGGCTTCCCGCGGCATCCGGCCGGACCGCGGCAGACCCCGACCGGCACGCGGTCGGCACGGCACAAGGAGATCAGCACCGATGACCCGCATCCTCGTCGTCGAGGACGAAGTGTCCTTCTCGGACCCGTTGTCCTACCTCCTGAGCAAGGAGGGCTACGACGTGAGCGTGGCCGAGAACGGCATCGACGCCCTCGCCGACTTCGACAGCGCGGGGGCCGACCTCGTCCTCCTCGACCTCATGCTGCCCGGGCTGTCCGGGGTCGACGTGTGCCGTGCCCTGCGCCAGCGTTCGAGCGTGCCGGTGATCATGCTGACCGCCAAGGACAGCGAGATCGACAAGGTCGTGGGCCTCGAGCTGGGCGCCGACGACTACGTCACCAAGCCCTACTCCTCGCGTGAGCTGCTGGCGCGGATCAAGGCGGTGCTCCGCCGGCTCAGTGAGCCCGAGGAGCTGCTGCCCGCGACGCTCGAGGCGGGGCCGGTGCGGATGGACGTCGAGCGGCACGTCGTCACGGTAGGCGGGACGACCACGGCCCTGCCGCTCAAGGAGTTCGAGCTGCTCGAGATCCTGCTGCGCAACACGGGGCGGGTGCTGACCCGAGGGCAGCTCATCGACCGCGTCTGGGGCAGCGACTACGTCGGCGACACCAAGACGCTGGACGTGCACGTCAAGCGACTGCGGGCCAAGGTCGAGCCCGACCCGGCGAACCCGCGTCACATCGTCACCGTGCGCGGGCTCGGCTACAAGTTCGAGGCGTAGGGAGAGCCGGGCCTCGGCCTCGTCGTCACGAGGTCGGCTGCGCCACCCGCGTCGGCAGGGTGAGGATCTCCGCGCCGTCGGCGGTGATGGCGATGGTGTGCTCGCTGTGCGCCGTCCGGCAGCCGGTCGCGCTGCGCAGGGTCCAGCCGTCGGGGTCGGTGACGAGATCGGCGGTGTCCGCCATGATCCACGGTTCCAGCGCGAGCAGCAGCCCGGGCCGAAGCCGGTAGCCGCGACCGGGGCGTCCGGTGTTCGACACGTGCGGGTCCTGGTGCATCGTCGAACCGACGCCGTGACCTCCGAACTGGGTGTTGACCTGGTAGCCGGCGTCGATGAGGACCGTGCCGATGGCGTGGGAGAGGTCCCCGGTGTGAGCGCCCGGGACGGCCGCCGCGATCCCCGCTGCCAGGGCCCGCTCGGTCGCAGCGATCATCGCGAGGCTCTCCGGTGACGCGCTGTCGCCGACGACGAAGCTGATGGCCGAGTCCGCGACGATGCCACCCAGTGAGACCGCGAGGTCGAGCGAGAGGAGGTCGCCGTCGGCGAGCGTGTGGTCGTGGGGGAGCCCGTGCAGCACGGCGTCGTTGACCGAGGTGCAGATGTGGTGACCGAAGGGCCCGCGGCCGAACGACGGCTCGTAGTCGACGTAGCAGGACAGCGCGCCGGCCCCGACGATCATCGACCGGGCCCAGCGGTCGATGTCGAGCAGGTTGGTGCCCACGACGCAGCGGCCCTTGAGCGTCTGCAGGACGTCGGCGACGAGCGCGCCGGCCGCCCGGGCACGGACCAGCTCGGCGGGGGTGAGGATCTCGATCATGGGGGAGGAGGCGGGCCCGCGTCTCAGCTGCTGGGGCTGGCCGAGGGGGAGGACTCCGACGGCGCGGAGTCCTCGTAGTAGCCCAGCGCCGGCAGCACCGGGACGGTGACGAGGTTCTGCCCGGTTCCCGGCGTCGCGACCTGGAGGCGGACGACGTCGCCCGGTGCAGCGGGGACGCTGCTCAGCGCGACGGCGGAGTCACCACCGAGCGCCAGGGAGGAGCCACGCCCGACGGTGACGGGCTCTGCGGAGGCGCCCTCGGTGCCGATCGTCACCTCGACGTCCTCGTCACCGTTGTTGACGAGCTGCCCGACGACGGACCCCGGACCGTCCTTGGAGTCCGCGATGACGAGGACCCCGCGCAGGTCGAGCTCGCCGAACGTCGCGTTGACCCCGTCCGCGGCCTGGTAGGCGTAGTCGGTCTGCACCGGCGACATCACGGCGCACCCACCGAGCAGGGTCGAGCCCAGCGCGGCAGCCGCCAGGGTGGCGCGGAGGCGGTGGCGGGAGGTCGTCAGGGCAGCGGTCGTCACGGGTGACAGCGTAGCGATGACGGCCCGCTCCGTGGCGGACGGTGGGCCATCCGGGTGCCGTGCCGGCACCGCGCTCACGGTGGCAGGCATGCAAAGCCGATTGTGTCAAGACCCGATGCCGGTGGCGCCCAACGGTTTTCACCTCGCTGACCTGCACATATGCCGTGCGCTCCGATTCCGTGTGTCGGTGGCGGCGTGTTAAACTGGGGGTCGCGAAAGGGGCATCATCCATATGGTTTTCAAGGTCGGCGAAACGGTCGTGTACCCCCACCATGGGGCTGCACGCATCGAAGAGATCAAGAAGCGCACCGTCCGTGGCGAGGAGAAGCTCTACCTCAAGCTCAAGGTGGCCCAGGGGGACCTCGTCATCGAGGTGCCCGCAGACAACTGCGACCTCGTGGGCGTCCGTGACGTCGTCGACAAGGCGGGCCTCGAGAAGGTGTTCGAGGTGCTGCGCGCTCCGTTCGCCGAGGAGCCCACCAACTGGTCGCGCCGCTTCAAGGCCAACCTCGAGAAGCTCGCCTCCGGCGACGTCATCAAGGTGGCCGAGGTCGTGCGTGACCTGTGGCGTCGTGACAAGGACCGCGGACTGTCCGCCGGCGAGAAGCGCATGCTCTCCAAGGCACGCCAGATCCTCGTGTCCGAGCTCGCGCTCGCGGAGAAGACCGACGAGGACAAGGCCGAGTCCATCCTCGACGAGGTCCTCGCGTCCTGATCGTGGTCTGACATCGACGCCGTTCCCACCGATGGTGGTCACGCGCGCGTCGGCGTCATCCTCGTGGCCGCAGGACTGGGCACGAGACTCGGGGCAGCGCAGCCCAAGGCGTTCGTCCGCGTCGCGGGCGCCACGCTCGTCGAGCACGCCGTGACGCGCGCCCTCGACTGTGCTGCCACGACCCAGGTCGTCATCGTCGCGCCCGCCTCCCACCTCGGGGAGGCGGGCGCGCTGCTGTCCGGGCACCCGCGCGCCGACGACGTCACCGTCGTCGCCGGGGGTCGTGAGCGGAGCGAGTCGGTCGCGCTCGGCCTGGGCGCCCTGCGCGACGACGTCGACGTCGTCCTCGTCCACGACGCCGCCCGGTGCCTCGCACCCGCCGACCTCTTCGACCGGCTGGTCGCCGCCGTCCGCGCCGGCCACGACGCCGTGGTCCCGGGTCAGCCGGTCACGGACACCATCAAGCAGGTCGACGAGCGCGGCCACGTGGTGGCGACTCCCGACCGGTCGACCCTGCGGGCGGTCCAGACACCGCAGGCCTTCCGCCGCCCGGTGCTGCTCGCCGCGCACGCCTCCGGCGCGGACGCCACCGACGACGCCGCCCTCGTCGAGCGCGCCGGCGGCACGGTCCTCGTCATCGAGGGTGACGAGCTGGCCTTCAAGGTCACCACGGCGTCCGACCTCGAGCGCGCCGCCCGTATCCTCGGCTCGTGAGCCAGCCACTCGTCGCCCTGATCACCGGAGGTGGCACCGGCATCGGTGCGGCCACCGCTCGTCGACTCGTCTCCGACGGGTATGCCGTCGTGCTCGCCGGGCGGCGACGCGACCGGCTCGATGCCGTCGCCGCGGAGCTGGGCGAGGCCGCGTCCGCGCTCCAGCTCGACGTCACGGACGCGGTCAGCGTCCGCGACGCGGTCGCCGGCCTCGAGCGGCTCGACGTCCTCGTCAACAACGCCGGTGGCGCGCTGGGCCTCGGCCCGGTCGAGCAGGGCGACCTCGACGAGTGGCAGGCGATGTACGCCACCAACGTCCTCGGGACCGTCCGGATGGTGCAGGCAGCACTGCCGCTCCTGCGCCGGTCCCCTCGAGCCACGGTCGTCAACATCAGCTCCATCGCCGGCGAACGGGTGTATGCCGGAGGCGCCGGATACGTCGCGGCCAAGCACGGCGAGTCCGTCGTCTCCGAGACGCTGCGACTCGAGCTCAACGGCGAGCACGTCCGGGTCATCGACATCCGGCCCGGCATGGTCCACACCGAGGAGTTCTCGCTGACCCGCCTGCACGGTGACCGGGAGGCAGCCGAGAAGGTGTACGACGGGGTCGACCGCCCGTTGGTCGCCGACGACGTCGCGGCGTGCGTCGCCTTCGCCGTCGGCCTGCCGCAGCACGTCAACGTCGACACCCTCGTCGTCAAGCCCGTCGCCCAGGCCGCGCCCCACCTCGTGCACCGTGGGCCGATCGACTGGCGGGAGACGTCATGACCCGGCCCCCGCTGCCCCGCACCGGCATCGGCGTCGACGTCCACGCCTTCGCGCCGGAGGGCTCCGACCGTGAGCTGTGGGTGGCCGGCCTGCACTGGCCGAACGAGCGCGGCCTCGAGGGCCACTCGGACGCCGACGTCGCCGCCCACGCCGCTTGCGACGCCCTCTTCTCCGCCGCCGGCCTCGGCGACCTCGGCCAGCACTTCGGGACCGGCCGACCCGAGCTCTCCGGTGCCTCCGGCACGACGTTGCTCGCCGAGGCCGCCCGGCTCGTGCGGGAGGCGGGGTTCGAGATCGGCAACGTCGCCGTGCAGGTCGTCGGCAACGGCCCCAAGGTCGGCAGCCGCCGCGCCGAGGCCGAAGCGGCGCTCTCGAACGCGTGTGGGGCACCGGTGTCGGTGAGCGGGACGACGACCGACGGCCTCGGCCTCACCGGACGCGGTGAGGGGATCGCCGCGCTCGCATCGGCGCTGGTCAGCGCTTCGCCCGCTTAGGAACGCACCCGGCGGGTATCCGACACGCGGAACGGTGCCATCCGGCATACAGTCTCGGGGTAACCACAGGAGGTGGCACGTGCCGCAGACCGTCAAGGGCGTCATCGCTCGCAGCAAGGGGGCCGAGGTCGAGCTCGTCGACATCGTCGTGCCCGATCCCGGCCCGGGCGAGGCCGTCGTCCAGGTCCAGTCGTGCGGCGTGTGCCACACCGACCTGCACTACCGCGAGGGCGGGATCAACGACGAGTTCCCCTTCCTCCTCGGGCACGAGGCCGCGGGCGTCGTCGAGGCGGTCGGCGAGGGCGTCACCGAGGTGGCCCCGGGCGACTTCGTCATCCTCAACTGGCGCGCCGTCTGCGGCCAGTGCCGGGCCTGCCGCCGGGGCAAGCCCTGGTACTGCTTCACCACCCACAACGCCACCCAGAAGATGACGCTCGCCGAGGACGGCACCGAGCTGACTCCCGCCCTCGGCATCGGCGCCTTCATCGAGAAGACCCTCGTCGCCGCCGGACAGTGCACCAAGGTCGACGCGGACGCCGATGCGGCAGCGGTCGGGCTGCTCGGGTGCGGGGTCATGGCCGGCTTCGGCGCCGCCGTCAACACGGGGGGCGTCGGCCGGGGCGACTCCGTCGCGGTCATCGGCTGCGGTGGGGTGGGCAACGCCGCGATCGCCGGGTCCCGGGTCGCCGGTGCGACGACGATCGTCGCCGTCGACGTCGACGACCGGAAGCTCGAGGGCGCGAAGGGGTTCGGTGCCACGCACACCGTCAACGGCAGGACCGAGGACGTCGTCGCCCGCATCCGCGAGCTGACCGGCGGCTTCGGCGCCGACGTCGTCGTCGAGGCCGTCGGGCGACCGGAGACGTACGAGCAGGCGTTCTACGCGCGCGACCTCGCCGGCACCGTGGTGCTCGTGGGGGTGCCGACGCCCGACCAGGAGGTGACGCTGCCGATGATCGAGATCTTCGGCCGCGGCGGGGCGCTCAAGTCCAGCTGGTACGGCGACTGCCTGCCGAGCCGGGACTTCCCGATGCTCGTCGACCTCTACCGCCAGGGCCGCTTCGACCTCGATGCGTTCGTGTCGGAGCGGATCGGTCTGGACCAGGTGGAGAAGGCGTTCGACGACATGCACCGCGGCGACGTGCTCCGCTCGGTGGTGGTGCTCTGATGTCCGGTGACCTCGACACGATGCCCGACATCAAGCCCTCGCACGGCGGCGTCCGCGTCGACCGGGTGACCACCTCGGGGACCTTCGAGCTCGACGGCGGGTCCTGGGAGGTCGACAACAACGTCTGGGTCATCGGGGACGAGCGCGAGTGTCTCGTCGTCGACGCCGCCCACGACGCCGACGCCATCCTCGGGGCGATCGCGGGCCGCAAGGTCCGCGCCATCCTCCTCACCCACGCGCACAACGACCACGTCAACGTGGCCACCGACCTGCGCGAGCGGACGGGGGCGCCGATCCACCTGCACCCCGAGGCGCGGGTGGTCTGGGCGCTCAGCCAGGACGACGCTCCCGACGCCGCCCTCGCCGACGGCCAGGTGTTCCGGATCGGCGACGTCTCGCTCCGGGTCCTGCACACGCCGGGCCACGCCCCGGGCGCGTGCTCCTTCCACGCGTCGGCGCTGCACGTGGTCTTCACGGGCGACACCCTGTTCAACGGCGGTCCGGGCGCGACCGGTCGCTCGTTCAGCAGCTTCGACCAGATCATCGAGTCGATCCGGACCCGACTGCTCACCCTGCCGGGCGGCACGGTGGTGCTCACCGGCCACGGGGACCACACGACCATCGGCGACGAGGCCCCACACCTCGACGAGTGGATCGCCCGCGGCCACTGACGCAGATGGGCGACTGATTGCGCATTGCGTACTTCTGCTCAACCCGCCACCACCGACTGATGGCGCATTGCGCGCCCTGCTGATGAGGCGCACCTTTCCGGGAAGCGCGCGCAATGCGCCATCAGTCGGGCTCCTTGGGACGCAATGCGCAATCAGTCGGGCGTCGGGGTGGGGTGCCTGGCGCCGGTACGCTTGCGCGGGTGACTCTCAGACTGTTCGACTCCATGTCGCGTGAACTGCGCGACTTCGTCCCGCTGCAACCTGGCCGGGTCGGGATCTACATCTGTGGGCTCACCACGCAGGCTCCGCCGCACATCGGTCACGTCCGCTTCGCCGTCGCCTTCGACGTGCTCCGCCGCTGGCTCACCCGCGGCCACGGCCTCGACGTCACCCTCGTCCGCAACGTCACCGACCTCGACGACAAGATCCTGCGCAAGTCGGCCGAGGCGGGCGAGGACTGGTTCGCCCTGTCCTACCGCAACGAGGTCGCCACCTCCCAGGCGCTCGCGCTGCTCGGCGTCCTACCCCCCACCTACGAGCCCCGCGCCATGGGTCACGTCACCGAGATGGTCGAGCTCGTGGAGGTCCTCATCGAGCGCGGTCACGCGTATGCCGCCGAGGACGGCTCGGGTGACGTCTACTTCGACGTCCGGTCGTGGCCGGCCTACGGCGAGGTGACGCACCAGCGGATCGACGACATGAGCGCCGCCGAGGACGCCGACCCGCGCGGCAAGCGCGACCCGCGCGACTTCGCCCTGTGGAAGGGGCGCAAGGACGACGAGCCGCAGTCCGCGAGCTGGCCGACCCCCTGGGGTCGCGGCCGTCCCGGTTGGCACCTCGAGTGCTCCGCCATGGCGCGCAAGTACCTCGGCGACGCGTTCGACATCCATGGCGGCGGGGTCGACCTGCGCTTCCCGCACCACGAGAACGAGCAGGCCCAGTCGCGCGCGGCCGGGCTGCCGTTCACGTCGCTGTGGATGCACAACGCGTGGGTGACGACGAGCGGCGAGAAGATGAGCAAGTCGCTCGGCAACAGCCTGCTCGTGCACGAGGTGACCAAGAAGGCCCGCCCCCTCGCGGTGCGCTACTACCTCACCGCGGCCCACTACCGCTCGATGATCGAGTTCCACGAGGGCTCGCTGGCCGAGGCCGAGGCCGCCGTGGACCGCATCGAGGGCTTCCTCCGTCGTGCTCTCGGTCCCGACGGCGCGCTCGTGCCCACGGGTGACGAGCGTCTGCCCGACGACTTCGTCGAGGCGATGGACGACGACCTCGGCGTCTCCGGCGCGCTCGCCGCCGTCCACGAGACCGTGACCCGCGGCAACACCGCCCTCGACGAGGGCGAGCCCGAGACGGCCCGCGAGCTCGCCGCGCTCGTCGTCGCCATGACCGACGTCCTCGGGGTCAACCCCCTGGACCCGGCGTGGTCCGGGGCGGACAGCTCCACCAGCGACGCCCTCGCGGCGCTCGACGTGCTCGTGCGCCAGCGGCTCTCCGCCCGCGGCGCCGCGCGCTCGGCCCGTGACTACAGCACTTCGGACGCCATCCGCGACGAGCTCGTCGCTGCCGGCATCACGATCGAGGACACCCCGACCGGCGCCCGCTGGTCGTTGACCCGTGGACGAGGGGAGTAGCCGTGGCCGGCAACAGCCAGCGACGAGGAGCCATCCGCAAGGGTGGCAAGAAGGCGCCCACCGTCGGTTCCGGCGGTCAGCGCCGCAGGGGACTGGAGGGCAGGGGCCCGACCCCCAAGGCCGAGGAGCGTCCGTACCACAAGGCGCACGCGGCAGCGAAGGCCGGCGAGCGCCGTTCGGGCGGTCGTCCCACGGGTGGCCGCAAGGCCAAGCCGTCGAGTGAGGTCGTGGCCGGACGCAACTCCGTGCTCGAGGCCCTGCGCGCCGACATCCCGGTGACGACGATGTACGTCGCCGGGCGCATCGACAGCGACGACCGGGTCCGGGAGGCGCTGAAGATCGCGACCGAGCGCAGCCTCCCCATCCTCGAGACCCCGCGCGGTGAGCTGGACCGGATCACCGACGGTGCCGTCCACCAGGGGCTGGCGCTCCAGGTGCCGCCGTACGAGTACGCCCACCCGCGTGACCTCGTCGACCCCGAGATGCCGGGGATCCCGCTCGTCGTGGCCCTCGACGGCATCACCGACCCGCGCAACCTCGGCGCGATCGTCCGCTCCGTCGCCGCGTTCGGCGGACACGGCGTCGTCGTCCCCGCCCGCCGCTCGGTCGGCATGACGGCGTCGGCGTGGAAGACCTCGGCCGGTGCGGCAGCGCGCATCCCCGTGGCCCAGGCCACCAACCTCACCCGGGCGCTCGAGGACTACCGCAAGGCAGGCTTCTTCGTCGTCGGCCTCGACATGGACGGTGACGTCGAGCTGCCCGACATGGAGCTGGCCAACGAGCCGCTCGTCATCGTCGTGGGCTCGGAGGGCAAGGGCCTGTCGCGCCTCGTGCGCGAGACGTGCGACCAGATCGTCTCCGTGCCGATGTCCTCGGCGGTGGAGTCGCTCAACGCCGGCATCGCCACCGGGGTCACCCTGTACGAGGTCGCCCGCCGTCGTCGTCGCTGACCGGGAGCGTATGCCGGCCGGCTGGGCTCCGCGCTTTCGTCCGTGCGTCCCGCCGGGGTGCGTCGATGACCTGTGCCACCATGTCGCTGTCGGGAACCCGACCTGGGGGGAATCACCCCGATGACGTCACGTTGAGAGGGACTGAATGTCTGACTACGGAAGCACCCCGCCGCCCCCGCCGCCGCCCGGCGGCGGTGGCTACGACGGTGGCTCGACCCCGCCCCCGCCGCCCTCGGGTGGCGGCTACGACGGAGGCGCCTACGGTGCGCCGCCTCCCCCCGGGGGCGGCTACGGCGGCCCCCCGGCGGGACCGCCGCCGTCCAACAACCTGGTGCTGGCCATCCTCGGCCTGCTCTGCTGCTGGCCGCTCGGCATCCCCGCCGTCGTCTTCGCGGCACAGGTCAACGGCAAGTGGAACGCCGGCGACCAGGCCGGAGCCGTCGAGGCGGCCGGGAAGGCGAAGAAGTTCGCGACGATCGCGCTCGTCCTCGGCATCATCGCCACCCTGATCTACGTGGCCCTCATCGTGGGCGGTGTGCTCAGTACCGACACGACGACGGGTATGTGATCGCGACGTCCGTCATGCAGTTCGAGACGCCCCCGCTCACCGACCCGTCGGTCGGGCGGGGGCGTCGCCTGCTGTGGCCGGCGGTCGCCGCGACCGCGGCGACCGGCTACGCCGTCGTCGCGCACGTGCTCGACCCGAACCAGGCCGGGAACTACCCGACGTGCCCGTGGCTGCTCCTCACCGGGACGTTCTGCCCCGGGTGCGGCACCCTGCGCGCCACCCACGCCCTGACCGAGGGCAACGTCCTCGAGGCGCTGCAGCGCAACCCGCTCACGGTGGCCGCGTTCGTGCTCATGGCCCTGGGGTTCGCGCGCTGGACCCGGCGGCAGTGGCGGGGTGAACGGCGGATGACCGCCGCCCCTGCCTGGCTGCTCTACGGCCTCTTCTGGCTCATCATGGCGTTCTGGGTCGCCCGCAACATCCCCGGCTGGACCTGGCTGTCGCCTGCCTGAGCCGCGGGCGGCCGCCCGCCGCCCGCCGCCCGCCGCCCGCGGCCTCCGGTCAGGTCTTGGCGACCCGGATGACGGTGGAGTGCACGACCTTGTCGGCGAGCGTCTGCTGGTTGTCGTCCCACAGCATCCAGAGGTAGCTGAGGTAGAAGACCTGGTTGATGAGGCCGGCGAGGAGCTCGCGCAGGAAGGACTGCAGTGCCCCGATCGGCTGGCCGGTCTGCTCGTTGACGAGGGAGAGCCCGAGCATCTTCTTGCCGACGCTCTGGCCGGTGCGGCCCATCCTGAAGACCCGGTTCCACACCTGGATGCCGATGGCCAGCAGGATGCCCAGGGCGATGAGGATGCCGCCGATCGCGGCCGTTCCGCCGTCGCCGCTGCCCTCGACCGTATAGCCGAGCTCGTCGACGTCCGGGGCGGCGACGATGAGCATCACGGCCCCGATGATCACCGGGATGATGCCGATGAGCGTGAGCAGCGTGTCGATGACGAGGGCGCCGGCGCGAACGCCGAACCCGGCCACCGGGCCGAAGTGCTGCTCGACGTAGGCCTTCGAGCCGGGGAAGGCCTGACCGGCGCCGCCGTAGGGGTTGACCTGCGGGGCCGCCTGGTACGGCGTCGGCGCCCCACCGGCATACGGCTGCTGCGGCTGCTGCTGCGGCTGCGACGGAGGGGGAGGCGGCGGCGGAGGCGGCTGGTTCGGGTCGAACGGCTGCGACATGTGGTGCTCCCCCTGCGAGATCACGAACGTGGACGGCTCGATCCTAGAGGGGGCGCCGCGGCTCAGCCGGCGATCACCGGCATCTCGACCGTGTCGACACCGACGACCGCCTTCTCGTCGGGCTTGGTCGGCAGGATCGAGGCGACGTAGTCCTCGATGGCCCGTTCGATGGGCACGTCCTGCTGCTCGCGCTCGGCCATGTACCAGCGGTGCTCGAGCACCTCGTGGAACAGCTCGGCCGGCTCGAGCTTGCCGGAGAGCTCACGTGGCACCCGCCGGGTGATCGGCTCGTAGACGCGGGTGAGCCAGTCGTGGGCGACGAACTCCTCGTCGTCGTTCTGGCGGTCGGCGGCGGCGCGGTAGCTGTCGAGGTCGTTGAGCAGCCGCCGGGCCTGGCCCTCGCCGACGTCGAGCCCGGTGAGGCGCAGCAGCCGGCGCGAGTGGTGCCCGGCGTCGACGACCTTGGGCTGGATGGTGATCCGGGTGCCGCCGACGTCGGTCGTGATGGCGAGCTCGTCGACGTCGAAGCCGACCGAGTTGAGCCGACGGATCCGCTCCTCGACCCGCCAGCGCTCACCGGTGTCGAACTCCTCGGTCTCGTGCAGCTCGAGCCACAGCTCCTCGTAGCGGGTGACGATCCGGTTCGAGATCTCCACCGGGTCGATGTCCTCGTCGAGGAGCTCGCCGGCCTGGAGGTCCATGAGCTCGCCGGCGATGTTGACGCGCGCGATGTCGAGGTCGTGGGCGCGCTGCCCGTCGCTGAGGGCCGGGAAGAGCTCGCCGGTCTCCGCGTCGACGAGGTGCGCGGCGAAGCTGCCCGCGTCGCGCCGGAACAACGTGTTCGACAGCGAGACGTCGCCCCACCAGAAGCCGCTGAGGTGCAGCCGCACGAGCAGCACGGCGAGGGCGTCGATGAGCCGGGTCTCCGTGCCGGGTCGCAGCCCCTGGCTGAACAGTGCCCGGTAGGGCAGCGAGAACTTGAGGTGCCGGGTGAGCAGGCACCCGTCGAGCTCGTTGCCGTCGGCGTCGACCCGACCGCTGACGACGCCGAAGGGCTCGACCGACGGCTGGTCGAGGCGCCGCAGGTTGCGCAGCATCTCGTACTCACGCCGGGCGAGGTCGGTCTTGATCTCCTTGACGGCGATGACCCCGCCGGAGAGCCGCACGAACCGCACGACGTGGCGGGAGATGCCGCGGGGGAGTGCGGCGAGGTGATGCTCGGGCCACTCCTCGAGCGGCAGCGACCAGGGCAGGTCGAGCAGCGCGGGGTCGGGCCGGTTGGTCGTGATCTGCAGGGTCATCAGGAAACCTCCGGCTCGACCGGGCGGGGTGGGAACGCCTCAGGGGTGCCAAGCGCGCGGCATACCGCGCTCTCGACACCCCTGGGGCGCTGCGGTCAGTGGCTCAGGCGGACACCGGACTCGGCGTTGAACACGTGCATGTGGCTGGAGTTGGGCTGGACCCAGATCGTGTCGCCCTTCATCGGGACCCGGCGTCCGTCGACGCGAGCGATGAACGGCTTCGGGATCGAGTCGTCGCCGCCCTCGAGGTGGACGGCCCCGTCGGTGGGGGTGCCGTAGACGTAGGCGTCGGCGCCGAGCTCCTCGACGACGTCGATGGTGATCTGGAGACCCTCACCCTCGGCCGCGACCTCGACGTCCTCGGGGCGGACCCCGACGATGGCCTTGGCGCCGACACCCTGGAGGGAGTCGCGCGGGACCTGCAGGGTGTGCGACCCGAACTTCACGCCGCCGTCGGTGACGGGGACGGCGATGAGGTTCATCGCCGGGGAGCCGATGAAGCCGGCCACGAAGACGTTGGCGGGGGAGTCGTACATCTCCCGCGGCGTCGCGACCTGCTGGAGGATGCCGTCCTTGAGGACCGCGATGCGGTCACCCATGGTCATGGCCTCGACCTGGTCGTGCGTGACGTAGACGGTGGTGACACCGAGGCGCCGCTGGAGCGAGGCGATCTGGGTACGGGTCTGCACGCGCAGCTTGGCGTCGAGGTTCGACAGCGGCTCGTCCATGAGGAAGACCTGGGGGGAGCGCACGATCGCGCGACCCATGGCGACGCGCTGGCGCTGGCCACCGGAGAGGGCCTTGGGCTTGCGCTCGAGGTAGGGCTCCAGGTCGAGGATCTTGGCGGCCTCCTCGACGCGCTTGCGGATCTCGCCCTTGTCGACGCCGGCGATCTTGAGCGCGAAGCCCATGTTGTCGGCGACCGACATGTGCGGGTAGAGCGCGTAGTTCTGGAAGACCATGGCGACGTCGCGGTCCTTGGGGGACAGGTTGGTGACGTCGCGGTCACCGATCCAGATCTTGCCGCCGTTGACCTCTTCGAGGCCGGCCAGCATGCGGAGCGCGGTCGACTTGCCGCTGCCGGAGGGGCCGACGAGGACGAGGAACTCGCCGTCCTTGACGTCGATGTTCAGTCGGTCGACCGAGGGCGTGTCGTTGCCGGGGTAGACCCGGGTGGACTCGTCGAACTTGACAGTTGCCATGAGCGCTGTGCCTTCCTTCACCGGCAGGAACGTGCCGGACGGTCCGTTGTAAAGGGAAAACCCGCTCACGTCGGTGTAAGCGGTTGCACCCAGCATGCCGTATGCCGTCACCACTGTCACGCGTCAGCCGCACCTCGGTCGAACGCTGGCGCGGCTGCACCCGGGGCACTACCGTCGGGACATGAGGATCTCCGATGTCGTGAAGCGCAAGGGAGCCACCGTCATCACGGTGCGTTCCGACGCCAGTGTCACCGAGCTCCTCGCCCTCCTCGACGAACACGGCATCGGTGCCGTCGTCGTCAGTGACGACGGGCAGTCGCTCGCGGGGATCGTGAGCGAGCGCGACATCGTGCGCCACCTGCACAAGGACGGCGCGAAGGTCCTCGACCAGCCGGTCTCCTCGATCATGACGAGCGAGGTGCAGACCTGCGCCCCCGAGGACCAGCTCGTCGAGCTCGAGCACACGATGACCGAGCTCCGCATCCGCCACGTCCCGGTGGTCGTCGACGGTCGCCTCACCGGGATCGTCAGCATCGGCGACGTCGTCAAGCACCGGATCACCGACCTCCAGGCCGAGCGCGACCAGCTGAGCGCCTACATCCAGCAGTAGGGGCTGGGTTGTCGGGTCCTCGCCGCTGAGCCATGGCGTTCGCGACGGTCCCTGTCGCCGCGTCGGCATGCGGCGACGGGAACGACGTGCGGGCGCGGGGCGCGGCGGGTTCGGCCCCGCCTCCGCACGGCCTCCGGACCGCCGGGGCGCGTCAGAGGAGCTCGGCGAGCGTGGCCGCTGCCCTCGCCGCCCCGTCGGTCTCCACCGTCCGGTAGTCGACGTCGCGCCCCAGCTCCTTGACGAGCATCGCCGCGAGGGCGTCCGGGTCGGTGGCGAGGGCGTAGTCGAGGCAGGTTCCCGCCCGGTAGCGCTCCAGCCGCCGCCGGACATGGAAGTTCTGCTCGAAGTGGTGGCGCAGCGGCACGTAGAGGAACGGCTTGCGCAGCGCGGTGAGCTCCATGCACGTGCTGAGCCCGCCCTGGGTGATCGCGACGTCGCAGGCGGCGAGGTGGTCGGTGAGGTCCGGCAGGAAGCCGACGACCTCGGCGCCCGGTGGGCTCGGCAGCGCGCCGGGGTCGATCCGTGGCCCGGTGACGACGACGAACCGCAGCTCGGGGACGGCCCGGCGCACCAGTGGCACGGCGTCCAGCACCCGCCGCAGCAGCGGCAGCCCCACCCCGGACCCGCCGACGGACACCACGCAGACCCGTTCGTCCGGGCGGTGGCCGAGCCGCGCGCGGGTCTCGTCGACGTCGTGGGCGGCGGGGTCGAAGCCGGTGACGTAGCCGGGGAACGTGAACTCGCGCTCGGTCCACTCCCGGATCGAGGGCAGCCCCTCCCCGAAGGAGTCGGGGACGACGTCGTCCGGGTTGCCGACGAAGATCGAGCGGTCACGCAGGCCGCGGTAGCGGGCCCGCTGCTCGATCATCTCGGCGTTGAGGTCGGTCGTGAGGGCCGCCTCCTCGGGGCCGCCGTCCGGCATCGGAAGCCACCCGACGAAGTCGGTGAACCACGCGTAGGCGGCCCGCTTGAGCGCCGGGTTCTCGTGGAGGAAGTAGTCGACGTCCCAGGCCTCGTCCCCGATGACGAGGTCGAAGTCCTCGTCCTCCAGGAGCTCGTCGAAGACCATGAAGTTGTTGACGAGGATCTCGTCCATGCGGCGCAGGGCGCGGAACGCGTGCAGGTCGTGCTCGCCCGACTCGTGCTCGATGTGACCGGACTCGCTGGCGAGGTGCGCCGAGGCGGGATGGACGCTCTCCCCACGCTGCTCCAGGACCCGGGTCACCGGGTCCTGGGCGAGCCACTGGACCTCGACGTCGGGGTGCAGCCGGCGGAGCTCGTCGGCGACGGCGAGGTCGCGGCGGGCGTGGCCGAGCCCGATGGGGGAGGAGAGGTAGAGCGCTCGCCGGCGCCGACCCGACGCGCGGGTGCGGGTCCGGCGCCGGGCGCCCGGGGCGAACCGCTCCGCGAAGCGCCGGATCTCGTGGTTGACGAGCACGGGGTCACGCGCGAGCGGTCCGTGGCCCGCACCCTCGACGACGACGAGGTCACCGCCGGTCAGCTCGGCGAGCCGCTCGCCGTACTGCAGGCCGCGGACGCGGTCGTCCGACCCGTGCAGCACCGTGACCGGCTGGGTCACGAGCCGGCAGAGGGCCTCGATGTCGGAGCACACGGCGCCGTCGCAGCCGAGCCGCCCGGCCGTGGTGTCGACGAGGGTCTCCGGTGAGACCTGGCGTCCCCACGTGACGGCGTCCTCGATCTGCTTGGTGGAGTGTGGCTCGCTGAACATCTGGCCGAAGAAGAACCGGAGGAAGTCGTCGTAGTCGCCCTCGAGCCAGTTGTACTTGTTGTACTTCTGCCAGCCGCGAGCGGTCGGGAGGCGCTCACCCCACGGGACGTGGTCGCGGTGCGGGTCGTGGACCGCGAAGCCGCACGACGGCGCGATGGCGAACAGCCCCTGCACCCTCCCGGGATGGGTCGTCGCGACGTGGACCGACCACGAGGCGCCGCACGACAGCGAGACGAGGACGGCGCGGTCCACCCCAGCCGCGTCCATGACCGCCACCGTGTCGGCGGCATACTCCTCGTTCGTGTATGCCGTGGCGCCCGTCGGGCGACCCGACCCGCCGCTCCCGCGGCCGTCGAAGGTGACGACGCGGAAGTGCCGCGCGAGGTAGGGCACCTGCGCCTTCCAGATCCGCGACGGGACGATGGACCACGTGGGCATGAGGAGGAGCGTGGGGTCGCCGCTGCCGTAGGACGCCCAGGCGAGGTCGACCCCGTCGCGCCGGGTGACACCCACCGTGTCCGGGCGGCGGGCCCGGCTCGCCGGGTCCGCCGCGTCGCCGTAGCGCGTGCTGGTCGTCGTCACCAGCTCACTTCCTGACCTCGAACACGTTGTTGAACGGGGTCGTGGCCGCGATCCGGAAGCGGCCGAAGCCGGCGGCGGTCACGATGTCGTGGATCCGGGCCGGACCGGCCTGGGTGCCGATGGCCAGGCCCACGTCCTGGGACAGGGACGCAGGAGTGCAGAGCAGTGTGGAGAACCCATAGTAGGCCCGCCCGACGGGGTTGAGGTTGTCCTCGACGTGGTCGCCGGCGACCGGCTCCACGACCATCCAGGTGCCGTCGTCGGCCAGGGCGCGGTGCACCCGACGGGCGGCACCGACCGGGTCGCCCATGTCGTGGAGGGCGTCGAAGGTCGTCACGAGGTCGTAGCCGGAGCCCTCGATCGCGGTCGCCGGAGCCGTCTGCCACGCGATGCGGTCGCCCACCCCGGCGTCGGCCGCCCGCTGGCGCGCGACGTCGATCGACGCGCCGTGCACGTCGGAGCCGACGAAGGTCGACGCCGGGTACGCCTGCGCCATGAGGACGGTCGACGAGCCGTGGCCGCACCCGAGGTCGTGGACCCGGGCCCCCTGCTCGAGCTTGCCGACGACGCCGTCGAGGGCGGGCAGCCACTCGGACACGAGGTTCGCCGCGTACCCGGGACGGAAGAAGCGCTCGCAGCCGTCGTGGACGTCGCTGTTGTGCTCGCCCCAGCCCAGGCCGTCACCGTCGCGCGCGAGGTCGAAGATGCGGTCGGCGTCGCGCACCGTGCCGAAGGCGAGCTGGAAGAACCCGGGAAGGAAGGCCGGGCTGCTCTCGTCGGTGAGCGCCACCGCGTGCTCGGCCGGCAGGGAGTAGGTCCGCGTCTGCGGGTCGTAGTCGACGTAGCCGCCGGCGGCCTGGGCGTTGAGCCACTCGGTCGCGTAGCGCTCGCCGGTGGCGGTGCGCCGGGCGAGGTCGGACGCCTTAATCGGGCCCTGGTCCGCGAGGGCGCGGTAGTAGCCGAGCTTGTCCCCCATGACGACGAGGGCGCAGTTGAGGCTGGCGCCCACCTCGTCGACGGCGCGGAAGACGAAGCCCATGAGGGTGTCCATGTCGATGGGCGTGGTGACGGTGTCGGTGGTCATGCTCGTTCCCCTGTGGTCGGGCCGGGGCGGTCGCCCCGGCGTCCCGTCGAGGCTGGCGCAGCCGCGCCCGCGGTCGCATCCGGGGACCCCCCTGGTCCCTGGCGGCTCCCCTAGCATGAGATGGCCATGCTGATGGGCCGTGAGGACGAGCAGCGCACCCTCGATGCGCTGCTGTCCGGCGCCCGGGTCGGGCGCAGCGGGGTGCTCGTCCTCAGCGGCGACCCGGGCATCGGCAAGAGCGCCCTGCTCGCCCACGCGGTGGAGCGGGCCACCGGCTTCCTGCTCCTCCGGGGCGTGGGCACCAAGGCCGAGCACGACCTCCCGTTCGCCGGGCTGGCCCGGGTGCTGCAGTCGCTCGTCGACGGTGTCGACGACCTCCCCGAGCCGCAGGCGCGAGCCCTCGGCGTCGCCCTGGCGGTGCGGACCGACGGCGTCGCCGACCGGTTCGCCGTGTCGGCGGCCGCGCTCACCCTCGTGACCCGGGCCGCCGAGTCGGGCCCGCTCGCCGTCGTCCTCGACGACGCCCACCTGCTCGACACCCCCTCGGCCCAGGCGCTGGCGTTCGTCGCCCGGCGCGTGCTCGTGGACTCGGTCGTCGTCCTCGCCGCCGTCCGACCCGGCGAGACGGACGTGTGGGGTGGTCTCCCGACCCTGCACCTCGGACCGCTCGACGCGGACGCCGCGTCCCGGCTCGCCGACGACGCGGCGGGGACCCCGCTGAGCGCCGAGCAGCGCGCTCGCGTCACCGCCGTCAGCGCCGGCAACCCCTTGGCGATCCGCGCACTCGCGCAGGAGCCGGGAGGAGTCGGCGACCTCCCGTTCGGCCAGACCGTGACGGTGCCACGCGTCGTCGCCGACGCGTTCGCCCGCAGGACCGCCGGTCTCGAGGCCGACGCGCTCCGGGTGCTCCAGGTCGTCGTCGTCGCCGACGGGGACCTCCCCACGATCTCGGCCGCCTGCGGGTCCGCCGGCCTCGACCTCGGCCACCTGGCTCGCGCCGAGGACCTCGGGATCGTCAGCGTCACCCCCTACCGGGTCGACGTCACCCACCCGCTCGTCGCGTCGGCCGTGTACGTGACGATCCCGGCAGGCGAGCGGCGTCTCCTGCACGCCCTCGTGGCCGACTCCCTCTCGCCCGGCGACGTGGACCGGCGGGCGTGGCACCGCAGCGAGGCCGCCGTGGGGCTCGACGACACGGTGGCCCTCGAGATGGAGGAGGTGGGGCGGAGGGCGTCCACCCGTGGCGCCTTCGCCGTGGCGTCGTCGGCCCTCGAGCGCGCGGCCACACTGTCGGCGACCCCGGACGAGCGAGCCCGCCGGTTCCTCGCGGCGGGGGAGGCGGCCTGGCTCGCCGGGGAGGACTCCCGGGCCCCGGGCCTCCTCGACGAGGCGGCGCGGCACGCCCCCACCGGGGTC
>NZ_AVPL01000076.1 GCF_000768695.1 Knoellia aerolata DSM 18566
CGGCGTCGGCGTCGGCGTCGGCGTCGGCGACGTCGGCCGGCGCCACACCCTCGAGCCGCTCCGGCCCGGGCACAGCGGCGCGGCCCTCGCCGTCGCTCACGGCCCCTCGTACCCGGTGCGTCCCTCTCGCCCCGTCGGCGACGGCGTCGGGACCGTCGACAGGAGGGAGGAGATGACGCTCGTCGCGGTGACGTCGTTGATCCACAGCTCGGGACGCACGGTGACGCGGTGGTCCAGCGCGGCGTGGGCGACCGCCTTGACGTCCTCGGGGGTGACGAAGTCACGGCCACGGATGACGGCATACGCCCGGGCGACGAGCATGAGCGCGAGGGCGCCACGCGGGGAGGCGCCCATGACGAGGCTCGACTGCGACCGCGTCGCCGCGGCGAGGCGCACGCAGTAGCGGCTCACGCCCTCGTCGACGGTGACGGTCTCGACCGCCCGCTGCATCGCGACGAGGCCGGACGCGTCGGTGACGGCCGGCACCGTCTGGGCCTCCTGCTGTCGCTCGAGGCGGCGACGCAGCACCTCCCACTCCTCCCCGGCGGTGGGGTACCCGAACGAGACCCGCAGCAGGAAGCGGTCGAGCTGCGCCTCGGGCAGCGGGTACGTGCCCTCGTACTCGACCGGGTTGGCCGTGGCGAGCACGTGGAAGGGCTGCGCGAGCAGGAAGGTCTCGCCCTCGACGGTGATCTGGCCCTCCTGCATCGCCTCGAGCAGCGCGGCCTGGGTCTTGGGCGGCGTCCGGTTGATCTCGTCGGCGAGCAGCAGCTCGGTGAACAGGGGCCCACGGCGGAAGACGAACTCGTGCCCCCGCTGGTCGTAGATGAACGCGCCGGTGAGGTCGCTCGGGAGGAGGTCCGGGGTGAACTGGGCCCGCGCGAAGTCGAGCCCGAGCGCCTGGGCGAACGAGCGCGCGGCCAGCGTCTTGCCGAGTCCGGGGAAGTCCTCCATGAGCACGTGCCCTCCGGCCAGCACGCCGGCGAGGACGAGCTCGAGGCTGGAGCGCTTGCCGACGACGGCGCGCTCGACCGCCACGAGGACGGTGGCGGCCAGGTCGGAGACCTCGGTCAGGGACGGTGTCGCGGTCACTCAGTGCTCCTCGAGGGTGGTGATGAACGAAGCGAGCTCGTCGGTCCCGACGCGGCGCGGGGGAGACGAGGCGAGGTATGCCGTGAGGTCGGGTCCCAGCGCGGCGCGCGTCCCGTCGTCGTCGAGGTCCGCGGGGAGACCGAGGTGGGTCAGCCGCGCCCGGGCCACCGAGTGCACGGTCTGATGGAGCTCCTGCTGGGCGACGGCGTCGCCCGCGACGGCCCGGTCGATGGTGCGCGTGAGGGCGGTGACCCGGCGGTCGCTGCCCCGGACCCGGGTGGGGGTCCCGGCGCTCGTGGTCCACTCCACCGTCCCGCGCTGACCGACGAGCCACGTCGCCAGGGCACCAGCGACGACGAGGAGCCCGGCCGACGCGAGGAGGAGGAGGGGCTGGTCGAGGCCCGGGACGAGCATGAGGAGGACCCCGAGCCCGGCCGCGACGACGACCGCGGCGTTGAGCTCGCGGCCGCGCACGCGCTCCCGGAGGCGTGCCCTCACGGGCGGGTCCCCTCGCCGAGCGCCGCCAGCGGCCGGAGGAGGTCCTCCCGGACCGTGCGCAGCGCCCGGCGGGCCTGCGCGCGGTGCTCCTCCCCGATGGGGTGCTCCGAGAACCGCGCCTCGCGGTAGAGGGAGGCGAGCCGCTCGATGGCGGCCGGGTCGACCGCGTGCTCGTCGAGCACCGCGGCGACGAGCTCGGCCGGCGTGCGGGCCTCGTCGTCGGCGATGCCGACGGCCCGGGCGCTGCGTTCGAGGGTGAGCCAGGCGTTGATAACGGCCTCGCTCGAGGTCCCGCGGTCGAGCTGGGCCTCGCTCTCGCGCACCCCTGCGACGAGGACGTCGGGCAGGAGACCGGCCCGGACCTCGTCCTTGACGGTCACGGGGTCGCGGCGGAGCCGGCTCGCGAGGGCGCGTGCCGCGAGCACCAGGGCGACGACGACGACGAGGACGAGGAGGACCCGCAGCGTCCAGGCGACGACGGCGGCGACGATCTCGTTGTCGTCGAGCGCGGGACCGGCCCCGCCCGGCATCCGGTTGTCTCCCGTCTCCTGCTGGACGAGCTCACCGAACTCCTTGGTCGCCGGCGGGCTCTGCCCCGGCACGGTGAAGGCCGAGACCGACCCGGCGCCGGAGACCCAGGCCGCGAGCAGCAGCGCGGCGACGGTGCCGCCCGCCCATCCCCACTCACGACGCCTCACCCCGCCGAGCCTATGCCAGCGGCCCGGGTGAGGAGCCTGATCGGACGCCCGGGTCGCGGCCGGCCGGAAGGGGTGGCGGCGCGACACCCTGACGGGCGAGGATGGCGTCGTGGCCATGGCATACCGACTCCGCGCCGGAGACACCGGACCGGTGCAGCAGTCCCCGGTCACCTGTGGATCGGCCTGCCTCACCGTGGCCCGGATGCTCGTCGACCCCGTCTTCGCCAGCTGGGTGCGCACGGGGGAGCCCCACCTGCCCGGCTCACCGCACGGGGCCGACGAGCAGGAGCGCTTCGCGGCCTACGAACGCGTGGTCATGCGGCGGACCAACGGCATCTTCGACGCGCGCCACCGCCCCCACCTGCCGTGGCCCCGTGCCCTCGGCACGCCGCCCTGGGGGGCGAGGCGCGAGCTCGAGCTCGGTGCGTCACGGCAGGGCACCCGCTACGACGTCGCGACCCTGCGGCCGCTGACCCGGGCCGCCCTGCGCGAGGCCTTCGACCGCCTCGTCGACGTCGTGGCCGACGGCGAGCCCGGTCTGCTCTACATCGGCGACGGCCGCCTGCCTCGGCACGTCGTCCTCGTGCTCCCCGGTGACGGCGACCGGCGCCTCGACGTCTACGACCCGGGCAGCGGCCGCGTCGACCACCTCCGGCGCGACTCCGTCGTCGAGCGGCGCGTCGCCCTCAGCGGGTGGCAGGTGCCGTGGTTCGCCGTCCAGCCGACCGGGCACCGCAGGGTCACGGTCACCGCGCTCAAGCCGGGGCTCACCGCCGCCCGGATGACCTCACGCGCCTGACGTGTCCCGCCGGAGCACCCCGAGGGCGATGAGGAGGACGGCGCCGAGACAGGTCGCCATGACCCAGAACCCGCTCTGCGGCACCGTGACCGACGGGACGAACTCCCCGGTCGCGATGAGGGCGTCCGACACGAGGATCAGCACGCCGCCGGCCCCGGCCCACCGGTGGACGCCGGTCGCGAGGACCGCCATGAGGTGGCGACGAGGAACGCGTGGGCGACGAGGAACGCGCCCATGAGCGCGACGAAGGCGAGCGAATCCGGGACGAGGTCGGGAAGGGTGTCCGCCGAGGTGGGCTCCGAGGTGCACGAGGGAGACGACGGCGTATGCCGTGACGCAGGCCGTCGCTGCGGGCCTCAGCCGTCGTGTCGTCGCGACCGGCCCGCCGCTCATGCCTGTGGCTTGGGCTTCTCCACGGGGATGAGCTCGACGTCGCTGGCGGTCCACGTCTGCGCCGGGACGTAGTCGAGGGAGCCGGTGATCCTGCCCGCCGCCCTCAGGTCGGACTCGCCCGCACGGACGTGGTCGAGCAGCGACTCGGGCCCCCCGAGGACGATGTGGGCCACCTCGGCCCGCATGGACAGCTTGGCCTCGGACTTGCTCTTGCGCACCGTCGCCAGCGCGGCGCCGACGGCCCCGAGCATCGCCGGGTCGGCGGGCTCACCGGCGAGCCGGACCTCGTCGGCGGTCGGCCAGGAGGTGAGGTGCACCGAGCCCTCGTGCCACCACGACCAGACCTCCTCGGTGACGTAGGGGAGGAACGGCGCGAGGAGGCGCAGCAGCGAGTCGAGCGCGAGGCGCAGCGTCGCCCGCGCGGAGGCGGCCGCCGCGTCGTCGACGTTGGCGCCGTAGGCCCGGTCCTTGACGAGCTCGAGGTAGTCGTCGCAGAAGGTCCAGAAGAAGGTCTCGGTCACCTCGAGCGAGCGGGTGTAGTCCCACGACTCGAAGCCAGCGGTCGCCTTCTCGATGACGTCGGCCAGGCCGGCGAGCAGGGCCCGGTCGAGCGGGTCGGTCACCATCGCGGCGAGGTCGGCGTCGGCCCGCACGTCGCCGAACGACAGGGCGAACTTCGACGCGTTGAGCACCTTGATGGCGAGGCGCCGGCCGACCTTCATCTGGCCGACGTCGTAGGCGGCGTCGGTCCCGAGCCGTCCCGAGGCCGCCCAGTAGCGGACCGCGTCGGCACTGTGCTCGCGCAGCACGTCCTCGGGCGTGACGACGTTGCCCTTGGACTTGCTCATCTTCTTGCGCTCAGGGTCGAGGATCCAGCCGCTGATCGCGGCGTTCCGCCACGGGGCCGTGCCGTGCTCGTAGTAGGCGCGCACGATGGTGGCGAACAGCCACGTCCGGATGATGTCGTGGCCCTGCGGCCGCACGTCCATCGGGAAGACCTTGTCGAACAGCGGGTCGGTCGTCACCGCGCCGTCCTCGTCGACCCGCCGCCACCCGGCCGCGATCTGCGGCGAGAGCGACGACGTGGCCCACGTGTCGAGGACGTCGGGGTCGCCGATGAAGCCGCCGGCCCGCCCCCGCTGCGACTCCTCGTAGCCGTCGGGTGCCTGCGTGACCGGGTCGACCGGCAGCGACTCCTCGGAGGGCACGATCGGCCGGTCCCACACGGGCTCGCCCTCGGCGTCGAGGGGGTACCAGACGGGGATCGCCACGCCGAAGAAGCGCTGGCGCGAGACGAGCCAGTCGCCGTTGAGCCCGGTGACCCAGTTCGAGTACCGGGCCCGCATGAACGGCGGGTGGAAGTCGACGGACTGGCCCTGGCCGACGAGCTTGTCGTTGAGGGCGGCGTCGCGCCCGCCGTTGCGGATGTACCACTGGCGCGACGTGACGATCTCGAGCGGCTTCTCACCGCGCTCGTAGAAGTTGGCCTTGCGCTGGGTCGCCCTGGGCTCGCCGTCGAGGTCGCCGCTCTCGCGGAGGGCTGCGACGACCGCCTCGCGGGCCGCGTGCACGGTCTTCCCGGCCAGCTCGGCGAACAGCCCGGCGCCGGGGCCGGAGGCGATCCACGCGGGCACCTCCGCCTGGATGCGGCCCTGGCGGGTGATGACCGAGCGCGTGGGCAGCTGGAGCTCGCGCCACCAGATGACGTCGGTGAGGTCGCCGAAGGTGCAGCACATCGCGATCCCGGCGCCCTTGTCCATCTCCGCCAACGGGTGGGCCACGACGGGCACCTCGACCCCGAAGAGCGGTGAGCGGACCGTGGAGCCGAACAGGCCGGCATACCGCTCGTCGTCGGGGTGGGCGATGAGTGCGACGACCGACGGGATGAGCTCGGGGCGGGTCGTCTCGACGTACACGGGCTCGGTGCCGGCGCCGCCGTCCCCGAGGTGGAACGCGACGCGGTGGTAGGCGCCGGGGTAGTCGCGCGCCTCGAGCTCGGCCTGGGCGACGGCGGTCTGGAAGGTGACGTCCCACAGGCCCGGTGCCTCGGCCTGGTAGGCCTCCCCGCGGGCGAGGTTGCGCAGGAACGCCTGCTGGGCCGTGGCGCGGGAGTGGTCGTCGATGGTGCGGTAGGAGATGGTCCAGTCGAAGGACTGGCCGAGGCGGCGGAAGAGCGACTCGAACGCCTTCTCGTCCTCGACGGTCAGCTCGTCGCACAGCTCGATGAAGTTCTGGCGCGAGATCGGCATCGCGTCGCCGGCGCGCAGGCTCTTGGCGTCACCGCGGTGCGGCGGCACGAAGGACGGGTCGTGGGGGAGCGAGGCGTCGCCGCGCACGCCGTAGTAGTTCTGGACCCGCTTCTCGGTCGGCAGCCCGTTGTCGTCCCACCCGATCGGGTAGAAGACGTTGAGGCCCACCATCCGCTTGTAGCGGGCCATGCAGTCGGTGTGCGTGTACGAGAACACGTGCCCCATGTGCAGGCTGCCCGACGCGGTCGGCGGGGGAGTGTCGATCGAGAAGACCTCTGCCCGGCTGCCCTCGAGCGCCTTGGCCCGGTCGAACGCGTAGGTCTGCTGCTCCGCCCAGACCCGGCCCCACTTGTCCTCGAGGCCGTCCAGCGAGGGGCGCTCGGGGATCGTGGCAGCGCGAGATGGGGTGAGGTCAGCAGACATGGGCGTGATTCTCCCAGAACGTCACGGGTGCTCCCAACCGGGTTCCCCGCGACGTATGCCGTCCGCTCGCCCGGGAGGGCGGGCCGGGCGGGGTCAGGCGGGGTCAGGAACCGCGGGGCACGCGGAGCATCCGGCCCATGCCGAGGCCGAGGACGGCGACGGCGACGCCGAGGAGCAGCCAGAGGACGGTGGTCCGGTCGCCGGCCCGCGGGTCCGGAGAGGGGGTGAGGTCGACGGTGGTGACCCGGGGCGCCACGGACGCCCGCGGCGTTCCCCCGGGGCGGACCGGCCCGGCGACGCTGTCGTCGAAGGTGGCGGTCATCGCCTCGTAGGGCTGGACGACGCCCCAGCCGGACACGTCGTCGCGCACGGTGCGGGTGCCGCGGGAGGCCGTGGCCTGGAGCCGGTAGGTGAGGTCGGCCGGGCTCGCCGACGGGAACCGCTGGCGGAGCAGGGCGGCGGCCCCGCTGACGTACGCGGTCGCGTAGCTGCTCGACTGGCCCTCCTGCGAGAAGATGCAGTCGCCCCAGGCCCGGAACGTCGTGGCGACGTCGTCACCGGGGGCCGCCACGTCGACGTGCGGACCGTGGATGGAGTCCTCGGTGACGACGTCGGACCCCGTGGTCGCGGCGACGCCGATGACGCCGGGGTTGGCGGCGGGGAAGCGCAGGCCGTCCTTGACCTCGGCGGCCTGGTCGCGGTTGCCGCCGGAGGCGACGACGACGACACCGGCCCTCACCGCGGCGGCCACCGCGGCCCGGACGTCGGGGCGGTCGGCGGCCGTCGACAGGGAGAGGTTGATGACGTCGGCGCCGGCGGACACCGCCCAGGTGATGCCCGGGGCGAGGTTGGCCGCTCGTTGCTGGGCCTCGTCGTCACCGGCTTCACCCCCGGTGATCTTCACCGGGAGGATCAGCGCGTCCGGGGCGACGCCGACGACACCGGACCGCTCACCGATGTCGCGGGCGGCGATGATGCCCGCGATGGCGGTGCCGTGGCTCGACTCGTCGGTGGTGGCGGGGCCCCCGACGAAGCTGCGGCCCGGCAGGACCGACCCCCGCGGGAAGTGCGCGTTCGTCGCGGAGACCCCGGAGTCGACGACGGCGACGACGACCCCCTTGCCGGTCGACAGCCCCCAGGCGCGACGGGCCCCGAGGCGGGCGATGCCCCCGGGCTCCTCGGCGACGTAGCGGACCTGGTTCTCGGTGCAGGCGCGCGGCTCGGCGTGGGCGAGCGGCGTCGCCACGGGCACCACGACCCCGGCGGCGAGCAGGCCGACGGCAACCAGCCCGGCAGCGCCCGTGCGGCGACGCATCACGACGCGGCGGCCACGGTGGTCTGCGCGGCCCTGACGCTGAGCACCGGTCCGGTGCGGAAGAGCTCTGCCCAGGACTGCGGCACGGGCGAGACGTCACCCTCCTGGTAGCCCAGGCGCTGGAGGAGGTCCGGGGTCGACCCGTCGATGGCGTATGCCGTGCCGGTCTGGTCGATCGCCAGCAGCGGGCCCGCGGTGACCGAGCCGGCGCCGACCGCACGGACGAGCGCGCCGGTGCCGAGGTCCACGGTCGCGCTCGTGCGCCCCGGGACGGCCCTGACCGTCGTCGAGGTCGACAGGGCGACCCTGGGCTCCTTGCCACGAGCCGAGGTGAGCGTCGCGCACGGCGCCTCGCTGACGAGGGTCGGCAGCTCGGTGGGCCAGGCCTGCGGGGCGATGCGCTGCTGCTGGACCGTCAGCCGGGTGACCTGCGCCGGGGTGACCGCGAGGTCGTCGGTGTTGCTGCCCGAGCCGACCCGGTAGAGCGCGTGCGCGACGTCGGGCAGGGGCTCGAGCTCGCCGCGCGAGTTGACGAGGTAGCGGCGGGCCTCCTGCCCGGTGTTGGCGACGGCGAGCACGGAGCCGACGGTGGCGCCCGGGGGGAGGCCGGCGGCCGGCTTCCCGAAGTCCGGGATGAGCAGCGGGGCCAGCTCCGGGCCGAGCGCGAAGAGGTTGGTCCAGACGGCCGGAGCGGGCTGCGGCGAGCGTCCGTCGAGACCGAGCGCGATGGTGACGGTGGAGAGGTTGGCCGCGGCGACCGGGTGCCGCAGGCCGCCGGAGAGGACGAACGTCTGGCCGCTCGTGGTGACGAGCGCCGCCCCGGGCGCGGTCGAGGTGCTCTTCGCTGAGGCGCCGACCGCGGTGGCCACGCCGTTCTCGGCGCCGAGGCAGGACACCCAGCCGGAGTTGGTGAGGGAGTCGGGGGGCGTCAGCGAGTCGGGGGCGCCGGGGATGCCGATGGTGCTGCCCCGCTTCTTCGTGGCGAGCTTGTCGTCCGCGACGGTGATGACCTCGAAGCTGTTGGCCGGGATGAGCAGGCGCGCGCTCGTCGTGTTGAGGACCGGGTGCAGCGTCTTCTTGATCGAGACGTAGCGGGCGCCACTCGTCTTGGCGATGACGAGCTTGTTGTCGCCCCAGTTGTCGGGCAGGGAGCCCTTGAGCCACCCGAAGGCCAGGCTCCCGATGACGAGCACGACGGTGAGGGCGAACCCGCCGATGACCGCCTTCATGGGCCGGTGCGGCTCGACCTCGCGCCCGCCGGGCGCGCCGCTGACGAACGCCGTGGTGAGGCGACGCCTGCTGAACGACTGGGCGTCGACGAGGTCCTTCTTGGTGGCCACGCCGCGACCTCAGAGGAGCCCGACGGCGAGGGCCGCCAGGGGGACGAGCGTGACCAGGGCGACGCCCTCGACGGCGTCGGCGATCCGGCCGAGCTGGACCCGGGTGCGCGGGAGGATGAGCGCGAGGGCGACGACGACGGCCGCCGCACCGGCCAGCCCGAGGGCGAGCGCCGGTCGCCAGCCCGGGTGGACCTGGGCGGCGCTCACGGCGGCGACGGCCACACCGGAGACCCCGGACACCATGGCGATGAGGACCGTGGTGCGGGTCCTGCTGTGGCGGGTGCGCAGCAGGGTGGCGATGAACCCGACGAAGACGAGGAGGGCACCCGTCACCCCGGCGGCGACGAGCTGGGGCGTGCAGAGGACCATGACGGCGGCGCTCGCCACCCCGAGGGCCACCATGAGCTCGTGGCCGGCCGCGACCTGCCGGCGCACCGCCTCGCGCTCGACCTCGGGCGTGTCGGCGAAGATCTCGAGGTCGGACTTGGGCGGGTGCGTCGAGAGCCGGCTCGTCGAGATGCCCACCCAGGGCAGGACGTTGCCGGCCGTCGTCGCGACGAGGAACGTCCCGGCGGCGACGGCGGTCATGCTCCAGCCGACGTGGTGCGTCAGCGTGCCGAGCACGGCCAGGGCGACGCCGACGACGGCGGTGGCCCCGACGAGGAGGCGGGAGCGGGTGACGGCCACGGCACCGAGCACGCCGACGAGCGCGACCGCCGCGCCGGCATACACGAGGCCCTCACCCCAGAGGGGCGCCTCGGGCACGGCGGCGTATCCCGCCACACCGGCATACGCCACGGCGGTGAGGGCGAGCGCGACTGCGGCAGAGGGCTGCTCGCGGACGTGGGCGAGGACCGCCGCCGCGCCGACGAGCAGGAGTGCGCAGGCGCCGGCGAGGGCGGCGATGAGCAGGCCGCTGTCCCGGGCGGTGAAGAGGGCGTAGGCCGCGGCGACGAACAGGACGACCGCGGCGCCCACGGCGGTGCCGGCGCTGTTGGCCGCGGTCCACGGCGTGAACTGCGTCTCGACCAGGTCGGCGACGGCCTCGACGACGTCGTCGTAGACCTTGTCGCCGTCGGGTCGGTTGGGTTCGAGTGCGAGGACCGAGCCGTCCTCGATCCCTTGTGCCGCAAGGCTTCTGTCACTCTCGACAGCGGAGCCGTCCGAGCGGACCAGGCGGTACCCCATGCTGGCGGAGTGGGCGTCGAGCACGCCGAGCTCGCGGGCCAGGTCGGGGATGACCTCGGCCACCGGGATGGACCCCGGGATCCCGAGGTCGGCGCGACGGGTCCCCGACGTCACCGACAGCCTGACGAGCGACGTCGCCGTGCTCTGACTCACGTGTGGTCCTCCCCGGTGGTGCATGCCCTGGTCTGCCCCGCCGCAGCGGAGACCGGACATGAGCATAGACCGGGGAGTTCTCCCCATTGGCGGGCCCGGACTCCCCCCGTATGGTCTCCCGTGTCAGGACTTCGGGGGAACGACAGGCCGGGGTCCCACCACGATGAGTGGTCGGGTGGACCACCGAGGTCCCCAGGGGCCAACGAGAGAAGGGAAGTGACATGTCAGACAGCCACAAGGTCGGCGCCGGCGCCATTGCCAAGAGCGCGAGCATCGTCGACCAGTCCAAGAGCGACCTCAAGAGCAAGCTGAGCACGCTGCAGGGGCAGATGGAGCAGGTGAAGTCGCACTGGGAGGGTGCCGGCGCCGGCGCCTTCCAGAACGTCCAGGTGGCCTGGACGAAGCAGGCCCAGGACCTCGTCGACATCCTCGAGAACTTCCGCGAGAACCTCATCTCCAACGACAAGCAGTACACCGCGGACGACCAGGGGTCGTCCGAGCTGCTCAGCAAGTACGTCTCGCAGATGGGTGGCAAGTGATGAGTGGCGGTCAGGACATCAAGGTCGTCGGTGGCGGGCTCGACGCGCTCATCGGGGACATGGTCAAGGGCGTGGCCGACCTGCGCAGCAAGGTCGACGAGATGGAGCGCGACCTCAAGCCCCACATGGGCGAGTGGGAGGCCGGGGCCAAGGGGGCCTTCGAGGACGTCAAGCGCAAGTGGGGCACCGAGGTCAACGACCTCAACGAGCTGCTCCTCGACATCAAGAAGGCCGTGGAGCAGTCCAAGGAGGCCTACCTCGCCGGTGAGCTCCGCAACAAGAACAGCTGGTCCTGACCGCACGGTCACGGACAGGTAGGGCCGTGCCGGCATCCCAGGACCGGGGTGCCGGCACGGACTGCGTCGCAGCGACGGGGTGTCGCGGCGGCGCGGTGACGAGCGAGACGGGGAGGCAGCGATGGCGGGCGACGAGGTCGAGTACCCGACCGAGTACATGAACACCTTGGCCAACACCAGGCAGACGAAGTGGGCCGACGAGTCCACCGAGGGCGTCCGGAGGATCCGCGACGCCATCGCGGACCGGGACTCCTTCGGCGACCTGCCGGAGCTCGCCGCGTACGGCTCGGTCTTCGAGGAGGTCCGCACGATCTACCTCGAGACGCTGTGTGGCGCCAAGGACGACCTCGACGCGGTCGCCCAGGGCATCCGGACCTCGGCCCAGCAGATGCAGGACCGTGACGACCAGGCGGGGGCCGCCTTCCTCGAGCTGTGGCAGCGCTGGGAGAACGGACCCCTCGCGAGCACGCAGAACCACGACCAGGCGTCGTCCACGGAGTCGGCGCAGACCGCGGCCGTGACCGCCGAGTCGGCGGAGGCCGCGACGACCGGGACGTCCCCGGGTCAGGTCGTCCCCGAGGGCGGCAGCGGCAGCACCCGTGACGAGGGCGCCGTCCCGACGGGCGGGCCCACGCCCCCGACGGGCGGACCCACGTCCGAGACGCCGCCCCCGCAGTGACGATGCCCGCCCGCCCACCACGCCTCCGTCGTGCGACCGCCCTGGCCGTCGCAGGAGCGGCGGCGCTCGCGACCCTCGTCGGCGTGCCCTCGGCCTCCGCGGACGCGCTGGAGGACGGGCAGTGGTGGCGCGCGGCGATGGGCGTCGACGAGCTCCACCGCACCGGCGCCGGGCAGGGGGTCACGGTGGCGGTCATCGACGGGCCGATCGACGCGAGCGTGCCCGAGCTGACGGGTCGGGTCGCGGCCTCGAGCACCGAGTGCCTGACGCAGGGAGGGGAGCGACAGTCCTCCACGGCGAAGGGGGCCGGCGCGGACCACGCCACGAGCATGGCCTCACTCATCGTCGGGAGCGGGAAGGGCACCGCCGCCGGAGGGCGCGGCATCGCCGGGATCGCCCCACGAGCCACGCTGCGCCACTACGCGGTGCTCTACGCCGACACCACCGACGGGGGCGGGGACGGCTGCCGCCTCGACGACACGGGGCTGGACCAGTCGGGTGCGGCCACGGCCCGCGCCATCCGCTTGGCCGTCAAGGACGGCGCCAGGGTTCTGAGCGTCAGCCTGTCGGTCGACTACGACGGCGCGCTCGTCGAGGCGCTCCTCGACGCCTACCGGGCCGGGGCGATCGTCGTCGCCTCCACCAACAACGACACGCGCAACGTCTTCTGGCCCGGGATCGGCAACGGCGTCGTCACGGTGACCCACGTCGACGCCGCAGGGAACCTCGACTCCAGCGCCCTGCGCAAGAGCCCGCTGCTCGACTTCGCGGCCCCGGGCACCAAGGTCGCCACCGGTGCCTCGGACTCGTCCGGATGGCGCAGCGACGCCCTCGCCGACGGTGCCTCGCAGGCCACGGCCATCACGGCGGGGGGCCTCGCGGCCGTCTGGTCGGCGCACCCCGACGCCACCGGCAACCAGGTCCTCCAGGCCGCCAAGGACGCCATCGGGCTGCGCGCCGAGAACGGGAAGTACCTCACGTGGTTCCGGCGCGTGGGCAGCAACCTCCCGGCGTCGACCGGCAAGACCGAGTCCTACGGGTTCGGCATCTTCGCTCCCGCCGACGCGGTGAGGCTCGACGTGGCGTCGCTCCCCGACACCAACCCGATGGTCGTCGACACGGGTGTCGTCTCACCGACCGCGGCGCAGATCGCCGCCGCCGTCGGCTCCTCACCCACCCCCTCACCCACCTCCTCGACCCCGGCGTCTCCGTCGCCCGGCGAGACCCCCACCGGCGCGGCCGGGCCCGCTGCGGCCGAGGGGGACAGCTCCGACCGGGGCGGGTCCGCCCCGGTACGGGTGCTCGTCGGCCTCCTGGCGCTCGCGCTGGTGGCCGCGGCGCTCGTCCTCGTCCTCCGACGCCGGGCGGGCCGGGCCGACGGCGCACCCCCCTCCACCTCACAGGCCCACGACACCACGGCAGCGACGGATGGGCTCGCGGTCACGACGAAGGAGCACGGTCATGGCGGTCATTGACGACGGGGGCGGCGGACCCACGCTCAACCCGAAGGCGAAGCACTTCGAGCGGCAGCTCTTCAAGGTCTTCTCGTCCAGCACGGCGTCCATCTGGTTGACCCAGGAGGACTGGCAGGGTGCGAAGACCCAGCTCGAGGACCTCGCGCGCGACGTGCGCACCGTGCGCGACGAGCTCCAGGCACCCCCCAACGGTGGACGTGGCTGGGTCGGCCCGGCAGCCGAGGCCGCGCTGTCCACCCTCGAGAAGCTCGGCGCCACCCTCGACGGACACGCGGCCAAGGTCGGCGACGTCGACACCAGCCTGGGGCAGGTCCACACGGCCATCACCGACGCGAAGTCCGCGTGGTACTCCGAGGTGGCGAGCATCTCGACGTACGTCGACCCGTCGGAGCACACCCGCCTCCCGGCGCCCTACCTCCCGACCGCCGAGAACCGCGCCGCGTACAGCGTTCCCGACGCGGAGGCCGCCGCGGCCGCGGAGGACGCCCTGTGGGAGCAGCGCAACCAGGCCGCCAAGCGGGTCCTCGACCAGCTCGGCACCGACACGCAGACGGCGACCGCGACGATGCCGATCGAGACCAGGACGAAGTCCGAGACGCCGTACGCACCCTCGGGTCCGGGTGGCGGCGACGGCGACTACCCGACCGGGACGAGGACCCCCTCGACCTCGGGCGGCTACGCCGTGCATCCCGACACCGGGTTCGTCCTCCACGAGGACGACGGCGACGGGGGCGACCGCGACCCGGACGGCGAGGAGGTCCCCGACCCGGACCCCCGGGACCCGGAGGTCACGATCGTCGACCCCGAGCTGCCGGAGCCCGACCCGGAGACCGGGCTCGACCCGATCAGCTCCGACGGTGACACCACCGGCACGATCGGCACGAACGGCACGAACCCGACCGGCGGGCCGACCTCTGCCGGCCTGCAGGCCGCCGGTGGTGGCGGTGGCGGAGGCGTCGGACCCGGCGGGCTCGCGGCCGGCGGCGTGGGCGCCGGCGCGGCC
>NZ_AVPL01000077.1 GCF_000768695.1 Knoellia aerolata DSM 18566
GTCGGCGGCATCCGCGTAGCGCCCGGCGCAGGTGCCGACCTGCCCCCACCAGGGGCGCAGCCGGGCGTCGAGGTCGCGCAGGTCGAGCGAGTCACCGACCCGGTCGGACGCCGGGTCGAGGTGGCGCGCGGTGAGCGGGGTGCACCCGGCGAGCACCGCCCGCAGCCGCTCGCAGACCACGGCGAGGCGTTCGATGACCGCGTCGTCGGGAACGCCGCCGGCGGCGGCGACCGCGGCCGTGATGGCGGTGGGCGTGGCGAGGAGGGCGTCCAGGGCACACCAGGAGTGACCGAGGTCGGTGCCGACCGGCCAGTCGCCGGCCGGTCCAAGGCGCCGGCGCAGCCAGCCCTCGAGCCGCGGTTCGAGCCGGGCCAGTGGGCGGTCGTCGGCCCAGCCGGGGGCCGTCTCGTCGGTCAGCCCGATCGCCACGTGGTGGCTCAGCGGGATGCCGGTGCGCGGGGTGCGCAGCACGTCGAAGTCGGTCGGCAGGTCGTGCCCGCGACCCGCGACGTCGGCGGCCAGGCCGGCGCGCATCGGGCTCCCGCCGACCAGCTGGTGCACGCTCTCGGCGAGCACGAGGTCGCCGACGGCGTCGAAGGTCTCGTCGAGCTCCGCGATCATCCGGCGCAGTGCGGGGGCGTCGTCGCGCAGCTCTGAGCCGGCGGCTGCCAGCAGGGCTGCGTCGTCCGCCTGCAGGCTCGCCCGGTCGCGGCGCAGCGCCTGCCCGTCGACGACGTTGCGGGCGCCGATGGTGGCGCGCGCCTCGTCGGAGTCGACGGCATCCGGCTCGACCAGCGGGGCGTGCGGGTACGTCGCTCGGAAGCCGCGCACGAACCGGTCGAGGTGGGCGTCGTGCAGCGCGCGCTCGAACTGGTAGCCCAGCAGCGCGGTGAGCTCCTGCCCGGCCCGCACGCCCTCGATGACGGCCTGCGCGCGACGCGCCCGGGCCGACTGGATGTCGACCGCGAAGGCACGCCGGTCGGCGTGCGCCTGCCAGCCGGAGCGCAGCACCGCCGCCGTGGCCGCGTGGTGCAAGGACGGCGTCTGCAGGAAGCCCTCTCGCGACGGCTCCGGCGTCGTTGCCTGCACGTCGGTGAGCCAGCCGTACCCACCCGTGCGGATGCCATCGACACCACTCTCGCGGAGCTCGTGCAGGCGCCTGGTGGCCAGCGAGGTCACCCAGGCATCGACCCGCTGGGAGACCGGGTCGCTCGTCTCGCGGTAGAGAGCCTCGACGGCCTCGAGGTCGTTGACGGCCTCATCCTCGAGGTCGACGAAGGGGGCGAAGTGCTTCCGGTAGCGCAGCGCCTGCTCGACCGCCCGGTCGACCTCCCCGGGGAGGGCGGGGCCGCCGCGCAGGACGTTGGACATGGCGTTGGACGACCAGTGCGCCTGTGTGTAGAAGAAGCTGCGTGTCGGGGCGGAGCACAGCTGCTCGAGCACCGTGGCCAGCGGCACGTAGACGGCGAGGAAGTCGGCCTCGACCGGGGCAACGTGGGTCTGCCGCATCGTGGCGATCGTCTCGTCGAAGAGCACCAGAAGCTGGGCGAGGGGGCGGCGCTGGAGGAATGCCCTCAGCTCGTCGGGCAGCGGGTCGGGCAGCGGCTCGAACCAGTCGGGCTCGACCGGCGTCCCCTCGTCGTTGCGGCGCACGTCGACGCTCTGCCAGGCCATGGCCATCGAGGCGGGGATCGCACCCGCGGTAGACGGCGGTGGTCGACTCTCCCTTCCCGAGACCTGGTGGAACCACGTCGCTAGCCGGCGCGGGGTGGCCTGGAAGCTCAGCAGGTCGATGAGCACGGCATCCTGGTCGGGGCCCTCGAGGATACGCGCGGCGCGAAGGGTGCGCTCGGCGAACGCGGCCTGGAACGAGCCGACGTGGCGGGCCAACAGGTCGTCGGGCGCGGCGCCGATCCAGACGTCGAGCGAGCTCACCGGCAGTACGCCGTACGGCTGGCGACCGATACGCAGGAGGGGGTGCGGCCCGCGGCCCCGCACGTGTGCCGCGAAGTGGTCGGCGGCCGCGTGCAGCCACGGTTCGTCGACCGGGGTCTCATCGAGCATCGCCTGCTCGACCGGGCCGAGTGCGCGCGACCACATCAGGCTGCGGGCGCGCAGCCGGTGCAGCGCTGCCGAGAGCTCGGCGTGCTCGTCGTCCGGGTCGGTGGCGGGAGCCAGCGCCACGGCGCCGTCGATGCCGAGCGCCCGGCCCAGGCGGGCGGCCTCCTGCTCGGAGGCCTGGTCGTGCCGGGCCAGCCGGGCGTCACGCTCGGTCGGCGTCAGCGGAGCCTGCCGTGAGCGCCACGAACTGCGCGACCCCGCGGTGTTGTTGGTCGGCGTCCGGGGCTGCACCACGCTGAGCCCACCAGTGTGGCTGTGCGCGACGAGCTGCTCCTGGAGGCGGGTGCCACCCGTGGCGGCATCCTGGCTGCCGATGCCGACCGCGGTGAGGAGGTCGAAACGGTCATCAGGTGAGTCCAGCGGCACGGCCAGCGCCATCCCCACGGCCCGCGCCTTCAGGAAGTCGGCCAGCCATCGGCTCTCCGGGTCGAGCGGGATCTCGTCGTCGTCGGCTCCGTCGCCGGCTGAGGTGGGGGCGACACCGAGCGGCAGGGTGTCAGGGATGGCGGCGCCGACCTTGCGCCATTGCAGCACGCCGTCGCGGTACGCCGAGAACTCGAAGTGGTCGGGCAGCAGGCGGGTGCGGGCGGCGCGCATCCACGCCTCGTCGACGGTCTCGACCTCGGGGAACGTCGGTGCAGCGGGCGGCGCGTTGGTGGGCGTCAGCGCCTCCCGCACCCAGGTGGCCCTGCGGGCGGCGCGGGAGACCAGCGCGTCCCACGCGGCGGCCAGATCCTCGTCGGTGGTGGCGGCGTGCACGGCCTCCCAGTAGGCCCGGCCGACCCGTTGCTCGCCCTCGGTGAGCCCGGGCTCGTGCGAGTCGACGTGCACGTCGTCGGGGAACACCCGCACCCGTAGCTCCGGGTCGCGGTCGGCCGAGGTGGCGTAGACCGCCTCGAGCCGCACGGGGAGCAGCAGGATGGGGTCCTGGTTGCCCTCGGGGAAGAGCGGCTCCTGCGCCGCCCGCGTCGTGTAGGCCTGCGCGGCAGCGGTGTGCGCGGCCTCGGCCGCCTCCACGTGCGCGGTCGCGGCGTCGAGGGCCGGCTGCAGGCCGGAGACCTCGACGAAGGCCTCCTGGTTCCCGGGCACGTTGGGGTCGATGACCGGCAGGCTGCCGTCGGGCTCGCGCCAGAAGTCGGCGTGCGCCTCGGCCGTGCGCAGCTCGCGCATCGCTCGTTCCCGTTCGGCCCGCGCTTCGGCGAGAGCAAGCCGAGCAGCGGCCGTCTCCTCGCTCACGGCGCACCGCCGGTGTCGAACAGCACGTCGGCCTGGATGGCGACCCGGAACGGCTTCTGCAGGGTGACCCGGGCGATGTCTGCGGCATCCCGGTTCCAGGCCGCCTGGGTAGGTGTGCCGGGCACCGGGGGGTCGAACCGGGTTCCGGCGAAGGCGAACCCGCGACGCAGGGGCACCTTGGCACCGGCGCCGCCGCCGTCGGGGCCGTCACCAGGGAGCGGCCAGACCGCCTTGTCCCACGAGATCAGCGCGGGCTCCTGCGTGCCGATCTCGTCGAAGCCGAACCGGATGCGGTACCCGTTCTCCGACATCACGAAAAACCAGCCGGGCTGCTCCCGCGTCGCCGGCCGCTGCAGCTCCTCGTCGGCGATGTGGAAGGCGTAGGCCTTGGTCTGGGCGTCGATGGTGATGACGAACAACGGCTGAAACACCTCGGCGGCCGGGTCGGGGCGGTGGCGCCCGGCCTCGTCCGGACGACCGGAGGGGACCGCGGTGACGAGCATCGCCGGGTAGCGACGAACGACGTCGCCACGGACCAGCAGGATGGCGAGCGCCTCGTCGCCGAGCAGGCGGTCGCCGAGCGGCGCCTGGTCGGTCCAGGTGTGCAGGGGCGCGATGTCCGGCGAGGCATCGGGGCGCGGCCAGAAGCGCAGGAACGGCGTGCCCCGCATGTCGGTGGGGTACTCCCGCCACAGCAGCTCGCGCATCAGCTCGTGGTTGATGCCGACGAGGTAGGACTCGATGAAGGCCGAGTTCTGGAACAACAGCGCCACGGTGTTGTTGGGCAGCGCGCCGAGCCCGGGCAGGAACCACTCGGGGTCGGAGGCGAGCAGTGCCAGGGCGGTGGGCACCGGGAAGTCGGGACACCTCATCACCCGGCCACTGGCGGTGCGGGTGAAGTGCGGCGGGATGGAGGTCTGCGAGGCGAGGCGCTGCCAGTGGCTGTCGCCGGGCGTGAAGCGCTCGGTGACCCGGCGGCCCACGTCGTCGGGCTGCAGGGCGATGCCGTCGCGGCTCAGGCCCGCGAACGTGTCGCCGCGCGCGAGGTCGCCGAGCAGTGAGGTCATCACCGCCGACACCTCGGTCAGCTGCGGCGCGATTGCCTCCCGGATCTCGCCCGGGCGGCCGGCGAGCGCCAGCTGCGCGACGCCGCCCCCGAGCGTGTCGAGCCGCTCCTTCAGGGCGGCGCCGCCGTCGGCGGCGTTCACCGTGGCCACCTGCGCCAGGGCGGAGACGGCCATCAGCTGTCGGGTGAGCGCGGTGGCGGCGAGCGCCGGGTCGGCCTGTGCGAAGACGACCGGGGATGGTGGGACGACGCTCTGCCTGGCGGGCACGGCGACGTCACCGGACAGGGCGCGCGCGAGCACGCCCGACCCGCTCAGGCCGGTGGCGCGGGCGAGCTTGCCAGCCGGCCGGACCCTCCGGGAGAAGGCGGTGCTGGCGGCTCCGTCGGGCAGCCGGCTCATTCTCAGCTCGAGGTCGAGCGTGGTGGTGCCAGTCAGCCGCGCCCGCGCCGCCGCGGGCGCCGCGAAGGCGACGGTCTCGCCCGCGGTCAGCGGGACCACGTGCCGCTCGTGCAGCCGCTCGGCGACACCGGTGGTGAGCTCGACCATGTTGCTCAGCCGGTTGGCCTCCCGGATGGCGCCAACCTGCTCCCACGCCTTGGCCATCAGGTCCTCCTGGTTGGCCCGCACGTACCCGGCGCCGAGCCCGGCCGCGATCCGCCGCTGGGGGTCGGCGTTGAGCTGGTCGAGCCACGGCGGCCCGTCGGCCAGGGTGTCGACCAGCACGTGGCGCCCGCCGTACGACGGGGGTGCCAGGGTGTGCGGGGCACCCGGGGGCAGGTCCTCGCCGGCGATCCGCCGCCCCGCGGCGTCGAGGTGGGCGCGCAGCCGGGTGGCGACGGCATCCATCACCTCGGCGCTGGCCGGCGGGTCGACCGGCGGCGGCAGCGGCGAAGGGCACAGGGCTCCCTGGACGCCGATCACCTGAGGGTCGGGGCTGATCGCGGTGTCGCCCGGCCACGGTGCGCGAACGTCGACCCGGCGCACGGAGGAGACGGCGAGCGCGTTGCGGTCCATCGGCGCCAGCCGGGCGACCAGCTCTTCGAAGTCGCCGCTGGGCCCGGTGCCGAAGGTCCAGCTGTCGTAGACCGGCAGCTTCACCGAGCCGCCCGAACGCACGTCCCACGCTGGCGTGTGGGGAGTGTCGGGGGCGACCGGCTCACCGAGCCCGGCCCGACGTGCGGTCTCGAAGGCGGGGACGAGCAGGGCGCGGTAGGTGACGCCCGAGTCCAACCGGCGCGGGCAGACCAGCCGGGCGAGCCGCGCGGCTGCGGCCCGGGCCCCGCCCGGCAGGTCACCGGCGCCGGCGCTGCTCTGCACGTGGGCCCAGCCCCACGAGTCGCCGAGGTCGGGGAGCTGGTCGATGCGGGCGTCGACGAACGGCAGCGGCGCGCCGTCGTGCAGCTCGGAGCCGTCGAGGTCGAGGACGACGAGCACCAACCAGGGGCGCAGCCGGCCGGCGTTCGCCCGGGCCGGCGTGAGGATCCACGGCAGCTCGGCCGGCACCAGCTCGACGCACGCCAGGTAGTTGGGCTCCACGTCGGAAGCGCCCGGCGCCGGCTCCCGGCGCACCACGCTGCCGGGCACCAGGCCGGCAACATCGCCCGGGCCCAGCAGCCGCAGGTCGGGACCCTGCACGGGGTTCTGCTCCGGCCCGGGGCCCAGCAGCGTGACCGACGGACTGAACACCGGTGGGGGCAGCGAACCCCCGCCGTCGACCGCCTCGATGGCCTCGCCGAGCGGGCCCTGCGCGAACGAGCTGAAGGTCAGGTCGGCCATCTCACAGCTCCCATGCCTCGACGACCATCAGGTCGGGCCCCATCTCCGCGACAGCCTGGTCGAGCTCGAAGCTGCTGCCCGCGCCGAATCCGCCGTCGGCCATCGACCACGTCGACACCGCGATGGCGGGGGTCACCGGGTCGACGGTCACGACGTCCTCGACCGTCGGCCACCAGCCGGGGTCGGTGAGCTCGACGAGGTCGGCCATGGCCTCGAGCACGACGAGGTCGGCGAACGGCCCGGCGACGCCGTCGCCGCGCATCCGGATGTTGCGCGCCACGAGCCGCTCCTCCCAGACGAGGTCACCCGGGCGGGCCTCTGCGCCGTCGGCGGGCCGCGGGTACAGCTCGATGCCGGCACGCAGCGGCAGGAAGGGCTGGGACCCGAGGAGCTTGTCGTCGTTGGCGGTGTCGACGAACAGGCCGGGGGCGAACTGGGCCTGCACCTGCTGGATGTGGTCGGCCGGCTCCCCGGGCCCGAAGGACCCGTCGACGAGGTCCCAGCGCTGGGCGGCGACCGGTGCGCCGCGGTAGCGGCGGATCTCCAGCCCGAGGGGCACGACGTCCTGGCGCACCGAGACGACGGCATACGGGTCGAGCAGGGTGCCCTTGCCGAGCAGGCCGCGGGCGGCCTCGGTGAGCACGAGTCCGGGCACGCCCGTGGTGGACCGTGAGCGCCAGGCGCTCGGGTCGACGAGGGCGGCGCGCAGGTCTGCGTCCGGGCCCACTCCGAGGAGTTCGGGGGCGGGCGAACCCCAGCCGAGCTCGAAGTCGAAGCTGACCTCGAACAGCCACAGGTCGATCGAGCCGGTGCCGCGGGCGAGGTAGGGAGCCGGCCCCTCGAGGTGGAGAGCGAGGTGCACCCCCATCAGGTTCTGCCCGAACGCCCGCAGGGCGATGCCGCCCGAGACGTCGGCGACGAAGTGGAAAGGCGAGTACTGCACCAGTGCGTCGAACTGGAGGTAGCCACGCAGTCCGCAGCCGGCAACCTCGGCGGACAGCTCGAGCCGCGCGCCCAGCTGGAGGGTGTTGGACGTCAGGGCGAAGTAGGCCTCGCAGCGCATCTGCATCCACGGCACGGGGCACAGGTCCATGCCCAGCCGCTGCAGCGCGGGGACGCCTCGGGGGACCGGGAAGGCGGGGTGGAAGCCACCGGCGCTGATGACGAGCGCGGGGTCCTTGCCGCCGCGGGTGAGCAGCAGCAGGTCACCGGTGAGCGGGATGCCGACAAGGTGCGAGCCGTTGAGGCTGGCCACGAACATCACGCTGGGCTCTGCGGGGTCGATGAGGCCGGCGAAGGTGGCCCGCAGGAAGACGAGCGGCACCTCGGGGTCGGGCAGCGCCACCGTGATCGTGCCGAGGATGGTGAGCCGCACCTGGCGCGAGGACTCCACGAGTACTGCGACCGAGAGGCTGACCAGCCTGCCGCCCCAGCCGATCTGGAACATCGGGCCCGCGACCACCGACCCTCGCGCTGCGGGGAAAACCGCCGGCAGCGCGCGGGTGACCGAGTCGGCCGCCCTCGAGGGGTCGGCCGGGAAGAGCAGTGCCGCCGCTGAGCCGTCGGACACCGCGCGCAGCAGCGCGTCTCGGTCGATCCGGCGGTTCACGCCGACGAGGCCACCGAGACCGGTGATGGCGAACCCGAAGCCGATCTGCACCCCGGGGGGCGGGAAGGTGGCCCCGAGGATGACCAGGAACGACAGCGGCACGCCGTCGCGGGGCTCGGAGAGCACGCCGTAGGCGGTCGCTGACATTGGCGGGATCCGCACCGAGAGACCGCCAACGAGGTCGCGGTCGACGCGCCGGAGAAACCCCTCGCCCGCGATCACTGGAAGGTCGACGGTGACCTGGCCGCCGTCGGGCACGTGCGGTTCGAGGGCGGCGGGGTCGGGCAGCAGCGGGCTGCCGAGGTCGAGCGAGAGCGGGAACGAGAAGCCGAGCCCGTCGAGCTTGACGCTGATCGGCACACCGGGGAGGGAGGCGCTCAGCGTCGTGCTGAAGCCGATGCTCAGGGCGGGGGCGTCGCCGCCAACCGCGCCGACGACGAGGTCGAGCCAGCGCTGGTCGGAGCCCGAGAGCCGGGTCGAGAGAGACGGGCTTCCGGCGAGCATGACGCCCGCGCCGTCGTCGAGAGACAGGTCGAGGTCGAGCGGGAAGACGAGCCTGACCGGCAGCACCCCGCTGAGGAAGCCCGGCACGAGCGCTACCCGCCCGCCGGCGATGCCTAAGCGTGCGCTGCGGTGCAGGGCTCCCGCGGAGTCGCTCCAGAGCCGAGCGCCGACGTCAACCGTGCCGAAGTCGACCGAAGGTCCGTCACCGAGTCGTTCGGTCTGCCTGCGTTCCAAGCTCACAGTGAGGTCGCTGCCGGCGACGAGCCTGCGGGGGTCGGGCGGCGCGTCCGTGGTGAAGGCCACCTCCACGGCATCCGGAGTGGTGCCGGTGACGGCGAGCCTGAAGGCGTCGGCCTGCAGCGCGACCGTCGTGCCCGCAAGGCCCGCCGCGCGCAGGACGAGCCGGGGACCTTGCGCTGGCACCATCGTCAGGGCCACGACGGCCGCCTCCGAGCGCGCCACCAGCGCCAGACCGAACGCGGCATCCGCGCCGGTGGTGGTCCGCCAACCGCGCAGGCTGACGTCGTTCGTTGGCGCGCCCCCGGTGAACCGGCGCAGTTGGTCGAGCACGGGGTGCGCCGTGGACGCGGGCTGGAGCACGAGCCCGTCGAAGTCCGTCGTGGAGAAGGTGGGATCTGGCGCCAGGTTCGTGAGCTCTCCCATCACCTCCGACACGGCGTCGTGGACGGCGTCGATCAGGGCGCGGCGGAGAACGTCCAGCACCAGGTCCCCCGGGTCGGCGCCCACGCCGCTCCTTTCACCACCAGGGCCTACCGCACCGAGACGGTCTGGTTCGGCCCTCCGACTTGGATACCGGAACCGGGGAGCGCTTGTCCATGGTCATTCGCGATGACGCGCCTGCCACGCTTGATCAAGGACTTCCTGATCGGCTTGGCGGTCAGCGGGGTCGGCATTGCGATATGCGAGGCAGCAGGGCTCCTTGCCGCGCGGGTAGTCGCAAGCCTTGTGGCGCAGCTCGAGGAGGGACGTATCTTCGACTGCACGAACCCTTCGACTTGCGTAGCCTCCGCGTGGCGTCGTGACGCAAGTGCGCGCGACGCCTCAATCTTCGTCCGCAAGATCGAACGATTCCATCGGACCATGTCGGAGGGGTGGGCTGCGCCTACTGCTACAGCTCCGAAGGCGAACGCTGCGAATCCCTGCCAGCGTGGCTCCACAACAACCGCCACAGACCCCACACCGCTTGCGGAAGAGCCGCATTCGCCTGTTCAACCAACGTCCCCAGTCAGTACATTCGGCTCGCTCTGTCCGGGGTCAGGCTTCGGGGCCGGAGATGCCCAGTGTTTGGTGGATCACTCGCATGTCGATGAGAATCGGCGTCGTCAGCCGTGACCCGAACGCCACGAGGGCCTGCTCGATACCCAGCAGAACCGCGAGGAGCCGAGCGCGACCGATGATCGCGGCGCGCACCGCTGTCTGCCGCACGAGCAGCCGGATGGAGGCGAGCACCACCCCAAGCTTGTGCGCGGCTTCTCGGCCGTCGATGGGAAGCTGTTTGATGGCGTTGAGGGTGGACTGCAGTGCGCTCTGAGCCTGTGGGATCAGCCGCGGCTCGATGCCGCGGGCTTCCAGCTGCTGGGCCATCGCGGTCAGCTGGTTCGACACCAGCGCCTGCTCCGAACGGACGATCTCCGGACCCAGGCCGCCCTGACCGACGACAACGCCTTGAAGACGGGTGGCGTTCGTCTGTTGCAGCACCGCAGCAGCGTTCCGGGTCTGGGCAGCCGCGTCGAGGTAGCGCTGCCCGAGGTCGAGAACGGGCTGACACAGGGCTCGAACCCGTGGACCGAGCACCGGGTCGACACCGTTGATCCGATTGAGAGCGAGATTCGCAGCATCCTGCCTGGTCTGGATGGCCGCCGCCGAGTCGATCACACTCTGCAGGTGGTTGAACCCGCCAGGCCCGATCATGCCGCCCTGAGCCTCGAACAACGCGGCTTCGTGGGAGCCCTGGTAGATGCCGTGGATGGCACCACGGTTGATTCTGAAGAGCTCGACCAATGCGTTACCCAAGTCCAAGAGTAGGGCGTCGATAGGGTCCATGACTCAGCCCTCACTTATCGACTGGATGAAGGACTGAACCTCGGCATCGCTCATGACGGGGTCCTCCTCGGGCTGCGGCTCGGACTCGACGGGCTCAAAGGACAACACCGAAGCCATCGCCGCCGCCGCCTTGATTTCGGGGAAGAACGCGACGATTTGTGCCTCCATTGCCGTGATGGTCTGCCGGTCGGGCTCGACCAACCCGTCGGCGAAGCCCAGTTGGGAGGACTGGAAGTTTGAGATCGCCGCGATCGTCAGCGGACCAATTTTGCCGTCTAGGTCGAGGGCACTCTGCCCAGCGTCCTCGAGGCCGATGTTCAATAGCGCCTGGACGTATTGGACGTCGTGGCTGTCGTTGATGCCGCCGTTCCCGACCGACCCCGCGATGGACATCGGATCACCTCCACTGCGCCCGAGGCGCGTCCTAGATTTGGGTGCTTCAGGGTCCTCGACGATCCAGAATGTGCCGTTAGCGACCCTGCTTCGTCGTGAGCAGGAACGTCACGTTATCTGGCGCATCAGCGTCAGACCGGCGTGCTCGCCGTGCGGCATGGCGAGGGCTGCCGCCTCCACGATTGGCTCGGCCGTCACCGGCCCTAAGGGCTGAGTTGGGCTGGAGATTACCCCACTTAGCTGCTCAAGGCCCTCGACTGCAATCGCGCTGGACTCGCCCTGTAGCGTCTGCGTCATGGTGGCTCCGTTTGGACCGCGGCTGACGTGAGGCCTGGCCAATGCCGCTACTCGATAACCACGGGTTTGACACCGAGACACTCGCCATCGAAGTTGGCGATGATGTAGTCCCACGTGGACTTTGCCTCGTCCAAAGTGAAGTACGGCTCGCCGCGAAGGCACCAGTTCCACAGCAGCGACCAGGTCCACAGCGTGTTCTGGCGCGAGGACACCATGATCCGATCCAGTCCGTCGACGTGGCAGAGGCCAAAGCAGTGCCCAAGTTCGTGGATGGGCACGTACTTCCACACGACGTCGGGGAAGTTGTCGATGAAGGTCGCACCTGAGGCGTCGCGCCGGTCCTGACAACTGCTTGCTTCCAAGCTCGCCGCGAGACCACGCAGCCCGTCGGTGTATTTGAACACGCCGGCCACCAGGGGGTGGCAGAGCTCGTGCCTGGCGGCGGCTTCGGCTGCGGGCAGCGACGGCGGGGTCTGGGCGCTCGCGTCGGTCCGGTCGGTGCGGCCGAGCCGAGAGACGAGGAACTGCACGAGAGAGGCGCTCGGTCCGGGCTGGTCGAAGCCGCGCTGGACGATGTGCCGTGCCTCAGAGACCTCACGGGTGTCGGTGTTGAAGTTGAGCAGGAGCCCTAGCTGCATGCCTTTGTCTTCGGCCGCCGCGATCTTGGTCTCCAGGACACCATCGCGCATGGCGAGCACGATGAACTTCGGCCCGGCGGTGCCACGCGAAGACAGGTAGGTGTCGAGCTCGTCCTCGTCGATCGGGTTGTCGAGCTCTCCACCACCTCCGCCGCCGACCACAACCCCCTTTTTGAGGGTCTTGTAGCGCTTGCGGTTCCAGAACCCCTGCGGATACTCGAAGCCGCAGAGCTCCTTGAGGTTGATCGCGCCGCTTTCGTGCAGCGCGACGAGGTTCGGCACGCCCGGCTCTGTGAGGGACTCGGTCTCCGAGTCTAGAAATGCCCGGTATGCCGTCGCGTCCAGTCGCAATCCGAACGCACCGAGGTCGAGACGGATCGCGTCGGCGATGTCGGCCCGCGCCTGCCCCTCATAGCGCGTGTCGAGCAGGCCGCGGACGTGCCCGCGCAGGGCCCTCTCGTCGAACTCGCCGCGGATGAAGTCGACGGTGTCACACAGGACAAAGATGCGGACAAGGTTGATGGCGCCCTGCACGATCGTCGCACCGATCTTGATAAGGCCATCGAGGATGCGCCGCCAATCGAGGGTGAAGATACCGGCCACCACGTCCCAAAGCCCGCCCAGGACACCCACGACAATGTCAACGACCGCGGCCACGATCTTGCACACGGTGCGTGCGACCCACCGCCCGACCGTGACCAGAACCCACCGCACAACCTTGACCAAGACCCACACAAACCAGCAAACCCAGCCGCGCGGGTCGTACCAGGGGTAGTCCTTGCACTTCTTCTGCTGCTGATTCTCCCACTCCTCGACGGGCTTGGAGATCTGTTCCTCGATCCAGACGTCGACTTGGGTGCAGACGCGTGCCATCGGATCACTCCTTCTCTGCGTTTGGGACGTGCCAGTGAGATGTCAGCGTTCGGTCAAGCTCCCCGCGGAGCTGCAGCAGGCGCCAGCGTGCCCATGCCAAGCCGAGCAGCTTGCCGAACAAAGAGCAGCCCGCGACCCACAGCACCCCACGTCCGACGGCCCCGGTGGCCGACCAGTTGGTGTAGTTGACGGCCAGGTGCCCAATGAAAAGCATCAGCGCCCCTAGCGCGAAGACCGCCCCCAGCTCACACCCGCACGCCGCCTCCTGCTTGGCAATTTCGTTACGGAGCTGGGAGACAACCGTGTTCGGGCTGACCGGTTTGGTGATGTCCATACAACAGATGAGGAGGAAGCTGGACCGCTGATACATACTCGACGTGGCTGCCTCAAGGACCTTGCGCTCAAAAACAACCTGCCCTAGCGCTGAAGGCCCTCCAATCTCATTGCCCTCGCCGCCACCGACGTCCCTGTCAAGCAGCGGTATCCATGCCTACAGGGAGGCGTCACATCGAGCTCAGTAGTTTCCCCCCACTCCGGCCGTCACGTGGCCGGCTCGCGGCGATAGGACGCACCTTGCACTTCGCGGTTCCCGAGCGAGGCGGCGCGCCGGACCATCACCCCTCACTCGACAACGGGGGCAGGCGCACGAGGTGGTTGGCGGCCAGCTGGGGCCGTCACCTTCGGTGTTGATGACCGCGTCGAAGCGCTCCATTGCTGCGCAGGCTGTCGCCACCTCGCAGATCTGGAGCGTCTACTGATCGAGAGCCTCGCGCGGGGGGTCCGGCGCCGCGCCAGCCACCTCAGCGTCGTCTCCAGTGGCGCGGTGACCCACACCCGCAGCGTGCGATATCCATCCTGCTCCAGACGGTCGGCAAGCGCCCAGTCACTGGGCTAGGCCCCGGTGGCCTCGACCGCCGCCAACCGGTGGTGGACCAGCGCCCCGCGCACCGCGTGTTCGACCGGCACCCAGTCAGCCGGGGACCGGGTCGGCTTCCTGAGCTGCTGCGAGCAGCCTTGGCACAAGGAGGTCCTGATCCACGTGGTGGATGTCGCCGTGCTACGCCAACAGCTGGAGATGCTCAAATGGCCAATCAGACATGCGTCTGAGTTCCCTCGGCGTCATGTCGCGTCCGTATGAGGCTCGGTGGTGTGTCGGCGCTTTGCAGCACGGGGGAAGCTGCTTCAAAAGGACCGGCAGCAGCCACGCAGGTGGTTGGGGGGCAAGCTAAACCGACTCCACGCACGGTGGTGCCCGTCTGCGGAAGGATGGGCGCATGGAGCTCGCACTATCCGGAGTAGCTGTGGCCATCGCGATCACGGCCTTGCTGTTGGCATGGCGTGTGCGGGGTCAAGGGGACTGCTGCACCGATAGGTGACAACCGATCTGTGGTGCCGTG
>NZ_AVPL01000078.1 GCF_000768695.1 Knoellia aerolata DSM 18566
TTAACCAACCTGTCGGGTCAGTACACCTAGGCGCGAGTCCGTCTCAGCGGGGACGACTTGACCGGTGGGGGTACGCGCTCAGTTGCTCCTTCGTCGCAAACGCGCGCACCCCCACCGGCACCATCGTCTAGCGGCCGCTGGGCGTGAGGCCGAGCGAGCGGCCGGCGAGGCCGCGGGAGCGGGTGCCGAGCTCGCGGGCGATGCCGCGCAGGGCGACGGCGGCCGGTGAGGTCGACCCATCCAGGACGATCGGGGTCCCCTGGTCGGAGCCGATGCGCAGGGCCGTGTCGAGCGGGATCTGGCCGAGCAGCGGCACGGGTGCACCGATGGTTCGGGTGAGCGAGTCGGCCACCGCCTGCCCGCCTCCGGAGCCGAAGATCTCCTGACGGGACCCGTCGGGCAGCTCGAGCCAGGACATGTTCTCGATGACGCCGGCGACCCGCTGGTGGGTCTGCACGGCGATCGCGCCGGCCCGCTCGGCGACCTCGGCGGCGGCCTGCTGGGGCGTCGTCACGACGAGGATCTCGGCGCCGGGGATGAGCTGGGCGACCGAGATCGCGATGTCGCCGGTGCCGGGGGGGAGGTCGAGCAGGAGGATGTCGATGTCACCCCAGAAGACGTCGGCGAGGAACTGCTGGAGGGCACGGTGCAGCATCGGCCCACGCCAGACGACGGGCTGGTTGCCCGGGACGAACATGCCGATCGAGATGACCTTCACGTCGTGGGCGATCGGCGGCAGGATCATGTCGTCGACCTGCGTCGGCCGCTGCTCGACGCCGAGCATGCGCGGGATGGAGAAGCCGTAGATGTCGGCGTCGACGACGCCCACCTTGAGCCCCTGCTGGGCGAGCGCGGCGGCGAGGTTGGCGGTGACGGAGGACTTGCCGACGCCGCCCTTGCCGGAGGCCACGGCGTAGACCCGGGTGAGGCTGCCGGCCTTGGCGAAGGGGATCTCCTTGTCGGCCGCGCCACCGCGCAGGTTGGTCCGGAGCTCGGCCCGCTGCTCCTCGGACATCACGCCGAGCGTGACGTCCACCGCGACGACACCGGGAACCTTGAGCAGCGCGTTCGTCGTGTCGTTGGTCAGCGTCTCCTTGAGCGGGCAGCCCGCGATGGTGAGGAGCACGGTGACCGCGACCCGACCGGAGGCGTCGCACTCGACCGACTCGACCATGCCGAGCTCGGTGATGGGCTTGCGGATCTCGGGATCGTTGACGGTGGCGAGGGCGGCGCGGAGGGCGTCGTCGCTCACGGGTGCAGCGGTGACAGGCATTGCTCCATGCTAGGTCGGTTGCCCGCCACGACCGCCATCGGCCCGGCCCCGGCGGCTGTCTGACTGGTCACTCCGCGGGGTCGGGGCGGCCTTGCTGATCGTCAGGCCCCGCTCCTCCATCTCGTCGAGGAGGTCGCGCAGCTCGCCGCGGACGAAGTCGCGGGTGGCCGAGTCGCGCATGGCGATCCGCAGGGCGGCGACCTCGCGGGTGAGGAACTCGGTGTCGGCGAGGTTGCGCTCGTCGCGGGTGCGGTCCTGCTCGAGCATGACCCGGTCGCGGTCGGCCTGGCGGTTCTGGGCGAGCAGGATGAGCGGGGCGGCATACGACGCCTGCAGGCTGAGCACGAGCGTGAGGAAGATGAACGGGTAGTCGTCGAAGCGCCAGTCGGTGGGGGCCAGCAGGTTCCACAGCACCCAGACGAGGACGACGAAGGTCATGCCGATGAGGAAGTACGCGGTGCCCATGTAGCGGGCGAACTTCTCCGAGAGGACGCCGAAGGCCTCCTCGGTCAGCGACTCGGGTCGGGTGAGGAACCGGCGGCCGGCCTCGCGCGGCTGGTCGAGCCGCGGGCGCTCGCGGCGGTCAGCCATGGGGGGTCACCTCGTGGCGGTCGTCGCGCCAGTCGTCGGGCAGCAGGTGGTCGAGGACGTCGTCGACGGTGACCGCGCCGACGAGCAGGCCGTTCTCGTCGACGACGGGCAGGCCGACGAGGTCGTAGGTCGCGAGCAGCCGGGTCACCTGGCCGACGGTGGCGTCGGTCGTCACCGGCTCGACGTCCTTGTCGAGGATCGTGCCGATGGACGCGTGCGGGGGCTCGCGCAGCAGCCGCTGGATGTGGACCATGCCGAGGAACTTGCCGGTCGGGGTCTCCAGCGGGGGTCGGCACACGAACACCGTGCAGGCGAGAGCGGTCGAGAGCTCCTTGCGGCGCACGACGGCGAGGGCCTCGGCGATGGATGCGTCCGGCCCGAGGATGACCGGCTCGGTCGTCATGAGCCCGCCGGCGGTGTTCTCGTCGTAGGTGAGCAGGCGGCGCAGGTCGGCGGCCTCGTCCGGCTCCATGAGCTGGAGGAGCTCCTCCTGGCGTTCGGCCGGCAGCTCGGCGAGGAGGTCGGCGGCGTCGTCGGGCTCCATCGCCTCGAGGACGTCGGCGACGCGGTCGTTGTCCAGGCCTGCGATGAGCTCGACCTGCTCGTCCTCGGGCATCTCCTCGAGGACGTCGGCGAGCTGGTCGTCGGCGAGCGCGGCGGCGACCTCGGCGCGGCGCTTGGCCGGCAGGTCGTGGATGGCCTCGGCGAGGTCGGCCGGCTTGAGGTCCTCGTAGTGCTCGAGCAGCCGGGCGGCGCTCTGCTCGTCGGTGGTGTCGCGCAGCCCCGAGACGTCCTCGATCGGCACGACGAAGGTCTCGCCGCGGCGCCGTCCAAGCCGCGAGATCGAGCGGGCGGACGTGCGCCGCACGAAGACGCGGGTGACCGACCAGCTGCGGGCGTGGTTCTGCTCGAGGCCGATGTCCTCGACGGTGGCGTCGATGAGCTCGCCCTGCTCGTCGCGCACCCGGACGTGCCGCTCGATGAGCTCGGCGAGCACGAGGGTCTCGTTGGCGCGCTGCTCGAAGCGGCGCATGTTGACGAGGCCCGTCGTGATGACCTGCCCACCCTCGACGGAGGTCACCCGGGTCATCGGGACGAAGACCCGACGCCGGCCCGGCACCTCGACGACGAGGCCGATGACGCGAGGTCGCGTGCGGGTGGCGCTGAACGTGAGGACGACGTCGCGCACCCGCCCCACCGGATCGCCCAGGGGGTCGAAGACGGCGAGCTCGGCCAGTCGGCCGACGAAGACGCGGGTGCTCGTGCTCACGCCGCAAGGTTAGTCGCGTCCGCGGCCCCGCCAGTGCCAAGGTCGCCAGCGCGCCGTCGTCCCACGGCCGGGGGAGACGGTGACGCGTCCCGCCTCGTCGCCGTACGCCCCGGGCGACTCGTCGGGTCGGCCGTGCGGCGCGAGGACGTGAAGGACGGCGCCCTCGCGCCAGCGGGCGAGGACGTCACCGGTCGCGTTGAGCCGGGCGGCGCGCAGGACCTCGGCGGCGGCCTCCCACTCGGGCGTGCTCGGCGCGAGCTCTCGCACGGTGGCGCGCAGACGGAGCAGCCGCCCGCCGGTGTCCTTGCTGCGCAGGATGAGGGTCACCTCGGGCGGGAGGAACGGCAACCGCTGCTCACCCGGGCCCGAGACGACGTAGGCCGCCGGGCCGGCGCCGCGCGGGTCGTCGTCGTCGTGCCAGACGAACCAGACGGCGTGGCTGCCGCCGCCGGGCACCTCGACCCACATCACGCCGGACTTGCTCGCCGCCTCGGCGAGGAGGCGGGTGACGTTGACCGGGGAGGGTGTCTCGGGCGAGCCGCTCACGGCGTGAACTCTGTCATAACGCCGCCCCCGCCCGCACTGCTAGCGTCCGGCAGCATGCGCTCACCCAAGGACTTCTTCGCCCCGCTCGCGGTCGGTGCCCCCACTCCCGTGCGCGAGGTGCCGGCCCGGCCCAGCCGGATGATCCACTTCTTCGACCCGAGCAACGAGAAGATGGCGGCCAAGGTCCCCGGGATGGTTGGCTCCGTCGACGTCCTGCTCGGCAACCTCGAGGACGCCGTCAGGGCCGACCGCAAGGAGGCGGCCCGCCAGGGGCTCGTCGACATCGCGAAGGCCACCGACTTCGGTGAGAGCACGCAGCTGTGGACGCGCGTCAACAGCCTCGACAGCCCGTGGGCCCTCGACGACCTCGTCACCCTCGTCACCGAGATCGGCGACCGGCTCGACGTCGTCATGGTGCCCAAGGTGCAGGGCCCCGAGGACATCCACTACGTCGACCGGCTGCTCGCCCAGCTCGAGGCCCGGGCCGGGCTGACCCGTCCGATCCTCGTGCACGCCATCCTCGAGACCGCCCGCGGCGTGGCCGACGTCGAGGCCATCGCGGGAGCGTCACCGCGGATGCAGGGCATCAGCCTCGGGCCGGCGGACCTCGCCGCGGACCGACGGATGAAGACGACCCGGGTCGGCGGCGGGCACCCCGGCTACCTCGTCCGCGCGGACCCGGCGACCGACCTCGGCGAGGGCGTCGACCCCGTCACCGCGCCCCGCGCCACCCACCAGCAGGACCTGTGGCACTACACGATCGCCCGCATGGTCGACGCCTGTGCGATGCACGGGATCTTCCCGTACTACGGACCCTTCGGGGACATCAAGGACGTCGTCGCGTGCGAGGACCAGTTCCGCAACGCCTTCCTCCTCGGCTGCGTCGGCACGTGGACGCTCCACCCGGTCCAGATCGACATCGCCAAGCGCGTCTTCAGCCCGTCCGCCGCCGACGTCGCCCACGCGCGCCGGGTCAGGGAGGCGATGGGGGACGGCACGGGCGCCGTGATGCTCGACGGACGGATGGAGGACGACGCGTCGCTCAAGCAGTGCCTCGTCATCCTCGAGCTGGCCGAGCGGCTCGGGGCCACCGACCCCGAGCTCGCCGAGCTGTATGCCGTCCGGTCACCGTCCGCCGAGGGTGAGGGGTCCTGATGGGCGAGCAGGCGGCATACACCCCCCGTCGTTCGGTCCTCTACATGCCGGGCTCGAACGCACGCGCCCTCGAGAAGGCGAAGACGCTGCCGGTCGACGGACTCATCCTCGACCTCGAGGACGCCGTCGGCCCGGACCACAAGGAGGCGGCGCGCGACGCCGTCTGCGCCGCGGCCCGGTCGGGGGAGTACGGCTCTCGCGAGCTGACGATCCGGGTCAACGGCATCGGCACACCGTGGCACGACGCCGACCTCGCCGCCGCTGGGGCGGCCGGACCGGACGGGGTCGTCGTCCCCAAGGTCGGCTCGGCCGACGAGGTCCGTTCCCTCGTTGCCGCGCTGGAGGCCGCCGGTGCGCCCGAGCACACGCGGCTCTGGGCGATGGTCGAGACCCCCGAGGCGGTCTTCAACGTCCGCGAGATCGCGGCCGCGTCCCCGCGCCTGGCGGTGCTCGTCATGGGCACCAACGACCTCGTCAAGGAGCTGCGGGCCGAGCACGTCCCCGGCCGTGGACCCCTGCTCACCGCGCTCCAGCTGTCGCTGCTGGCCGCGCGCGAGTCCGGGATCGCGATCCTCGACGGCGTCCACAACGATGTCACGGACGCCGAGGGGTTCGAGGCCGAGTGCGTCCAGGGCCGTGACCTCGGCTTCGACGGCAAGACCCTCATCCACCCCGGGCAGGTCGAGCCCTGCAACAGGGTCTTCGCGCCGAGCGAGGAGGCCGTGGCCGAGGCCCGCGGCATCCTCGAGGCGTGGGCGGCGGGCGCCGGGCGGGGCGTCGTGACCCACCGTGGGCGGATGATCGAGAACCTCCACGTCGAGGTCGCCCGCCGGGTCATCGCCACCCACGAGGCCGTCTCCAGCCGGTAGTCCCCGGTCTCGGGCGGACAGTGAGTGGCCCGCTCCTCATCTGCGATCAGGGCCGACGTAGTCACCCTGGGTGGCGCGTGGGCGATTCTCCTCCCGGCGAGCAACCGTCTGCTCACCTGAAGCGTCGGACGTTGTGACAGCTGAAGGTCAGCAGGTCGCTACGCAAAGGCAGGGGCACCATGAGGAGAGAGGACAGCGAGGTCGCCCGTCGGACGCTCCTCGCAACAGGGGCTGGGGCCGGGTTCCTCGGCATCGCAGCAGTGGCAGCACCGGTGGCGGGGGCCGCCACCCGACCCACGCTCGTTCGCGGGTCCACGGGTTCGTACGTCGTCGCGGCGCAGAACCGGCTCAACCAGCTCACGTACTGGTGCGGCAGGGCCGACGGGAGCTTCGGTCCGCTGACCCAGCAGGCGGTGTGGGCCCTGCAGAAGGTCGCACACGTCTCCCGCTCGGGCCGGATCGACGCGGCGACCTGGGGGCTGCTCGACCGGGGGGTGCGGGCGAACCCCCGAACGACCAGCGGCACCGTCATCGAGTGCGACCTGGCCGAGAACACGCTCATGCTCGTCTCGAGCGGCCGGTTGCGCCACACGCTCAACACGAGCACCGGCAGCGGCGAGCGCTACTACTCGAGAGGCATGTGGCGCACCGCCTACACCCCCAAGGGGGTCTTCTCGGTGTACTACCGCTACACCTCGGGGTGGCAGACCGGCGCCCTGGGCTCGATGTGGCGCCCGGCGTACTTCAAGAGCGGGTGGGCCATCCACGGCTCCACCTCGATCCCGCCGTACCCGGCGTCGCACGGCTGCCTGCGGGTCAGCGTCTCGGCGATGAACCAGCTGTACGCAGAGGGCTGGCCCGTCATCGGACGCCGGGTCTGGATCTACTGACGCGCCGTCACGAGACCGTCTCCAGCCGGTAGTCTTCACCCCAGACTTCCCGCGTTCCCGACGAGTCCAGGCAACCTTCTGAGGCGCTGGTGCGTCGACGAGGACGAGGGCCACCGTGGAGAGCAGGGGAACGATGGAGACCAGGGGACACGAGGTCACACGACGCGCTGCCGTCTCGGCGGGCGTGGGCGCGACCGTCGCAGGTGCGGCCGTCGCCGCGTCCGCCACGGCGCAGGCCGCCGGGCGCCCCGTCGTCGTCCTCGGGTCGAGGGGTCCGTCGGTGACCTACGCCCAGCAGCGCCTCAACGCGCTGGGCTACTGGTGCGGGACCCCGGACGGCATGTTCGGCCACCTCACCCAGCAGGCCGTGTGGGCCCTCGAGAAGTCGGCGGGCGCCCGGCGCAGCGGCCGCCTCGACCTCTCCGGCTGGGGCCTGCTCGAACGCGGCGTCAAGCCCCGCCCGCGGAGCACGTCGGGGACGGTCATCGAGGTCGACCTCACGAAGCAGATCCTCATGGTCATCGGCAGCGGTCGGCTCGTCTACACGCTCAACACGAGCACCGGCAGCGGCGAGCGGTACTACTCCAAGGGCACGTGGAAGACCGCGTGGACCCCCACCGGCAGCTACTCGATCTACTACCGCTGGCCCAGCGGCTGGCAGGTCGGCTCGCTCGGGGCCATGTGGCGGCCGACGTACTGGCGCGAGAGCTGGGCGATCCACGGGTCGACCTCGATCCCGCCCTACCCCGCCTCCCACGGCTGCTGCCGGGTGAGCACCGCCGCGCAGGACATGCTCTGGGCCGGCAGCTGGGTCAACCTGGGCCGCAAGGTCTGGGTCTACTGAGCACCGGCCTGAGCACAGGGCTGAGCACCCGCCGGGGCCGCTGACCCCGCGTCACCAGGTGGACCCGGCCGCGACGGCGGCGACGTCACCGAAGACGAGGTCGTCGTCGACGGCCAGGCCGCGCCTGCGGAACCACTCGCACATCGTGCGCACGTCGCGCTCGAGGAACTCGAAGCCGTGCGGGTTGCCGACGACGTCGACGATCTGCGGCCAGTCGATGACGACGATCCGGTCGTCGTGGACGAGCACGTTGTAGGGCGACAGGTCGCCGTGCGCCCAGCCCTCGCCCGCGAGGGTGAGGACGACGTGGCGGAACTGCTCGAACAGCTCGGCGAGGAGGTCCGGTGCCGGGCGCACCTGCACCAGCCGGGGTGCCGCCGTGCGGTCGGTGCCGATGAACTCCATGAGCATCTCGGCCTCGTCGAGCTGGACGGGGTAGGGAACCGGCAGGCCCAGCTCCCAGAGCCTCGCCAGGGCGTCGAACTCCGCCGCCGCCCACTGCCCGGCGATGAGGGCGCGACCGAACTCGGTGCGCCGGGCCATCGCCCGCATCTCGCGGCTCTTGCGGACGCGGCGGCCCTCGAGGTAGCCGCCGTCCCGGTGGAACAGCCGGTGGTCCGCCCCGCGGTAGCGCTTGGCGGCATGGATGCTCTCGCGCGGCGAGGCGGTGCCGTCCGGCAGCCACCGGCGCACGAGGTGGACGTCCGCCTCCTTGCCGGTCTTGAGGACGCCGAGGTCCTCCTCGACGGCGCCGAGGGCGGTGATGACCCAGTCGGGTCGGGGTTTCGGCCCGTGCAAGGCGCCGTCCCAGGTGGACCAGCGCTCGCCCTCAGGTGGGGCGTCAGGACAGGTGTTGCTCGCGAAGAGAGGCGACTCGGTCGCCAGCTCGTGGAAGGTCATGGGTGGACTCCGAGGTGAGAGGGATGAGGGCGCGGGAACGGCCCGGGACAGTCGTGGACATGTCGCGCCTCCTCGGAGTCGTGCAGCGGCTCGGGTGCCGTGCGGTGGCCACCAGCGTGGCAGGTGCCGGGGCCGGCCCGCCACCCCTTTTTCCCGTCGAGGGGTGGGGGGACTCACACCCCGGTTCGCTGGGGCGGGTCGGGGGCGGACGGCATACTCACAAGGGTCGATCCGACCCCCACGACCAAGGTGGCACCCGCGAATGTCCCGGCTCCAGCGCACAGACGGCCTCACCGACGAGCAGACCGAGCTCATCAAGCTCGTCCGGCGCTTCGTCGAGGAGCAGATTCTCCCGGTGGCGACCGAGCTCGAGCACCGGGACGAGTACCCGACCGAGATCGTCGAGGGCATGAAGGAGATGGGGATCTTCGGCCTGATGATCCCCGAGGAGTACGGCGGTCTCGGGGAGTCGCTGCTGACCTACGCGCTGGTCGTCGAGGAGATCGCCCGCGGGTGGATGTCGGTGAGCGGCATCATCAACACGCACTTCATCGTCGCCTACATGCTCCTCCAGCACGGCACCGAGGAGCAGAAGCAGCGCTACCTCCCGCGGATGGCGACCGGCGAGGTCCGTGGCGCCTTCTCGATGTCCGAGCCCGGCCTCGGCTCCGACGTCGCCGCGATCACGTCCAAGGCCGTCGCCGGCGAGGGTGAGGGGGTCGACCAGCAGTGGAGCGTCAACGCCCAGAAGATGTGGCTCACCAACGGGGGCAGTGCCAACCTCGTCGCCGTGCTCGTCAAGACCGACCTCGGTGAGTCGGACTCGCCGTACAAGAACATGACGACCTTCCTCGTCGACAAGGAGGCGGGCTTCGGGCAGACCGCCCAGGGCGTCACCGTCCCCGGCAAGATCGACAAGATGGGCTACAAGGGCGTCGACACCACCGAGCTCATCCTCGAGAACCACGAGACGACGTCCGCGCAGATCCTCGGCGGGGTGCCCGGCAAGGGCTTCTACCAGATGATGGACGGCGTCGAGGTCGGCCGGGTCAACGTCGCCGCCCGCGCCTGCGGGGTGGCGCGGCGGGCGTTCGAGCTCGGCATCACCTACGCCCAGCAGCGTGAGACGTTCGGGAAGCCGATCGCCCAGCACCAGGCCATCCAGTTCCGCCTCGCCGACATGGCGACCAAGGTCGAGGCCGGGCACCAGATGATGGTCAAGGCGGCCCGGATCAAGGACGCCGGGCAGCGGAACGACCTCGAGGCCGGCATGGCGAAGTACCTCGCCGCCGAGTTCTGCGCCGACGTCGTCGAGCAGTCGTTCCGCATCCACGGCGGCTACGGCTACTCCAAGGAGTACGAGATCGAGCGCCTCTACCGCGAGGCACCGATGCTGCTCATCGGCGAGGGCACCGCGGAGATCCAGAAGATGATCATCGGGCGCCGGCTGCTCGAGGAGTACGCGCTCAAGCGCTGACGCCTCGTCGTATGCCGGTCGGCGGCCGCCCAGCGCACGTGCAGCGGCGAGTGGGAGACTGAGGGCATGAGCACCCAACCGACGCGTGGTCTCGGACCGGCCGCGGCTGCGCAGATCCTCTCCCTCGAGTACCCCATGTCCCTCGGGGTGCACGACACGTACGCGTCCGCGCAGAAGGTCGTCGACTACCTGTCCGACCACGACTTCCCGGTCGAGAACGTCCTCATCGTCGGTACCGACCTCAAGCAGCTCGAGCGCGTCACCGGACGGCTCACCCGCAGCCGCGTCATGCTCGGTGGCGTCCTGTCGGGCGCCTGGCTCGGCCTGCTCATCGGCCTCATCTTCGCGATGTTCGACACGAGCGGGTTCTCGTTGACGTCGGTGCTCGCGACCGTCGTCTTCGGTGCCGTCTTCGGGACCATCTGGGCGGCGGTCGGCTACTCCGTCACCGGAGGGCAGCGCGACTTCACGTCGGTCACGCAGGTCGTCGCGACGAAGTACGAGGTGCTGACCGAGCACAAGCACGCCGCGCGGGGCCGCGAGCTGCTCCGCGAGATGGACCCCATGGCCGCCGCCCAGGCCGAGGTGCGGCGCGCCCAGGAAGCCTCCCAGTCCGCTGCCGCGGCCGATCGCGCGGCCTCTCCCACCGACGGGCCGGCTCCGCGGAACCCCGGGTGACGAGCCGCCGCCCGGGTCTAGCCTGAGCGGCATGGATGCTCCTTCGTTCGGCCCGCCGCTGGAACCGCTGCCCGAGGACTTCGCGTCGGCCCTCTGCGTCGTCGCCCACCCGGACGACATCGAGTACGGCACGGCGGCCGCCGTGGCCCGCTGGACCGAGGCCGGCAAGACCGTCACGTACTTCCTCCTCACCCGCGGCGAGGCCGGCATCGACACCATGCCGCCGGGGGAGGCCGGTCCGGTGCGCGAGGCGGAGGAGCGCGCCAGCGCGGCCGTGGTCGGGGTGACGGAGGTGGACTTCGGCAACCACCGCGACGGCAACGTCGAGTACGGCCTCGACCTGCGCCGCGACATCGCGCGCGAGATCCGTCGGCGCCGCCCGGACCTCGTCGTCACCGGGCACTACGGCGACCGGTTCGTCGCGGGGATGCTCAACCAGGCCGACCACCGGGCGGTGGGGCTGGCCACGGTCGACGCGGTCGCCGACGCCGGCAACCGGTGGATCTTCCCCGAGCTCGTCGACGAGGGGTTCGAGCCGTGGAACGTCGCGGTCCTCGCGTTCGCGGGCAGCCCGCAGCCGACGCACTACGTCGACGTGGGGGACAAGGTCGCCCTGGCGGTCGAGTCGCTCGAGGCGCACACGGCATACAACTCCGCGCTGCCGGACGAGTTCCCCAAGCCGGACCAGCTCGTGCCGATGATCCTCGAGATGGGGGCCCAGGCCGCGCAGGCCGACGGCGTGACGCACGCCCTCGCCCTCGACGTGGTCACACGGCGCTGAACCGACTGCGGCTCAGGCGTTCTCCTCGCGGACCTCGGCGATCCATGCCTCGACGTCGGCGCTCGTGCGCGGCATCGCGGCGGACAGGTTCTCGCACCCGTCCTCGGTGATGACGACGTCGTCCTCGATGCGCACGCCGATGCCGCGGAAGCGCTCGGGCACCTTGAGGTCGTCGGCCTTGAAGTAGAGGCCGGGCTCGACGGTGAGCACCATGCCCGCCTTGAGCTCGGCGTCCATGTACTCGCTGCGCGTCGCGAGGGCACAGTCGTGGACGTCGATGCCGAGGTGGTGCGAGGTGCCGTGGACCATCCAGCGGCGGTGGTACTGGCCGTGTTCGGTGTCGAGGGTGTCCTCGACGGACACGCCCTCGGGCAGCAGGCCCCAGGCGTGCAGGTGCTCGGCGATGACGGCGATGGCGGCGGCGTGGATGTCGGAGAACTTCGCACCCGGCTTCGCCGCGGCGATCCCGGCCTCCTGCGCGGCGAACACGGCGTCGTAGACCTCACGCTGCGCCTCGCTGAACGTGCCGCTCACCGGGAGGGTGCGGGTGATGTCGGCGGTGTAGAGCGCGTCCACCTCGACGCCGGCGTCGAGCAGGACGAGGTCGCCGTCGGCGACGTCGCCGGTGTTGCGGATCCAGTGCAGCGTGTTGGCGTGGTCACCCGCGGCGCAGATCGAGTCGTACCCGACACCGTTGCCCTGGTGGCGGGCGTGGAGCCCGAACACACCCTCGATCCAGCGCTCCCCGCGCCCGACCTCGACGGCCGTCTCGAGCTCGGCGATGACCGCCTCGAAGCCGACGTGCGTGGCGGCGACCGCCTCGCGCATCTGCTCGACCTCGTACTCGTCCTTGACCATCCGCTGCAGCGAGAGGGCGTGCGACAGGGCGTCGTCCTGCTCGACGAGGGACTCCTGCTCGGCGCCGTTCTCGACGCGGGCGGCGTCGAGGCGCGCGGTGAGCTCCCGGTCGGCGTCACGCACGAGACGCACCGAGACCTCGCCCGCGTCCTTGGCGGCCGCGCCCTCGAACTCGTCGATGTGGCGCGCGGTGACACCGAGCTCGAGCTCGATGTCGGCGAGGGTCGGGCGGGCGCCGACCCAGAACTCGCCATAGCGGGCGTCCGCGAAGAAGTCGTCGCTGTCGCGCTCGCCGAGGGGCCGGAAGTAGAGGATCGCCTCGTGCCCGTCCTCGGTCGGCTCGAGCACGAGCACGGCGTCCGGCTCGCGGTCGGCGCCGAGCCCGGTGAGGTGGGCGAAGGCGCTGTGCGGGCGGAAGACGTAGTCGGTGTCGTTGCTGCGGACCTTGAGCCCGCCGGCCGGGACGATGAGGCGCTGCCTGGGGAAGGAGGCGCTGACGACGGCCCGGCGCTGCGCGGCATACGGCGCCGACGCCGCCGGCTCGGTCGCCTGCGGACGGCGCTCGGACCAGTCCTCACGGACGAAGCCGCGGAACTCCTCGGTCGTGGGTCGGGCGCGGTTCTCTGCCTGCTTCTGCTCTTCGCTCACCCGCCTATGGTGGCACGCGTGTCCGCCTACGACGGGGTCACCCTGGGTGACCGCATGCGCCACCATTTCGCGGGCTCCACCGACCACCTCTACGGGGTCCTCGTGCGGGTGCTGGCGGACGACTGGGACCGTGGGGGCGTCGTGCGCGACCTGCTCGCGGGGCACGAGGACGCGCCGCCGGGGGACATGGTCCAGCTCCGGCTGCTCGCCGGCATCCACCGGGTGGTGCTGCGCGGGGACGCCCCCGAGCTGGCGCGCTTCTACCCGTCGGTCGGCGGGACGGCGGACCGGTATGCCGTGTGGCCGGCCCTCGCGGCGGTGCTGAGGGCGCATGGCGACGAGCTGCGCGCCGCGCTCGACGTCGCGCCGCAGACCAACGAGGTGGGTCGGTCGCTGGCCCTGCTCGCCGGGCTGTCGGCGGCCGTGCGTCGCACCGGGCTGTCGCGGGTGCGGCTCCTCGAGCCCGGTGCCTCCGCGGGGCTGAACCTGCTCGTCGACCGTTTCCGCTTCGTCGGCGACGGGTGGGCGGCCGGGCCGGAGGGGGCGCATCTCGTCCTGCGCGGCTGCGGCGCGGCGGGACTCGCGCCCGCGCCGTTCGAGGTCGTGGAGCGCCGTGGGTGCGACCTGCACCCGCTGGACGTGTCGGAGCCGGGCACGGAGGCCCACCTCAGGTCCTTCATCTGGCCGCACATGCCCGAGCGGGACGAGCGCCTCGTCGCCGCGCTCGCGACGGCGCGCGAGCACCCGGTGGTGCTCGACCGGGCGGCGGGGGCGGCGTGGGTGAGGGAGCAGCTGGCGTCACCCCCGCCGGAGGGAGCGCTCACCGTGGTGTGGCACTCGATCACGCGCCAGTACTGGCCGGCGGAGGAGTACGCGGCGATGCTCGCCGCCGTCGACGAGGCACGTGGTCGGCTGCCGGTCGTCCGGGTCGCGCTCGAGGACCCCGACCCGCGGCCGTCGGGCGGCACGTGGCTGCCGCAGGTCGAGGTGGACGACGACGTCATCGGCCACTGCACCCACCACGGCCCGCCCCTCACCCTGCTCTGACGACTGATTGCGCATTCTGTTCACGACCGCTGCCCGAAGGGCCGTCCGTGGTGAACGGAATGCGCAATCAGTCGGGGG
>NZ_AVPL01000081.1 GCF_000768695.1 Knoellia aerolata DSM 18566
GGCCCTCCGGCCGGCGAGCTCGCGCCACGGCCGGACGGGCCCGGACCGGAACAGGCCTTCGAGCCGCGGCTCGACCCCCGCATCGGGCGGGCGAGCCGGAGCGGCACCGTCGGCGCCCTGCTCGCGCTGCTCGTCGCCGCCGCGGCGACCGTCCCGGTCGTCGCCGCGGCCGGCCTGCTGCTGTGGATCGTCCTGGCCCGCACCGCGGACCGGTCGATGACCTCCCTGGTGATGCGCCGCCACGACAAGGGCCCTCGTCGCAGCGACGTGCCCGTCACCGTGCTCGTCGGCCCGTGGCACCTGCTGCTCGGCCTCGTCGGCTCGCTCTTCGGCGCGATCATGCCGGCGCTCATCGCCGTCTCGAGCGTCTTCTGCGCCGCGCTCGCGGTCGTCGCCGCGCAGGGGAGCGGTGCCCCCGAGCCGAACGCGCCCATCCCGCTCGCCATCGGCGGGCTGCTCGCCGGTCTCATGGCGTGGTGGGGCCCCGGCGGCGCCAGCCTCCGTCGTGGGACGCGCAGCATCGTGCGCGGCGTGAGCCCCGGCACCAGCACGAGCCGGGTGCTCGTCCTGCTGCTCCTCGTCGGCGCGGTCGCGGTCGCGGCGGCCGGCGTCGTCAACGGTGAACCGTCCTGGTGGCCGAGTGGGAGTGCGTGGTCCGACCAGCTGAACCTGCCGTGAGCGACGACGTCCGTCCCCGTCGGGCGTGGCGGCTCCAGGGCGGACCGCCGACCGAGCCGATGCCGCTCGTCGACCTGCTCCGGCGCACGCCCTACCGCAACGCCCGGGTCGCCAGCGAGGCCGCCGAGGAGGCGCGGGTCCGCAGTGCCCTCGACCTCGCCGTCCGTCTCGGGGAGCTCATGCTGCGCAGTGGCGCCGGAGCACCCCAGGTCGAGGGGTCGGTCGCGGCCGTCTGTGCCGCCGCCGGCCTCACCACCGTCGAGATCGACATCACCCTCCAGTCCCTGCTCATCCACGCCAGGGTCGACGGGGTCAGCTCGGTCACGGCGTTGCGCGTCGTCCGCTCGACCCGACACGACTACGCCCGGCTCGTCGCGGTGCACGAGCTCGTCGACGCGTTCGTCAACGGCCACATCGAGCTGCCCGAGGCGCTCGAGCAGCTGCGCGACATCAAGCGGGCCCACCGCACCTGGCCGGACTGGGTCGTCACCCTGGCGACGGCCCTGCTCGCGGGCGCGGTCGCGGTGATGATCGGCGCGACCCTGTTCACCGCCCTCGTCACCCTGCTCGTCGTGCTCGGCGTGTCCGCCGTGGCCCGGCTCATGGGGCCGCTCCGCCTGCCCGACTTCTACTCCAACGCGGTCGCGGCGTTCGTCGCGACGGCACTGGCGTGGACGGCATACGCCCTCGGCTCGCAGGGATGGCTCCCGGTGGGAGGGAAGGACTTCGCCTTCGTCGTGGCCGGCGGGATCGTCGCGCTGCTGCCCGGGCGCACCATGGCTTCCGCCGTCGAGGACGTCATCTCCGGGTATGCCGTCACCGGCGCCGGCCGGCTCCTCGCCGTCGTCGTGTCGTTCACCGGTCTCATCATCGGCGTCGCCGTCGGCCTGAGCACGACGATCCGGCTCACCGACGCGCTGTCGTTCTCGTTCGTCGCGCCGTCGGTCCTCGAGCTGCGGACCTCGCAGGCCCAGTGGTGGGCGGCCCTCGCGGGTGCGCTCGTCGTCGGCTCGTGCGGCGCCGTGACGATGCAGACCCGCCGTCGCCTCGTCCTGCCCACGGCGGCGCTGTCCGTCGTGGCGGCCGGGGTGTACTCGGTGCTCACCCGCGCGCTCGACGTCGGGCAGGTGACCGCAACCGGCGTCGCCGCCGTCGGCATCGGGCTCGTCGGGCGGCTCGTGGCGCTGCGGCTCGGGTCGCCGGCGATGGTCGTCGTCGTCCCGGCCAGCTTCGGGCTGCTCCCCGGCCTGACGATCTTCCGAGGCCTCTACGAGCTCGTCGGCGAGTCCACCGACATCGGGACGCTGTCGTTCCAGGCGGGTGTCGCGACCCTCCTCGGCGCGTTCGGGGCGCTGCTCGCGATCGCCACCGGCACGACCCTCGGCGAGATCATCGCCTCGCCGTGGGACCGACGGGTGGCCCGGGTCCGCCGCCGCGCCCGCGTCTGACCCGCCCCAAGACCTGGGGTGCGGGAGGGCCTTGGGGCTTCCTCGGGCGACACGCCGGAAGCGTGAACTTGCGAACGGGTGGGGCGCAAGTTACATTTGTGTAGTTCTGTGACAGGATTGAACAATGTTGCAGATGTGACGTAGCGTGCCTTTGTCGTCCCCTGACGCAAAGGATCCCCGTCATGCTCTTCGCCCCCGAGTTCCCCGCCCGTCCCGCTCGCCGTCGGCCCCTGCGCCGCGCGCTCGTCGGGACCACGCTCCTCGCCACGACCGCCTCGGCGGCCCTCGTCGGGCTCGCCACCGGTGCCGGTGCCAGCGAGACCGTCTGGGACCGCGTCGCGCAGTGCGAGAGCGGTGGCAACTGGGCCATCAACTCCGGCAACGGCTACTACGGCGGGCTCCAGTTCTCCTACAACACCTGGAAGGGCTTCGGCGGCCAGCGGTACGCGTACACGGCCAACCGCGCCACGAAGTCGCAGCAGATCGAGATCGCCCAGGCCGTGCTCAAGGTCCAGGGCCCCGGCGCCTGGCCGGTGTGCAGCGTGCGGGCCGGCCTCACCGTGGCCAACGGGCTCACCGTCCCGGTGTCGCGGGACGAGCCGCGTTCGCTGTTCCCCCTCGCCGTCGACGGCCAGAAGGGCCCGGGCACACGCAAGGCGGTCGAGACGTGGATCGGCGGCTCCGTCAACGCCTACTGGTCCCGCGACGACGTCAAGAAGCTCCAGGCCAAGGTCGGCGCGCAGCAGGACGGCTCGATCGGCCCGAAGACGACGCGCGCGCTGCAGGCCAAGGTCGGCGCGCAGCAGGACGGCTCGTGGGGTCCGAAGACCACCGCGGCCCTGCAGCGCTACCTCAACTCGCTCTTCGACTGACAGGTCGCCGGGGTTCGTCCGCCCCGCTCACGCGGCGGCGGGCTGCAGGTGCGCCCGCAGGCGCTTGACGGAGGCGGAGAGCAGTCTCGACACCTGCATCTGGCTCACTCCGAGGACCTCGCCGATCTCGCGCTGGGGGAGCTCCTCGACGAAGCGGAGGTGCAGGAGCAGCCGCTCCCGGTCGGAGAGCACGCCCACCGCCTGCATCAGGGCCTGCCGCATGACGATCCGCTCGGCCGGGTCGTCGAGGACGACCACGTGGTCGGCGAGGGTCCGCCCCTGCGGTGACGGCGCGTCGAGGGACGCCGCGCGGTACCCGCACGACGAGCGGCACGCGGTCCGCACGTCCACCACGTCCGCTTTGAGAGCGACGGCCAGCTCGTCGAGCGAGGGCTCGCGCAGCAGTCGGTGCCGCAGCGCCTCCTCGGCCGACCGGACCTCGAGCCGCAGCTCCTGCAGGCGCCGTGGCGGGCGCACGGCCCACGTGTGGTCGCGGAAGTAGCGCTTGAGCTCGCCCTCGATGGAGAGCACGACGTACGGGATGAGCGTGCGACCCAGGGCCGGGTCGAAGCGCGCGACCGCAGCGACGAGCGCGGTGCGAGCGACCTGCTCGAGGTCGTCGTCCTCCACCCCGCGGCCGCGGAACCGGCGGGCGATGCCGTCGGCGACCGGCAGGCAGGCCTCGGCCAGCCTGTTCCGCAGGGCGCGGGACTCGTGGGCGGTGCTCGTGGTGAGACGCTCGACGAGGGTGGTGATCTCGGAGTCGTCAGCGACGCGGGAGGTGTCGGCTGTGGAGGTGGACGTCATCACTCGTGCCTTCGGCAGGAGGGGACGGCGCCACTGTCGGACCCATCGGTGCAAGGAACATACCCATGCCTCGCTGCGAGGGCAAGGGACTTCCGTCCGTCCGGCCTCCAATCCCACTCCGTGGCGGTGACGATCTGCAACAGTGAGGCTTATCCTCGAAGGAGATCGACAGGTCGCCACCGCGGCCGTACCTGATCGTGCACGTGCCGGGACGCTGTCGCCACGAAGCGGACAGCGCAGAGCAGAAAGGACGATCCGATGTCTCGGGAGCTGATCCATCACCTCAGCGAGCTGGTCCTCGCGCTCTCCCACGGCGAAGAGCCGGTCACACCGGAGATGGTCGTCAAGGCCGGCGCCTCGGCGGTGCCGCACGGCCACCATGCCGGTGTCACGCTGCTGCGCGCGGGCAGGGCGCCGGTCACGCTGGCCGCCTCGGACGACCTGGCGAGCGCCGTCGACGACCTGCAGTACGCACTGGGGGAGGGCCCCTGCCTGGAGGCGGCGACGGGCCCCGCCGTGGTGATGTCCGACGACATCGGCACCGACGACCGGTGGCCGAGCTTCGGCCCCCGGTGCGTCGAGGCGGTGGGGGTGCGCAGCATGCTCAGCCTTCGCCTCCCCGTCGGTGGGGTCGACCATGCGGCGATCAACTACTACTCGACCGAGGTCGCGGCCTTCACCGACGACGACGTCACCGTGGCGTCGGTGCTCGTCCCGCTCGCCGCCCTCGCGGTGGAGGCGGACCTGCGCGAGCACGACCGCGAGAACCTCATGAAGGCCCTGCAGTCCAGCCGCCAGATCTCGACGGCGGTGGGCATCCTCATGTCGACCCATCGGCTGCCGCACGCCGAGGCGTTCGAGCTCCTCCGGCGCGCGAGCATGGACCTCAACGCCAAGCTCCGGGAGGTGGCCGAGGAGGTCAACCTCACCGGCGAGCTGCCGGTCAAGCGGGTCAACGCAACGTCCGAGACGCGGCGCTAGGGGCCGCTCGCAAGCGTGGGTGATTCGCCCGAGATTTGCCGTCCGGCGTCAGGGGTGCGCGGTCGACCGGTATCTTGGGCCACAGGTGTGAGCGTCCGACCACGGTGCGCATCCATCTGGCAGAACCTGCGGAGCTCACTCAACGTGAACGTCTCGGATCCTCGGCGTCAGACTCCCCCCGACGCCTCGATCAGTCGGCAGCTCGTCCAGCTCACCTCGGCCCTGGCGACGAGCGGCAGCGCCCCGGACCCCGTCAGGGTGGTCTCGGAGGTGCTGCACGCCGTGCCCTCAGCGCAGCACGGAGGCATCACGCTGCTTCGCGAAGGTCGTGCACCCTTCTCGCTGGCGGCAAGCGACGGCGTCCCTGAGGCCGTGGACCGGCTCCAGCACGCCAGCGGGGAGGGCCCCTTCCGTGAACCGACGACGGAGCACGGCGTCGTGCTGGTCGACGACCTGGCATCGGATCCGCGGTGGCCCGTGTTCGGTCCCGAGTGCGCGGTGGAGGTCGGTGTGCACAGCATGCTCTGCCTGCGCCTGGTGCTCGGTGGAACCGATCGCGCCGCACTGACCCTCTACTCCACCCGTCCCGCAGCATTCGGCGACGGAGACCGGACCAGGGCCGGTCTGCTGGGCCCCTTCGCCGCGCTCGCCGGCGAGGCCCACCTTCGCGCCGAGGACGTCGACAACCTCACGGCGGCGCTCGGGACGAGCCGACAGATCGGCACGGCGGTCGGGATCGTCATGGCCCGGCGCCAGGTCCCGAGCGAGGAGGCCTTCGCGCTCCTGCGCAAGGCCAGCATGGACCTCAACCGCAAGGTCTACGACATCGCTGCCGAGGTGGAGATGACGGGCGACCTGCCGGTGAGGACGTCGGCCCTCCTCCAGGACGGGCGCCTCGGCCTCACCTGACTCCTGGCCGCCCGGTCAGCCGTGGTGACCCGACTTCGCCAGGTGCTCACCCAGCGTGCCGGTGCGCGCCAGGGCCATGACCAGCTCCGCAGCGTGGCCCAGGGGGATCTCCTCGCGTCGGCCGAAGTCGGTGAGCGCCTCGAAGCTGTCGCCGGGGTCGATGCCGAGGACGTGCGCGAGCGCACCCTTGGCCTGCTCGACCACGGTCCGGCGGTGCAGGGCCGCTCGCAGGCTCTCGACGAGGGCTCCGTCCTCGAGACGACCGCAGAGGAGGACGAGCGTCACGGCGTCGCCGAGCGCTCGGCAGTCCGTGAGGCGCTCCTCGAAGTCGGACTCGTCGGCCCAGAAGACGTTGAGCGCTCCGAACGTCTCGTCGTGCCAGCGCAGGGGAGTGGCGTGGACCGCGGTGTACCCGGAGGACAGGATCACCGGGCCGGCCACGGGCCAGCGTGACCGGATGGCGTCGACGCCGTGCTCGCTGATGCCCGCGCCGGTGCGCAACGACTCGATGCAGGGTCCCTCGGCGACCTGCGCCTGGTACATCTCGAGGTCGAGCACGCGGTGTGACGTGCTGGCGAGCACCTCGAGGGAGCTGTCCGAGGTCACGAGCACCGCGGCGGCGTCGGCGGACAGCACCTCGGTCACCCCGACGAGCAGGTCGGCCATCGCGCCGGTGACGTCCGGGTGCGGACCGACCATGGCAGCGTTGGCCTGGACCAGGACGTCGGTGACACTCGTGGTCGTCATGTCGATTCGATCTTTCTCTCGGGGGTGGCCGAGAACGTCAGCTGGCGTGTGAGGACCGCATGCGCCGAGGCGGTGACGCTCTGGTCGTGCGAGTAGGCGTGAGCCCTGAGCAGGGCGATGGCGTCGGACTCCGGCACCCCCAGCTGGGCGACCACCATCCCGGTGGCCTGGTGGACCTCGGCCCGCTCCGCCCACGGCGCGTGCCCGAGATCGTGCTGGGTCGGGGCGTCAGCAAGGAGCGCCGCGGTGAGGACCTTGGCGACGACCCGTGCGGCGTCGATGTCGAGCGGGGGCGTGGAGCCCGCCTGGTGCAGGGTCAGCACGCCGAGCATGTGGTCGGGTTCGCCGAGGGGCAGTGCGTGGACCACGAGGGGCGCCAACGCCGTGAGAGTCTGACTCTCCAGGAGGGGCCACCGAGGGTTCGGTCCGTCCTCGACCGTGAGGTCGAACCGCTGGTAGACGCCGGTCGTGAAGGCGTCCGGCCCCGGCCCCTGGCCGACGACGTCCTGGGCCTCCTCAAGAATGCGGGCGGTGTCGTTCGTCGTGCACAGCGTGACCCGCTCCAGCAGCGTGTAGGCGAGCGTGATCGCGCCACCGTCGCACCCGAGGAGGTCGACGGTCGCCTGGCAGAGGCGGGTCGGCAGGGGAAGGCCCTGCTCGACGCCTCGCACGATGCGGCGGGCGAGCTGCGACAGGAGGTCGTCGACGTCGGCCATGGGTCCTTGCTTGCGGTGCTGCTGGTTGGTTGCTTCCCCAACCTACTCCTGCCGTCGGTGCATGGCCTGCTGACCCAAGGCCCGAGCCGCCCTCAGCCCAGCGTTCCAGTCGCGGGCACGGGTTCCCGACTCAGGGCAGGCAGGGTGCGCGCGCCCCGAGGTCGCGTCGTGGTCGAGGAGCCCGCCGGCCCGTCGGACGGTTGCACGTATCCCTCGTCGGTGGTAGTAAATGTGTAGCGCACACCATAGATCCCATCCGGGGGTCTGTGGCCCGTCGAGGGCATCTGGATGTGTTGGAGGTGATGACGATGTTGATGCGCACCGACCCCTTCCGTGAGCTCGACCGCATGGCCCAGCAGGCCTTCGGGGCCGTGGGGACCCTGGCCCGACCTGCGGTCATGCCGATCGACGCGTGGCGGGAGAAGGACACGTTCGTCGTGGAGCTGGACCTGCCGGGCGTCGACCCGGGCAGCATCGACCTCGACGTCGAACGCAACGTCCTCACGGTGAAGGCGGAGCGTCCCGGCCCGTCGAACAGCGACGAGCTGATCGCCGCCGAGCGTCCCCGTGGCGTGTTCAGCCGACAGCTCTTCCTCGGGGACACACTCGACACGGAGCACATCACGGCGGACTACGCCCACGGGGTGCTGCGGCTTCAGGTCCCGGTCGCGGAGAAGGCCAGGCCGCGCAGGATCGAGATCAGCAGCAGCGACACGGGCGGGCGCCAGGCCATCTCGGCCTGATCGGGCTGACCGGCGATGGAACCCCTGACCCTGTCGTCCGTCGGTGCCGTCGCTCCCGCGTCCTCGAGCCGCGCCGAGGTGGACGACTTCCTCGACGTCGTCCTCGCGGACGAGGACCTGCTGGCGGCCGAGTTCGACGCGATCATCGCTCACGCGTGGGGTGGGGCCACCGCGCCGGCCGAGCCGTCGACCCAGCGGGGTGTGCCGGGGCCACCGGCGCGGCCGCTGAGCGACGAACCGGGTGCGACCCCCCTCCGTGGGCCAGCGCACCCACCCAAGCCCCGGGTGCGCAGCCCCCCAGGGTGAGCGAGAGAGGCGGCCACCGGTCACGGACCGGTGGCCGCCTCCCCGTGCCGTGCGGCGGTCCCGCTACCGTGACCCGACGAGCTCGCGACGGCTCCGCGACGACGAACGGGAGTGGGGATGGACGAGCGACTGCCACGACTGACCCCCGACCGGCTCGACGACGCCCAGCGAGAGCTCCATGCCGCGATCACGGGCGGGCCCCGCTCGTCCGGCCCGCAGACGTTCTCCCTCGCCGCCGCCGACGGCTCCCTCGTCGGTCCCTTCGGGCTCATGCTCCACGTGCCCCATCTCGGGCAGTCGCTGCAGGAGCTGGGCGCAGCCGTCCGGTACCTCACGTCCTTCACCGACCGCGAGCGCGAGATCGCGATCCTCACCGCCGCGTCGGAGCTCGACAGCGACTTCGAGTGGTGGGCGCACACCCGCATCGGACGGTCGGTCGGGCTGTCAGACGAGGAGCTGGACGGGATCCGGTCGGGAGGTTTCGCCCAGCGGGCCGACGTGGACCCAATGGAGGCCGCCGTCCACGAGGCCGTCCGCCTGCTGTCGGCGAGGGAGTCGTTGGACGACCCGACGTATGCCGGGCTGGTCACGGTCCTGGGCGAGGTGCGGCTCATGGAGCTGGTCGTCCTCACCGGCTACTACGCGACGCTGGCGCTGATGCTCCACGTCTTCCAAGTGGGCTCACCGCCCGCCTGAACCCGACTGGCGTGGCGAACGCCTATGCTGGTCTGGCGTCCCGTCGTTCGGCGAGGGCGCTCAGCGACACGGTGGCCAGGGGCTTGGTCCCCCGCCCGCGTCCACGTCGGTCCGGTGTGCCGCGGTGCCAGCAGGCGCCCGCATCGCCTCGACCCACGGTGAACCGGGGCGGCTTGGGCTCCCTGCTGTGTCCGACTCACGAGAAGGTTCGGCTTGGCACAACGAACTTCGCGCAGCGGTGGCGCCTCGCGCAACGCGTCGCGCGACCGACGCCCGTCCCGCGCACGCGACGGCGAGGGCATCATCCCGGTCCTGGCCAAGACCGTCCGACAGGTCGAGGCCGGCGCCCAGCGCGGCAAGGTCCGCCCCCGGGAGCGGACGGCATACCAGGTCGTCGCCATCCTGCTGCGGGAGGAGCGCAAGCGCGTCCGTGCGGACGCCTCCATCTCGGAGGGTGAGCGCACCGCCGCGATGACGCGGCTCGACGGCATCGCGACGATCCTCGCGAAGACCGCGGCCCGTGACACCTCCCTGCTCGAGCTGCTCGCGGAGGGCGCTGCCGTCTCGTCCGCGGCCGTGGAGCTCAAGAACGAGATGCTGCGCGCCGCCGGTCGCGAGGCCGAGCCCGAGGCCGAACCGGAGCCCATGGCTCCCGCCGACTCCGCACCGTCGCCCCGTCGCGTGGTCCCGCAGACGGTCATCGCCCGCCAGCTCGCCAACCCGTTCCTCGCGCCGGACTTCTCCGCCGTGCCGACCCGGCGCCCGCGGACCAACCGGCTCGCCCAGTGGGAGCTGCTGACCCCCCTCTTCCGCGCGTTCGAGTACGGCGGCGACGCGACCTGCATGCCGCTGCCCGAGCCCGACGAGACCTGGCACGGGATCCGCGGGCTCGAGCTCATGCACCACCAGGCCCAGGTCGTGGCTGCCGCCGCAGGAGGCCACCGCACGTTCCTGCTGGCCGACGAGCCCGGCCTCGGCAAGACCGCCCAGGCACTGCTCGCCGCCGATGCGGCGAAGGCGTTCCCCCTGCTCGTCGTCGTCCCCAACGTCGTCAAGGCCAACTGGGCGCACGAGGCCGGGCTGTGGACCCCGCGCCGGGTGGCCACGGTCGTCCACGGCGACGGCGACACCATCGACGGCTTCGCCGACATCGTCATCGTCAACTACGAGATCCTCGACCGGCACGCCGGCTGGCTCGGACGCCACGGCTTCCGCGGCATGGTCGTCGACGAGGCGCACTTCATCAAGAACAAGTCGTCGCAGCGCTCGCAGCACGTCCTCGAGATCGCGGACCGGATCCGTTCGCGGACGAGGAACCCGCTGCTCATGGCGCTCACGGGGACCCCGCTCATCAACGACATCGAGGACTTCCGGGCGATCTGGCAGTTCCTCGGATGGATCGAGGACAAGAAGCCGCAGCAGGCGCTCATGGCCGCCCTCGAGGAGACCGGCCTGACCCCGGCGGACCCGGGTTTCTACGCGGCGGCGCGCACGAGCGTCATCGACCTCGGCATCGTCCGGCGCCGCAAGGTCGACGTCGCCTCCGACATCCCCGCGCGCCGAGTCGCGGACCTCCCGGTCGAGCTCGACGACGCCGCCGCCCGCTCGATCAGGGCCGCCGAGCAGGAGCTGGCCCGGCGCCTCGTCAAGCGGTACGAGGCGGCACAGGCCGCTCGCGGGGTCTTCGACCTCGGCGACGGCATCGACCACGACGTCGTCCGTCGCGTGGCCGCGTCCGAGCTCAAGAACGCCGGGACGAGCAAGACCGGCGACAACGTCTTCACCGTCATGCGCAAGATCGGCCAGGCGAAGGCCGCCCTCGCCGCCGACTACGCCGGTCAGCTGGCCCGCAGCGTCGGCAAGGTCGTCTTCTTCGCCAAGCACGTCGATGTCATGGACGTGGCGGAGCAGCAGTTCGTCAAGCGAGGGGTGGGCTACACCTCGATCCGTGGGGACCAGACCCCGAAGGTGCGCAAGGCGGCGATCGAGGGGTTCCTTAATGACCCCGACGTCTCCGTCGTCGTGTGCTCGCTCACCGCGGCCGGGGTGGGGCTCAACCTCCAGGTCGCCTCGAACGTCGTCCTCGCCGAGCTGTCCTGGACCTCGGCGGAGCAGACGCAGGCCATCGACCGCGTGCACCGGATCGGGCAGACCGAGCCGGTCACCGCGTGGCGGATCATCGCCGCCCAGACCATCGACTCCCGGCTCGCGCAGCTCATCGACGACAAGGCCGGACTCGCGGCCCGCGCGCTCGACGGGTCCGACGAGGAGGTCGGCTCCTCGGCCGACGTCCAGCTCGAGGCGCTGGTGTCCCTGCTGACCGAGGCGCTCGAGGCTGACGCACCGATCGACTGAGGTCAGCGACGGTCATCGCCGTGATGATGGCCGTGTCGTCAATGGGCGTCTGCAGCGAGGGGGGCTGCAGCGGGTGCCGTTCAGGTCCGAGTCCTGGGCAGCGAGCCGTGAAGGGGGGAGGTGATCCGGTTCGCGGAGGTCGATTCCGTCGTGGAAGACTTCGGAAGATGTCCATCCTCCGCGGGCGCCGCCGACCAGACGTCACCACGGTTGAGCTCGTTGGTGGCATCGAGCAGCGCGACCTCGCGCTGGCCGACTACGACCCCCGCTGGCCGGAGACGTATGTCGAGCACGAGCGTCGGATACGGGACGCCCTCGGTGGGGCGGTTCGAGTCGAGCACACCGGTTCGACGTCGGTGCCGGGACTGGCGGCGAAGCCGATCATCGACATCCTGGTCACCGTCCAGGACATCACCGCCGAGGAGGACTACCTCGACCAGCTTCTGGACGCTGGCTACGAACTGCGGACCCGTGAACCCGGTCACCGCCTGGTGCGCACCCCCGCCCGCGATGTCCATGTGCACGTCCTCGAGGCCGGTACTCAGGAGGCGCAGGATGTCGTGCTCTTCCGCGATCGTCTGCGCTCGGAGCCGGCGGACCGCGACCTGTACGAGCGCACCAAACGCGCACTGCTCAGTCAGGACTGGTCGGACATGAACGCCTACTCCGACGCCAAGTCCGAGGTCATCGCCGAGATCAAGAGGCGCGCCCGGACGTCGTCGGACGCCCACTCCGCGTGATGCGCACGGAACTGCCTCGGATGGTGCGCGGTCACCGATAGGGTCCCCGGACATGGACATGCTGAAGGGCGAGGAGATCGCCGCGGCCGAGCTGACCGAGTGGCGCAAGCTGGCGCAGGGACTTCATGCCCGCTACCTGGTCGACGACTTCGGGACCGGCGCACGGTTCGTCGTCGCGGTGGGCGAGGCGGGAGACGCGCTCGGACACCACCCGAGGGTGTCGATGGGCACGGGGTACGTCGACCTCAAGCTGAGCAGCACCGACGCGATCTACCGCGACGACGAGGGCACCGAGCACGTCGTCGAATGGGTGACCCAGCAGGACGTCGACCTGGCGCGACGGATCACCGTGGTCGCAGCCGACCACGACGTCGACGCCGACCCGGCCTCGGTCAGCGTCATCGAGCTCGGTCTCGACACGGCGCGCTCCGCGACCGTCGCCCCGGTGTGGGCCGCCCTGCTGACCGGTGACGCCCAGGCCCAGGGTCGCGGTACGCCGAGTGACGAGATCCGGGATGCCACGGGTCGGGTGCCGAACCTGTGGTTCGGGGAAGCCGACGCCCCAGAGAGCCGGCGTCAGCGGTTCCACGTCGAGGTCTATGTGCCGCCCGAGGTGGCCGAGCGGCGAGTCGCCGCCACCGTCGCCGCGGGTGGGACCGTCGTCGACGACAGCGAGGCGCCGTCGCTCACCGTGCTCGCCGACCAGGACGGCAACACGGCAGTTGTCTGCGTCGACGTCGCTGCTGCGACGAAGGAGTGAACCGCCGACGACGGTGACCCGGCGCCCGGGCGCGGACCACCACATCAACTCGCTGACCGTCACGCGTCGGACTCTTGGGTGCGGTCCGGGTCCATGCCCGGTTCCGGCAGCACGACAGCTCGACGGAACGCGCATGTATGGGTCCTACCGCCCCTTGGCCCGCGTCGCTCCGCCCAGTTAGACCCATGGTTCGAAGCGTCCAGATCGACGTGCCAACGCCGGCCAGAAATGTTCGTGCACCAGAGAGCCGACCGCTCGAGCCAGTCGGCCCGCGGGCTGGCGACTAACGCTCGGCCAATGGGTCGGAGAAACTGCGCCCCGGTCACCACCACTCCACTAGAGCCGCAGCCCTAGGATCACTCGCATGGCCGCGGCGCGCATCAGGCGCAGACGCTCTGATCGCGAGGGATAAACGGGCTCTTCCCAGATGAGGGTGTAGGTCGG
>NZ_AVPL01000083.1 GCF_000768695.1 Knoellia aerolata DSM 18566
CCCGTCCCCCGCACCCCCACTGATTGCGCCTTCCGATCGCTGCACCACCTGACCTGACCGCCCAGATCAAGGAGCACCACACCCCATGGACCAGATCCGCGCCGCCATCCTCAGCGGAGACCGCACCGAGGAGACCTACGCGAACCTCGCCATCCCCGCGACGTACCGCGCGGCGACCGTCCACAAGGACGAGGTGGCGATGTTCGAGGGCCTCGCTGCGCGCGACAAGGACCCGCGCAAGTCGCTCCACATCGACGACGTGCCCGTGCCCGAGCTCGCTCCGGGCGAGGCGCTGGTGGCTGTCATGGCGAGCGCGATCAACTACAACACCGTCTGGACCTCGATCTTCGAGCCGGTCTCGACCTTCGGCTTCCTCGAGCGCTACGGCCGCACCTCCGAGTACGCCAAGCGCCACGACCTGCCTTACCACGTCGTCGGCTCGGACCTCGCGGGCGTCGTGCTGCGCACCGGCCCCGGGGTGACCCGGTGGCGGACCGGCCAGGAGGTCGTGGCCCACTGCCTCTCGGTCGAGCTCGAGGACGCCGACGGGCACAACGACACGATGCTCGACCCCCAGCAGCGGATCTGGGGCTTCGAGACGAACTTCGGCGGGCTCGCCGAGCTGGCGATCGTCAAGACCAACCAGCTCATGCCCAAGCCGACCCACCTCAGCTGGGAGGAGGCGGCCTCCCCCGGCCTGGTGAACAGCACGGCATACCGCCAGCTCATCTCCAAGAACGGCGCGGCGATGAAGCTCGGTGACCGGGTGCTCATCTGGGGCGCCTCCGGCGGCCTCGGCTCGTACGCGACCCAGATGGCGCTCGCCGGCGGAGCGACGCCGATCTGCGTCGTCTCCTCACCCGAGAAGGCCGAGATCTGCCGACAGATGGGCGCCGAGCTCATCATCGACCGCAACGCCGAGGGCTACCGCTTCTGGAACGACGAGAACACCGCCCAGAACCCCAAGGAGTGGCAGCGCCTCGGGAAGAAGATCCGCGAGCTCACCGGCGGCCACGACGTCGACATCGTCTTCGAGCACCCGGGACGCGAGACGTTCGGAGCCAGTGTCTACGTCGCGCGCAAGGGCGGCACGATCGTCACCTGCGCGTCGACCTCGGGCTTCATGCACGAGTACGACAACCGCTACCTGTGGATGAACCTCAAGCGGATCATCTCCTCGCACTTCGCGAACTACCGCGAGGCGTGGGAGGCCAACGAGCTCATCGACCGCGGCCTCATCCACCCGACGTTGTCGCGGACCTACTCGCTCGACGAGGTCGGGCAGGCCGCGCTGGACGTCCACCACAACCTCCACCAGGGCAAGGTCGGCGTCCTCACCCTTGCCCCGGAACCCGGGCTGGGCATCACCGATCCCGACAAGCGCGCCCGCTTCGAGGCCGAGATCAACCGCTTCCGCAACGCCTGACCACGACCCGAGCGGAGCCGGGCGACCTCAGACCCGGGAGGGAGCGGTGCGCGCAACGCACCGAGCGACGCATGGCGTCCTGCGGCGGGCGCGTCGAGACGGCGGCCATCCGTACGCACCACTGCGTGCGCACGGATCCCGCCGCCGTCTCGCTGAGCGCCTTCCGCAGGACGCGAGCGGAGCGGGGCGAAGAAGCAGGACGCGAGCGAGCGCTTACTGGTGACGCTGCCGCGGGACGAGCACCTCGTCGACGAGGAGCAGGATCGCGGCCGCCACCGGGATGGCGAGGAGCGCGCCGAGCACCCCGAGCAGGGTGCCGCCGGCGAGGGCCGCGACGACCGTCAGCGCACCGGGCACGGAGACGGTGCGCTGCATGATCTTCGGGGCGATGACGTAGTTCTCGACCTGCTGGTAGACGAGGTAGTAGAGCGCCGCGAACAGGGCGATCTTCGGCTCGTCGAAGAACGCGACCGTGCAGACCAGGCCGGCCCCGAGGGTCGCACCCACCATGGGGATGAGCCCGAGGAACCCGACGAGCACGGCGAGCACCGCGGCATACGGGATGCCGAGCAGCGTCATCATGACGTAGCTGAGGATCGCGTTGATCGTCGCGATGGCGACCTGCCCGATCGCGTAGGACCCGGTGCGCCGCATGATCTCCTCGCTCAGCTGGACCACCCGGTTGCGCCGGCTGGCGGGCACCATCGAGTACGCGGTGCGCTTCATCTTCGGCAGCGAGGCGAGGAAGTAGAGCGTGAGGATGAGGATGGTGAACGTCTGGAAGACCCCGTTGAGGACCGCGCGACCGGCACCGAGGACCCCGCCGAGGACCGAGCTGATGAAGGTCTCGTCGGTGAGACGCTTGTTGAACTCCTCGCTGATCTTGTCGACGACGTCGTAGTTCTTGTCGAGCTCCTGGACCCACGCCGCGTTGAGGATCCGGTCGACGTAGCTCGGCGCCTCCTGGACGAGCTCACCGCCCTGGGTCACCACCGGCGGGAAGACGAGCAGCCCGAGGAGCGTGAAGACGATGAGCACCCCGACGAAGACGATGGCGACCCCCAGCGACCGCTTGAGCCCCCGGCGGCCGAGCCACTCGACGAGCGGGTTGAGCGCCAGGGTGAGGAACAGGGCGACGACGAGGATGGTGATGGTCGTCGCGAGCCGGCCGAGCGAGTGCCACAGGCCGATCGCGATGAGGGCACCGAGGGCACCCACGAAGCCGAGGTAGAACGCCGACTGGCGGTTCATCGGCCGGCCCATCTCACCGAACTGGGTGGTGCCCGGGGCGCCCGAGCGCGCCGACCCGTCCGCCGGTGCGGCGGCGGCACCCGCACGCCCGCCCCGACCGTCGCCAGCCCCGCCGTCGGCCCCGCCGTCGGCCCCGCCGTCGGCGTCGGCGTCGCGGTCGCCGTCGTCGACCCGGTCCAGGAGGTCGGTGAACAGGCTCCGCTCGAGGTGCTCGTCCTCGTGGTGGATGCGGTTGCTCTCGCGCAGCGCGGCCCGTTGACGGGTGCGGTAGTCACGCCAGTTGCGGATCGAGTTCTTGCCCCAGCTCAGGTTCACGTGACCTCCTCGGGCGCCACCCTAGCCGCGCGGGGACGACCTCAACGGATGGCGCCCGGCGGGTGTCGGCGCTCCCGGGCGCCCCAGCACGACGTGTGCCAGTGCCGTCGGTCGCCGACTCCCCCGACCCCCTCGTCCGGCCACGCCACGACGTGGGGCGTCCCGGGCGGGATCCCCTGCTCGCAGCCGGGGCAGAGGTAGGTACGGTCCGACGACGCCCCGGTGAGCCGGCGGACGGCCCAGCGCTGGCCGGCATACGTCTCCGTGGTCGTCCCGCCACCGAGGCGGCCCAGCGCGAGCGGCACGTCGTCGCGGCGGCGTCGGTTGGCGCGGGGGGACATGGGTCCAGTGTCCCGCTTGACGACAGGAGCACGCACCGCCGGGCACCCGCAGACGCCGGAGACGGCCCCGCGGCGGGAAGCCTGCGGGACCGTCTCGGTCGGGGTGGGGTTGCGGTCAGGCGGTGGCGGGCACGGCGGCCCCGCGAGCCGGTGCGCCGACCTCCTCCTCGACCGGGACCCGGCGGAGGTGCCGGAAGCCGAGGAGGGTGAGGGCGAGCATCCCAAGCGATCCACCGAACGCGGCCCACGCGGCGTAGCCGGCGATCTTGCCCATCGTCCCGAAGGCGTAGGCGTTGAGCAGAAGCCCCCGCAGGGTCTCACCGCGGAAGGCGAGCTGGACGAGGCCGGCGGCCTTCTCGTCGGTGGGGTTGGCGCGCGAGATGTTGCTCAGCTCCGAGTAGGACTTGCCACCGGTCGCCTCGTCGAGGTGGACCTTGATGTAGTGGTCGGCGTAGGCCCTGGCCTGGTCGCCCGTGAGGAGCTGCTGGCCGGCGTACTTCTCGAGGTGCGGCTGGACCGCCGGGTCGTTGAGCTGCTCGCTGCCGGTTTCGGGGAAGAAGATCTGCTGCGTCGACAGCTGGGTGCTGACGTTGTCGGCGACGAAGTTGCTCGCCCAGGTGAGAAGTCCGCCCGCAACCAGCAGGACGACGGCGACGATGAGGCCGCCCGTCGTGAGCAGTGCGTCCAGGGTACGTCGTCGCATGGCTGATCTTTTCCTCTTCTGGGCTTGTGGCCCGTGTGGTGTGAGTACCGTTCCGGCACACCATGAGTCTCGCCCGCAGGAGGGGTCGCGCAGCAGGGACGATGGTCCCGTCTGATGGAACTTTCAATGAGACCTGCACCACATGGACACGAGGGTCTCGGAGCGCTCAGGAGCGGACGCGGGCGCCCGTCGGGTCGTACATCGGCCGGAGGGAGACGGCGGCCGGCACACGCGTCCCCGCGACGTCCACCTCCCACGCACCCTCGTCGAGCCACGCCGCTCCCACCGGGCCGTCCGCGGCGACGGAGGCGATGCCGACCGCCGCGCCGAGGGTCCAGCCGTAGGACGCCGACCGCACGTCCCCGACCGGGACGCCGTCGCGCAGCATCACCTCCGCCCCGAACATCAGCGGCTCGGGGTCGGAGAGGAGCACCTGCACGAGCCGCTCGTGGCGAGGGGTCTCGCGCTCGGCCACGACGGCGTCACGCCCGGTGAAGTCGTGGGCCAGGTCGACGGCGAACCCCAGACCGGCGCTGCCGACGGTGTCCGTGTTGTCGATGTCGTGCCCGTAGTCGCGGTAGGCCTTCTCGAGCCGCAGCGACCCGAGAGCCTTCAGCCCCACCGGGCGCAGACCGTATGCCGTGCCGCGCTCGCGCAGCGCCGTCCAGACCGCGGCCGTGTCGGCCCGCGGCACGTAGAGCTCGTAGCCCAGCTCGCCGACGTAGGTGATCCGCACGCACAGGACCTCGACGCCGGCGACCGTCACGGTGCGCGCGGTCCGGAACGGGAAGGCCTCGTGGGAGAGGTCGGCGTCGGTGAGCTCGGCCAGCAGCTCGCGCGAGCGCGGGCCCTGGACGTTGACCTGTCCGGTGGCCTCGGTGACGTCCTCGACCGTGACGTCCGCCTCCCCGATCGCCCGACGCAGCCAGGCCAGCGTGTGGCCGTGGGCGGTGTCGGACGCGACGACGAGGAAGTCGCCCTCGCCGCGCTTGGTCACGGTGAGGTCCGCCTCGATGCCGCCGTCGGGCCCCAGCCACTGGGTGTAGGTGATGCGGTCGACGTCGCCGTCGACGTGTCCCGCGCTCACCCGCGCGAGCACCGTGCCCGCGTCGGCGCCCGTCACCGCGAAGGTCGCCATGAACGACATGTCGATGAGCCCGACCGCCTCGCGGACGACCCGGTGCTCGGCCTCCCACTGCTCGAACCAGGGCTGGCGGCTCCACGACGGGGTGAGCTTCGCGACCTGTCCGTCACCGGCATACCAGTCCGCGCTCTCCCAGCCCGAGACGTCCTTGAGCCGGGCGCCCGCGGCGACCATCTCGTCGTGCACGGGCGAGACGAACGTGCCACGACCGGTGGTGAGCTCGACTCCCGGGGTGTGGGCGGCATACGTCTTGCCGAGGACCTCCATGACACGGTCGCGGCGGTAGTCGCGGTGGAGCTGGTGCGGCCTGAACCGGGCGACGTCGATCGCGGTGACGTCGACGTCGGGGCGGCCGTTCGCGATCCACTGGGCCATGACGCGCCCGAGCCCGCCGCTGCTGAGGATGCCGACCGAGTTGAGCCCGGCGGCGACGAAGTAGCCCTGCAGGTCCGGCGCCTCGCCGACCGCTGGCAGCCGGTCGGGCGTGAACGACTCCGGCCCGCAGAAGAAGGTGCGGACCCCGACGTCGAAGGTCACCGGCACCCGCGACATCGCGGTCTCGAGCGCCGGGGCGACGCGGTCCCAGTCCGGCGGGAGCGTGCCGAAGGAGAAGTCGTCAGGGATCCTGTCGAGGTGCCAGGGCGCGGCGACCGGCTCGAAGAGGCCGACCATCATGCCGCCGCCCTCCTCGCGGTAGTAGCCGTAGCGGGCGGGGTCCTCGAAGATCGGGCCGTCGGGGTCGATGCCCGGGATCGTGTCGGTGATGAGGTAGTAGTGCTCGGCGGCCTGGTTGGGGATGACGACGCCGTGCCGCTCACCGAGCTGGCGGGCCCACATGCCGGTGCAGTTGACCACCGTCTCGCACTCGATGTCGCCGGCGCTGGTGCGCACGCCCGTGACGCGGGGCAGGGCGCCGTCGGTGCGGGTGACGACGTCGCCGACACTCACGCCCTCGACGACGCGGACTCCGAGCGCCCGGGCACCACGGGCCAGCGACATCGTGAGGTCGACCGGGTTGACCCGCCCGTCCCCGGGCACGTGGAACCCGGCGACGAGGCCGTCCATGTCCGCGAGCGGGAAGAGCTCGGCCATCTCGCCCGGCCCGATCTCGTCGACGTCGAGGCCGAGGCGCCGCTGGAACGTCGCGACGCGGCGGTACTCCTCGAGCCGGTCCCGGTCGCCCACGGCCTCGATGACGCCGACCGGCCGGAACCCGGTGGACAGCCCGGTCTCGGCCTCGAGCCGCCCGAACAGCTCGCGGGAGTACAGGCGCATGCCGGTCAGCGTCTCGCTCGTGGTGCCGAAGCAGGTCATCAGCCCGGCGGCGTGCCAGGTCGTGCCGCTCGTCAGGCGGTCGCGCTCGACGAGGACGACGTCGGTGACGCCCTCGTGGGCGAGGTGGTAGGCGATCGAGGCACCGATGACGCCACCGCCGATGATGACGACGCGGGCACGGTCGGGCAGCACGGAGGAGCTCACGCTCGGAGGCTACCCACCTCCGGCGCCGGCACGGTCGACCGCTCCCGGAGACGCAGGTCGGGTCCGTCTCGTCGCGGCACGTCGGTCCCGCACCGGCACGCCTCCCGGGCGCCATGCCGGTGCGGGATCGACATGCCGCACGAGCGCGCCGGGCCCTCGCGCGGGCCCTCGCGCGCCGGGCGCCGCGGGCGCGGCGCCCGGGTCAGGCGTAGGTGCGGAAGCCGCGTCCGGTCTTGCGACCGAGGTAGCCCGCGGTGACGAGGTGCTCGAGCAGCGGCGCAGGCGCGTAGCCCGGCTCCCGGAACTCGATGTAGAGCTCGCGCTCGATGGCCAGCGACACGTCGAGCCCGACGACGTCGAGCAGCTCGAACGGCCCCATGGGCAGGCCGCATCCGGTCTTCATCGCGGTGTCGATGTCGTCGGCCGTGGCGTAGTTGGCCGAGAGCATCTTCACGGCGTCGTTGAGGTAGGGGAAGAGCAGCGCGTTGACGATGAACCCGGACCGGTCGCCACAGGTCACCGGGTGCTTGCCGAGCTCGCGACACAGCGACTGCACCGTGGCGACGACGTCCTCGCTCGTGGAGACCGTGTGCACGACCTCGACGAGCTTCATCACCTGCGCGGGGTTGAAGAAGTGCATGCCGACGACGTCCTCGGGCCGCGACGTCACCTTGGCGCAGTCGATGATCGGCAGCGACGACGTCGTCGTGGCGAGGATGGCGCCGGGCTTGCAGATCCGGTCGAGGTCGCGGAAGAGCTCCTGCTTGAGGTCGAGGTCCTCAGCGATGGCCTCGACGACGAGGTCGACCTCGGCGAGGTCGGCCCGCGACGTGCTCGGGTGCAGCCGGGCGAGGAGGGCGTCGGCCTCCTCGCGGGTGGCACGCCCCTTCTCCACCGCTCGCGCCTGCGACTTCTCGATGGCGGCGAGGACGCCCGCGACCCGCTCCTCGGTCCGCGCGACGAAGGTCACCGACCTGCCCGCCCTGGCGAACACCTCGATGATCCCGGTCGCCATCGTGCCGGACCCGACGACACCGACCGAGCTGACCTCGCGGACGATGACGCCCTCCGGCGCGCCCTCGCCCGGGGTGTGCCCGTCGGCCACGATCTCGGGCGATCCGGCGCCGGCGTACGTGTAGAAGCCGCGCCCGGTCTTGCGGCCCTTGAGGCCGGCCGAGACCATCTGCTTGATGATCGGGCTGGGTGCGTGCAGCCTGTCCCGGCCCTGCTTGTACATCGTGTCGAGGATCTCGTATGCCGTGTCGAGGCCGATGAGGTCGAGCAGCGCGAGCGGGCCCATGGGGTAGCCGCAGCCGAGCTTCATCGCCGCGTCGATGTCCTCGCGGGTCGCGTAGCGGCTCTCGAACATCGCCACGGCGTGGTTGAGGTAGCCGAAGAGGAGCGCGTTGGCGATGAAGCCGGCCTTGTCCCCCACGATGACGGGCTTCTTGTCGATCCGCTGGGCGAGCGCCTTGACGTCCTCGAAGACGTCGTCGGCGGTGATGACCGTGCGGATGACCTCGACGAACTGCTGGACGGGTGCCGGGTTGAAGAAGTGCATGCCGACGACCCGCTTCGGGTTGCTCGTCGACGCGGCGATCTCGGTGACGGGCAGCGACGAGGTGTTGGTCGCGAGGACGGCGTCGTCGGCGACGATCTTGTCGAGCTGGGCGAAGATCTCCTTCTTGAGGTCGAGGTGCTCCGGCACGGCCTCGACGACGAGCTGGCACGGCGCCAGCGACTCCAGCGCCGAGGCGTAGGTGACGTGTCCGTGGAGGGCGTCGTAGGCGGCCTGGTCGATCTTGCCGCGCTCGAGGGCGCGACCCGTCGACTTCGTGAGGAAGGAGCGACCGCGCTCGACCGCCTCGTCGCTGGCGTCGACAGCGATGACGTCGATTCCGTTGCGCGCGAACACCTCCACGATGCCTGCACCCATGGTGCCCAGTCCGATGACGCCTACAGTGGTGAACTCGCGTGACATGGTGGCGAGTCTGTCAGAGGGCGTGTGCCGTGTGCACCGGCCACGGGGGTGAGAGTCCTCACCGTGGCCGCGCACCACCCCCGCTCACCAGACGAGCCCCGACGCCATGAGGGCGGACTCCGTCTGGAACCGCTGCTGGCTGCTCATCCCGCTCTTCGTCCCCTCCGGTGGCTGCACGTGCAGCTCACGACAGGCCTGGAGCAGCCCGTCGTCGTAGGCGAGCAGGGCGGCCCTGAGGTGGAGGGCCTTGGCCGGCCGGGAGCTCGCCGTGACGGCCTGGACCTCGGCGGAGAGACGGCGGAGGCGGTCGGCCAGCTCCTGCGGCGGCACCGGCTCCGGGCGGGGCAGCTGGGCGTCGCGCCACGCCTCGTAGCGGTCCGTCAGCGCGCTGTAGGGGCGCGGGGCGTGCCCGGTCGTGGCGTACTTCAGCAGCGCGTAGGCCGCGTCGAGGGCGACGACGACCCCGGCCGTGGCGGCGACGTAGGCCGGCAGGTAGGTCACGGGCACTCACCTCACCTCCGAGTCTGCGCCGGGCGTGCGAGCACGGCAACCCCGTCCGGTTAGGGTGACCCGGTGCGAGTGGTGATCGGGACCTGCAGCGTCGACTACGACGGTCGGCTCACCGCTCACCTCCCCCTGGCGACCCGGCTGCTCATGGTCAAGGCCGACGGATCGGTCCTCATCCACTCCGACGGCGGGTCGTACAAGCCGCTCAACTGGATGTCCCCCCCGTGCGCCATGGCCGAGGTCGAGCCGGACGAGACCGAGGCCGCCGACGGCGTGACGGCGGTCTGGGTGGTGCAGCACGCCAAGTCCGAGGACCGGCTGCGGGTGCGGCTGCACGAGGTCCACAGCGACACCAGCCACGCGCTCGGCGTCGACCCGGGCCTGGTCAAGGACGGCGTCGAGGCCCACCTGCAGCGCCTGCTCGCCGAGCACATCACGACGCTCGGCGACGGCTTCACGCTCACCCGGCGCGAGTACATGACGCCCATCGGCCCGGTCGACATCCTCTGCAAGGACGGCGCCGGTGCCACCGTGGCCGTCGAGATCAAGCGACGCGGCGACATCGACGGGGTCGAGCAGCTGACCCGCTACCTCGAGCTGATGAACCGCGACCCGCACCTGCGCCCGGTGACCGGCGTCTTCGCGGCGCAGCAGATCAAGCCGCAGGCGCGCACGCTCGCCGAGGACCGCGGCATCCGCTGCGTCGTCCTCGACTACGACACCCTCAAGGGCATCGACAACAGCGAGCACCGTCTCTTCTGAGCCGTGCGGTCGCTGAGCCGTCCGGTCGCTCAGACCACCGAGCGGTCGGCGCTGCCGGGCCACGACACGACCGTCACGTCGTCGGCGTCGATGCTCACCTCGGCCACGGCGCAGTTGGGCAGGAACAGCTGGTCCGCGAGGTCGTCCCGGACGTGGTCACCCAGGCGTGGCAGGCAGAACGACATCACCGCGCCGTGCGAGAACACGAGGACCGTCTCGCCCCGGTGCTGGTCGGCGATCTCCTCGAGCGCGCCGCGGTAGCGCGTGATGGCGTCGCGCCCACTCTCGCCACCGGGGATGAACGTGCCGAGGTGGCCCGCCTTCCACGCCGCGAAGACGCCGAGCAGCTCCGGGTCGTCGTGGTCGCGCCCGGCGAGCAGGCCGACCGAGAACTCCTCGAGCCCGGCCACGACCCGGGAGCCCACGTCGAGGACCTCCGCGGCCACTGCTGCGGACTCGACGGCCCGCTGCAGGTGGCTGGAGTAGACCGCGGCCACCCGGCGGTCCACGAGCGACCCGGCGAGGTCGCGCACCTGCGCCACCCCGGCCTCGGTGAGCCAGCCACCCTCGTCCGAGAGGACCCTCGCATGGGGGTAGTCCGCGTCGCCGTGGCGGGCCACGAGCAGGGTGGCGGGACACTGCAGGTCGCTCATCGTCCCACCTTCCCACGCCTGCCGACCCGGCACCCGTATGCCGTCCGGGCGCCAATCCGTTCGACACCACCGTCGCGCGGCTGGTTGGCTGGGCGGCGTGACCGACGACCTCCGCTTCGAGACGCTCGACCTGCACGCCGAGGGCGCCAGTGACGACCCCCGGGTCCGAGGGTGGCTCGACGCGATCATGCGCGGCTTCCTCCAGGGGCGGCCCACCGACGCCTTCCGTGAGAAGTGGCTCCTCGTCGCACGCGCCGACGACGCGGTCAACCGCGGGGTCTGGGACGCAACGGCACCGGGGATGGCCGGCGCGGTCCCGGTCGCGACGTTCGCCCACCTGACCAAGACGCTCAACACCGGCGCCGCGAGCGTCCCGGCATGGATGATCACCGACGTCACGGTGGCTCCGACCCACCGCCGACGGGGCCTCATGCGGCGGCTCATGACCGAGAACCTCGAGGCCGCCGTCGCCGCCGACGTCCCGCTCGCCGTCCTCACCGCGTCCGAGGGCGCCATCTACCAGCGGTTCGGCTTCGCTCCGGCGACCCGTGAGGCCCGCCTGCGGGTCGACACCTCCTCCCGCTTCCGGCTGCGCGAGCGCCCCCACGACGGCGGACGCGTGGTCATGGCCGACCCCGGCTCGTCCTGGCCCGCGCTGGCGACGGTCAACGCCCGTCACCACGAGGTGACCCGCGGAGCCCTCGGCCGGCCCGCCTACTACGGCGAGTGGCTCAGGGGCTACGACTGGGAGGAGCAGAGCGAGGACCGCAGGCTGCGGCTCGGCGTCCGCCTCGGCCCCGACGGCGAGCCGGACGGCTACGTCGCCTACACCGTCAAGGAGGAGGGGGACAGCGCCGAGGTCAAGGTGCACGACTTCGTCACCGCGACGGGGACGGCCCACCTCGACCTCTGGCAGTTCCTCGCCGACATCGACCTCGCCGAGGTCGTCGTCGGCCCGGCCCCGGCGTCCGACCCTCTCGTGCACGCCCTCGTCGACCACCGGGTGCGCCGGGTGACGTCCGTGCCCGACCACCTGTGGGTGCGCATCCTCGACGTGCCGCGCTCGCTCGAGGCGCGCCCGTGGTTCGCCGACGGCACACTCGTGCTGGAGGTGAGCGACCCGCTCGGCCACGCCGACGGCGCGGTGCGGGTCACGGCCTCCGGCGGGCGGGCGAGCGTCGTCCCCACGGCGGACGAGCCGGACGTGACGCTCGACGTCGAGACCCTCGGCGCCCTCTACCTCGGGGACGTGGCCGTCGACCTCATGGCCCGCGCGGGTCGGGTCGCGGGCACCGACGAGGCGCTCGGGCGCTTCGCCGCGCTGGCCGACGGCTCACCGTCGCCGCACTGCAACACCCACTTCTGATCGGCAGCCCGACGCGGAGCGGACCCAGCCCGACGGGGAGCGGCCCAGCCCGGCGAGGAGAGCGCTCAGCCCGCCGCGGAGGACGGGGTCGGCACTCGCGAGCCTCGGATGACGTCGACGAACCTCGACATGATCTCGTTGAGGCCGAAGTCCTTCGGCGTGAACACCTCGGCGACCCCCAGCGCCTTGAGCCGGGCGGCGTCGGACTCCGGGATGATCCCGCCGACGATGACGGGGATGTCACCGGCTCCGGCCTCGCGCAGACCGGCGAGCACCTCGGGCACGAGCTCCATGTGCGACCCGGAGAGGATCGAGATGCCGACGAGGTGGACGTCCTCGGAGACGGCCGCCGCGACGATCTGCGCGGGCGTGAGCCGGATCCCCTGGTAGATGACCTCGAAGCCGGCGTCCCTCGCCCGGACCGCGATCTGCTCGGCGCCGTTGGAGTGGCCGTCGAGGCCCGGCTTTCCGACGAGGACGCGCAACGTCTCGCCGAGCTCGTCGCGCAGGGCGTGCACGCGCTCTCGCACGGCGGACAGCTCGAGGCCCGCAGCGCCGCCGGTGAGCCCCACCGAGCCGGTGACGCCGGTGGGTGCACGGAACTCGCCGAAGACGTCGCGCAGGGCCTGGGCCCACTCCCCCGTCGTCACCTCGGCGCGGGCGCACTCGAGCGAGGCCTGCATGAGGTTCTCGTCCGTCGTCGCGGCGGCCCGGAGCCGGGCGAGCGCGGCGGCCGCGCGGTCGCGCCGCACGGGGTCG
>NZ_AVPL01000084.1 GCF_000768695.1 Knoellia aerolata DSM 18566
GAAACCCCACCACGCCATGGGACTCATACGTCTGTACCCCATAGAAGTACTGCAGTGGGTGGACTCGTGTTGGCCAGGCTGACGCAAGACTCCCACCTGCGGCGTTCTCGCGAACCCGCCATCAAGCCGGGGGCTGCCTCCACGGGCACCGCTCCGCCGAGCACGCCTCTACTTGCCGGCCTTTGGTCCATGTGCGTAAAGGCGTTGGGCGGCAGTTAGTTACGTCTTGTCGTGTCGCTGTCAAAGCCCCTGCGTGCCCGCCGGGTTGTCACGAGTTCGTGACAAATCCGGTTGTCTCGGGTCCGTTACAAACACGGTTGTAGTGGTACCGTGACATTCGGAGTTGTCGTCGTTCCGGAACAGAACACCGAAAGGCAGAGTCATGCTCACCACCGTGCGGGAACTGGGCGCTGCGCTGCGCGACGCCCGCCGGGCATCCGGGCTCAGCCAGGAAGCCCTAGCCGAGCGCGCCGGTGTGTCCCGCCCTTGGCTCTCCCGCCTCGAGACCGGCGCTAACCCGGGTGCCGAGCTGCGCAAGGTGCTCGACGTTCTCACCGCCCTCGGCTTGGCCGTCAAGCTCGGTCCGTCGCCGAAGCCCGCCTTCGACGACGACACCGACCCCTTCGCCGACATGTTCGGAGACCAGACATGAACGAGATGAACGTCTTCCTCGACGGAGTCCTGGCCGGCCGACTGGAGCAGACGACCGGTGGATCGCTGTCCTTCTCCTACGATGCTGCCTACACGTCCCGTCGCTCACCGACCCCCTTGTCGCTGTCCATGCCGCTGTCCAGCGCAAGGCACAGCAGTCGGGTCGTCACAGCCTGGCTGGAGGGCCTCCTGCCCGACAACGCAGCTGTACGTGAGGAGTGGGGCCGCCGCTTCCAAGTGTCAGCACGCAACCCCTTCGCCCTGCTGCGCCACGTCGGGCGTGACGCTGCCGGTGCCGTCCAAGTAATGCCCGTTGACGTTGACCCGCCGGACGCGGCCCTGCGCACCGGGGACGTGCGCCGCCTGTCCGAGGAGGAGCTCTGCAGCATGCTGCGCGAGCTCACCGTGCGCGACGCCGGTTGGGAGGTCGGGGAGGGCTCGGGCCGGTGGAGCCTAGCCGGCGCGCAGAACAAGGTCGCCCTGCACCTGCTCGACGACGGCACCTGGGGCGTGCCTAACGACTCGACCCCGACAACGCACATACTGAAACCCACAGCCTCCGGCACCCGCTTTGGGGACTTGCACGTAAACGAGTTCGTCTGTCTGCGCGCCGCTGCGGTGCTCGGGCTGCGCGTCGCCCACGTAGAGCTGGTCGACTTCGGCGGGGCCAAGACCCTCGTCTCGACCCGATACGACCGGCGTCGCGACCGTAATGGGACGTGGCTACGCCTGCACCAAGAGGACCTGCTGCAAGCAATGACCTACCCACCGTCCAAGAAGTACCAGGCCGACAAGGGACCGAGCGTCAAGAACGTGGCGGCGCTGCTTGGGTCGCTGGGGCTCGCCGATCGCTCGCCGGTACGGGAACGCTTCTTCGACGCCTTCGCCTTCAACACCCTGGTCGGTGGCACCGATGCGCACGCCAAGAACTACAGCCTGCTGCTGCGCGGGCCGCGGGTTGCTCTGGCGCCGCTGTACGACGCGGCTAGCTACGCGCCGTACCTCAAGCCTGGCGAGGTCGTGCACAGCTCGATGAAGGTCGGCAAGGCGTGGCAGGTTCGCGATGTCACCGTAGAGGACTGGGTCGAGGTCGCGACCGCGCTCGAGCTGGCCCCCGACTACGCCTTGGACCGGGTCGAGCACCTGCGTACCGGCATGGCCGGCGCAGTCAGCGAGGCTGCAGACCAGGCGCCGGCGCCGTTCGCGAAGGCCGCACGCCAAGTCGCGACGGCAGTCGCCAAGCAGAGGCACCTGCGCGTCCCGCGATTGCCGCGCGCACGCCGGTGAAGCCGACCTTTGCCCGCCAGCTGCCGAGCGCGTTTCCTTGTCCACGCCGGAGGCCAACACGCGGTGCCGGGTGCTTTCGGCGCCGGGGTTTCCGCGTGCAGGCACCTCACCGGAGTGTATTGGTGCGAAGCCCAGCAGAGGGCTTGCGCTGGTCCGGATGACGACGAGGCCTACGCATATCTCGCCTAAGAATCACCGGGTGCGGCTGCAGGTGGGTACTCCTAATCTTCCTCATCACCTTCATCAAGATCTTCATCACTACCGAGTTGTTCGTCATCGTGATGATTGCGTACATGCTCGTCGTCGTCGTGCTCGCCGTCGGGCTACCCTGGCTCGCTGGCCGTGTGCTGAATGACGATGGGGCGCATGGACGGATCACGCTTGTGACCCGGCACGCAGGACAACCGCGCGAATCCCCTGCGCCGACCTGGCGTGGACGGCCATGTAGGCAGAGCAGCTTCGGATGCTGGAGCATTCCGGTCCTGGCCCCACCAGCTTCACGGCCGAACAGATCACAGAACTGGAGAACTGATCCACACTGATCTCCAAGGTCGCAGGTGGCGCCACCAAGTGGCGCGTGGGGGTGACAAGTGACGCGAGGTGGATGCCGCCGCGCTTTACTTCGCCGCCCGGCGACCTCCGGACGGACGCACGGCATGGCTTCCTATCGGTCGCTCGCCTCGGGTGTTGCCTCAGGCCCCGCGGACGCGTAATCGCTGAAGATGCTGCCTGCAAGTTCTCCCGCGGAGGGCTCGTCCGGGGAGTCCAACCCGAGGTCCGTGCGGGCAAGGTGGGCGATCTCCCCAACGAGGAGCTGCAGGGGGAGTCGATCCTCCAGCGGAATCCTTCCGTCGCTCAGCGTCATGATCCTGTGGGTCGTGGCATGCCATTGGGCAATTCGCTGCACCAACGTACGAGAGCCCCATACTGCGACGGAGGCTCGTACGGCCGCCTCCTCTCCTACCTTCTGACTTTGGTCGAAGGCTCGCACCATGTGCTCCAAGAGCCGACTGTAGGAAGCCTCGCGCTGCAGCCTGACCGACTCTCGTTGCGCCCGCACGACCTCTGCCTCTTCCCGACGGCGGCGTTGATCGAAGGTTTCGTTCACCATGAGCGCTACCAACCCGGCAACGCTCGCGGCGAAGGTAGTCCCGAGTGCCGCGAACGGGTAGCTCTTCCAATCCGCCACGGAGAAGCAAGTAAGCCCAACCAGCAGCAGCACCATTGAGATTCCCGCCGCCACCCAAAGGGTCCATCTCAGCACACGCGTCATGCGCCGAGCGTAGGGCTGCATTCTCTAAGCCCGGCGCCCGGGTCATCCGCGGCGGAGGCGGCATGGATCGCAGCATCTCGCCGCAAACTAGGTGAGATCTAGTTCATTGGTCCCAATTCGCCGCCAGGTCAGCGGATGGCCGAGGTTCACTGCGCAGATCGGCAATGATGGTTGTCATGGCAGCCACAAGCGATCGTTACCCCGTGCAGCAGGCGCAACTCGTCATTGCGGACCGAGTGGCGGACGGGTCTCGGGTCTCCGAGGTCCGCGGGCTGTGGGTTTTCGATGAGCACATTCGGCCGGACCCGGACTACCTCCTCGAGTTCAGCCCGGACAGCAGCGGAGACGTCGAGGAGATCAATTCGCGACTTGAGTCGTGGCCAAGGGACGAAGCGTTCTGTGTCGAGATCGTCGTCATACGGGAGGTTTGACTTGCCGACCCCTCGCTGGCTGTCGTTGAGTGGCGCCGTGACCGTCAGCACCGGCGACGCATGGAGAGGAACGCCCATAGGCCCTGAGCGCGCGGATCACAGTGCGTCTTCCTCTCTTGTGCCGCACACTGCCAGGGAAGACGAGCGCTTCTGTTAAGCTCTCGGCGACTCGGCGCCCCCAATCCAACGACAGGACGCAGGCGCCGCCATTTTCCCCTGACACGACTCGACCCGCGGCGCGAATAGATGCGCAGCGCAGCGGGTTACGGCCGCTTGGCGGCAATGCTGCCGAAGACGTTGTTGAGTGGACACCTTGCCGTCAGGGCCCGGAGAGCTCGGTTCCGAGACGCTTGAGTGCATCACGGGTGGACGTCGACGAGACCTGCGAGTAGATCTCCATCGTGAGGGCGATTCGGCTGTGGCGTAGGACGGCCATCGCGACCCTCGGGTGAACGTCGAGGGCGACCAGGAGACTCGCGCAAGTTCGCCGAGTTGAGCGAATGGGGACCACCGGCACACCGGCCTTCGCGGCCCTCAGCTTGAAGTCGCGATGGAAGTTGCGCGGATCGACCGGATCGCCGAGCCGGGTCGTGAAGACCAAGCCGCAGTCGCCCCACATATCGCCGGCCGCGAGCCGCCGCCTGGCCTCCTCGACCCGATGCCGCTCGAGTGCCCGCACCGCGATCTCCGGCAGTGGCAGCGGGGCATCCGATGACGGCGTCTTGGTGTGGCGGCGCAACAGCGACCCGTCGACCCGCTGGACCTGCCACGCGATGAGCGCCTCGCCCTGCTCGAGGTCAACGTCCTCCCAGGCCAGCCCGAGCATCTCCCCCCGTCGGAGCCCCAGCGTGAGCAGCAGGACGTACCCGGCGTACATCGGGTCACCGTCCGCGCGCGCAGACTCGAGGAACCGCCGCGCCTCGTCGACGGTCCACACCGGTATCTTCTTCGACCGCGGCATGGGTACGCGCACGAGCGCGGCAACGTTGCGGAAGATGAGCTCCTCGCGCATTGCCTGGGTCAGCGCACCGCGCAGCATCCGCCACGCCTGGTGGACCGTCCAGTCCGAGGCGACCTCATGGCAGCACGCGCCGAGGGCGCAGCACTGCGGCTCGGGGCGTGCGGCATCCTTGCCCTGGAAGCAGCACTGGCAGCGGACCCGCAGCGTGTTCACCCACACCTGGACGTCGCGGACCACCAGCTTGTCGAGCTTGCGGTCGCCGAGATCCGGGACGATGTACAGCCGCGAGAACATCTCGTAGTTCGAGGTCGTTGCCGGCGACAGGGTCGGACGCACCGTCTCCTCCAGCCACCGCTCAAGGAAGTCCCGCAGGCGCGGGGAGACCGGCACCATCGGTCCCCGCCGCGCCTGCTCGTGGAGTCGGAGCCACTTGTCGTGGACCTCCGGCCGGGTCTTCCCGTAGACGGTCTTGCGTTGCCGGCGCCCCTTCGGCGTCACGATCCACACGTGCGCCGCGAAGCCGTTTCGGTACAGGTAGATCGACCCCTCGCCGTTCGCCCGCCGGCTCACGGCCAGTCCGCCTCCGCCTCGGCCGCGCGCATCGCGACGTACTCGTCGACCCACGCCGGCAGGATTCGGCGAGACCCGCCGTCCTTGAGCGAGCGCAGGTCGCCCGTGATGCACATCATCCGCACCTTGGTCGGGCCGTAGCCGAGCATCTCGGCGACCTCCGGCACCGTGTACCACCGCCGCTGGATCGGGTCGATCGGCGCCTTCCGCCGGTACTGCGACCCTCCGCTGTTTCGTGCCGTCGTTGACATGTCCATTCCCTTCGTCAGGGACCGACCTCCAGTAGGCCACGTCCCACTTGGACTTCAACAGATCCCCGCGGTCCCTGTGGATAACCCACACGACGGCTGGATCTGCTTACCTTCCGAAGCCTTGCCGAACACCTCCTCGGTGACTCGAACATCCGCGCTCTCGACGCGGCGCTCGAGCGTTGGATGCCCGGTCTGACCAAACCAGCCGGGCTACGCAGGGCTTCGCGGCCAGATCGCGCTCCGATGGGTCGATGGCGAGTCTCCAAGAGAGGTTGTCGAGGAGGCAACCTGGTGGTACACCCAGGCGGAGCTTCTCGCCTCCGAAGATCCTGCTGCTGCTCTGGCCCGCGGCGTCGCAAGGTGCGGCCCGGTACCTGTGGAGATCAGCCCCCGCGCGTGGCTGTCCCCGGCACCTGACTCGCTGCGGGCCCACCCAGAGATTGGCCCGTACCTCGATCGCATGACGGTTGCCATCAGTGACCGTGTTGTCGCCGCCGGGCACTACACGTCTGCCCCGGCGCCACGCGATAGCGGATTCTCGACCGCTCAACGTGACCAGGGCCTGCGATCTCTCCACTCTCCGGAGGCGGGCAGGTCCGCTCCAGGATTCGGCCGCTGATCATCGGCTTGAGCACTGCCCGGACTAGAGCACCACGCTGGCCGCGACGAAATCGGCCGCCGGCATGGGCGTCTGAAGGTGCCAGGTGATGGTGATCGGCTGGTCACCGCGGTGCCTCGACGTAGTCCGCCTCCCCACGTGCCCGATGCGATGGGCCCTACGGCGTGGTGAGCACCTCAATCGCCTTGGTGTAGATCAAGAAGTTGTCGATGTCCTTCTTCTTGATCGAGACCTTGGCCTTGCGGGGGTTGCCCTTGCCGCGGTACTGCCCGAAGCCCTTTTGAAATTCGCCAAGAACGATGCTGACGTTCGCCTGGTTTACCTCCAGAATCTTAACCCGGACAAACCGCACCGCCTCCTTGTACTTCTTGGAGTAGGAGAGCGAATCATAGACTTTGGAAGCCGGAATGTGCCCAACCGACCGGCGCCATTCGTTCCACGCGATAGTGGGCACGTTGCCGTTGTTGCGCCCATGCCATGTCTCATGCTCGAAGATCACGTACCAAAAGCGGCCCGTCTCCGAGAGGCATCGGAGGAAGTCGGCCTGGTCATTGCCCGGGGACTCGGGGACAGCGATGTTCGACGCCTTAAGATCGCCGTAGTGCTCAAGCACTCCGTCATTGAGGAACCGCAAGTCGTAGTCGAACTCGCCTTTGCGCTTCTCCTTCTGGACCACCACGAAGTCGCCGAGCTTGTGCTGCCTGATGTAGTTGCTCAGCCGGAACTCGACGTAGAACCCGGCCCACTCCGGTTGGAACTTGTCCGGCCAGCCGGCGGCGTACATCTCCTGACCCGCAGCCAGGCCGTCAATTCTCGCGCCGTCCAGGAACGCCTTACTGAAGCGGTCGAAGACCTGAATGTGAGGGTTCTTCTCCTCGTAGCCGGCCAGCAGATAGATCGCAAACTGGTCAGCCCGCAGGCTGGTCAGCTGATTTCCGTTCTTGTCCTGGCGGGAGAACTGCCCCAGCGTCTGCGCTTGGAAAAGGTCGTTCGTAGAGACGTGCGCGGCCGAGTTGTTCGCCTTGCGCTTGACATAGGTGGTTGGGTCGAAGTCGACGAAGATCGTTGTTTCGCCGTAGTGGTAGACACCGACGAACCGCACCGTGAGGCCGTCGGTGAGCCCTTGTCGCTCGATGTCCAGCCAGTAGCCGGGGATCTGGATCCGCTTCTTGAACGCCTCCCACGGCCGACCGAGGTGCGTAACCTGCTTAGTCAGGATGACCTGGTCGTGAAAGCGCACAACCCAGTGACCGGCGTACTTCTCAATCCGAGCTTCCGGCAAGGCCTCAAGCAGCAGCTCGCGCTTCCGAGTCGGTGCCAGCGTTGTGTCGGCGTCTGGGATGAGGGCGCCATCAGACCCGATTTGGTCGACGATCTCGGGTCCCATGGTGTCATTGGACCATCCACTGTTCGGCGCTGGGAGTCGATCCGCATGGACGTCGGCCTTAAAGGCGGCAGCGGGTCTGGATCCAGGGATTGCGGGGAGCTGCGTGAATGGCTCGTCGTAGGCCGTTAAGGCCGCATCGCACCACGCGGGAGGCAGCAGTTGGGCATCGCCGAACTGCTCCCTTAGGTAGGAGCGACGCACCCGCAGGGACTCCGTCTCGCTCCACATTCGGATCAGATACCTGGCTGTAGCAGCCGCGACAAACGCCTCGGGGGCGGGGCCCTCGCCGCTCCACAGCCGCGCGGCGCGCGGCGAGTCGTCTGCAAGGGTGTCTGGCAGCGGGGTTGGCCAAGCTGGTGTCATTCTTGTGTCGGTGGTGTCGCCGTGGGCGGCGGCGGCCCGCTCGTAGGTTGCGCGGGCAGCCTGGATCGCCTGGTGAAGGTCCGCGAGCAACGCGAACCGTCCGGGCAGCTCGTGAACGGGAATCTCACCCGTTCTGGCGAGTCGTTCCAAGGTGGCTCTAGCTCCACCCTGGGGATTTTCGATGATTGCGCGGCGGTCCAGGATGCTTAGGGCGGTCTGCGCCTGTTGCTTGGTGGTGGCGTCGAGGATCCATGCTCCGCAGAGCTCTCCGCTGAAGTCGATGAGCCAGATCGCGATGGTCTCTTTGTGACTGCTGAGGGTGGCGAAGGCCCGCCCTCGTTGGCCGTGAAGCAGGCTGAGTCTGGCATGCGCGAGCTCGGTCCCCCCAACCATGCCGGTGATGTCGCTTGCGCTAGGCATTTCCGCCTGCTTCCTTGAGGGCTTTGGCCCACTTGCGTTCAGAGTCGCCCCAGTTCTCGTGCATCAGCCCCTGGCCGTCGCTCGCGGGTGGGTAGCCGAGGGCGTCGCGGAAGTCGTCGATGCTCATGATCGGGATCCCGAACCCGCGGGCCTTCTTCGCCTTGCCCGAGAGTGAATCGGTGTCCGCGGACACGACCAATGCGACCTTCTTAGTTACAGCTGGGTGCGCAACCCACCCGTGGTCGTCGGCGCGTTGCATCCACAGTTCTCGGGGCTCGGCCATCGCACCGGTGAACACGATCATCGATCCTTCAGGCAGGTCGAGCTGCCCAGCGGTCAGCGGCTGCGCGCTGGCTCGGGCGGCCTCCAGCGATGAGGGCACGGCGCCGGCAGGCAGGTCCAAGATCTCAGCGACCCGGTAGAGGTCTGCTTCCTCCTCCTGCGACAGGTGGTTGTCGGCCAGTGCCACCCGGGCCAGCGCGTTCAGATACTCCCGATGCATCGAGAAGACGGTGTCCGGGCCGATGCCCATGGCGGCGGCCAACGCCCGAAGAGAACCGCTCTCGTCGGCGGACAGGTACCGGTCTGAAAGGGCTTCGTCGAGCACTGCCAAGTATGGGTCGGTCAGATCCGCGGCATCAGCGCGCGGCATGAAGTCGACGATGCGGTCGAGCAGGCCCAGGTCAATGCCGTGCGTAGGTTCATCCTGTGAACGCCGAATGCAGGCGGTGAAGCTCGGGGAGTCCAGGTAGGGCCACGGCACCCCACGCAGAGCGGAAACCTCGCTCTTCCACGGCCAGTCGGGGTCCGTGACCGAGATGAAGTGCCGCAGCAGTCCGGCCGTGGCTCGGGCGTCATTCAACGCGGCGTGCCAACCCATTAATGGGACCTGCGCCTCCTGGCAGCAGTCCCTAAGGGATCGACCAGACCCAACCAGCAACTCGCCTGCGACCGTCATCGTGCAGATCCCCATGCCGGGCGCCAGGGGGAAGGGCACCCCAAGGCGGTCGTATTCAGCGTCCAGGAACAGACGGTCGAACCGCAGGTTGTGCGCAACCAGGACCCGACCGCGCAGCATCTCCGCCAGGAACCCGGCCACGTCGCCGAAGGAAGGCGCGTTGAGCACCTCCCCGGCGCGGATTCCGTGGATGTGCTGCGGGCCCAGATCCCGGTTGGGGTTCAGCAGGGTCGACCACTCAGACTCGACATTCCCCTGCTCGTCGACCAGCACAACCGCCAACTCGATGACCCGGTGCTGCAGTTGGGGCGACAGGCCCGTCGTCTCCGTATCGAGCACCGCGTACAAGACATCCCCCATCTCCCCGGCCCCCACGAACGACTCGATGCTAGCCACAGTCGGGTGGCGGGGAGGGCGGTTGGACGTTCTGAGTCGGTGCGATGAATCCGTCGAACGTGTGAAAGGCAAGAAGGCTGCCGGCAGGAGACTTCGCTCAGCTGGCCACAGTCTGCGTGACTGCAGCGCTCTTGGCCTCATGAGCCATCGCTTCGTTGGCCAACGCGTCGCCCGTTGGGTTGAGCGGCGCATTCAGGACAGCGCGCACAAGTCGACGGGGCAGATCTGACGCATCGCGCTCAACGTGCGTACGGAACACATGCCACGCCGCTCCCACCGCGACGCCGTTACCCACCTGCTTGTACGACGCAGAGTCCCGCTGACCGGTAAAGGAGAGCGTCCGACTGAAACCCTGCAGGCGCGCGGCCTCGTGTGGGGTTAGACGGCGACGCCGGCTGCCGATGACCGAGGTCTGCGTGATAGCCACAAGAGCGGGGAGGTAGGTAGGCGCCTTGGCTCGGATTCCGGAGGGTCGGAAGTGCATGACCGTTCCCCACAGGGAGCCGGTGTCCTGCGCCTGCCATTCGAGCTTGCGTCTCGACTCGGGGAACGTAGCGAAGGTGGGATTCGCGCGCTTCCAGTCCCGGATCACGTCCCGGTGCTCGTCGTAGAAGCGGGCGTTCTTGATCAGGATCTGGGACTTCCATCGAGGCAATGCCTCCAGCATGAACGGATCGAGGCCACGCTCAGGAATCCACGAATCAGCCCACAGTGGGAAGCCGGGGAGGCGGACGCCCCTCGCAGACCACATCCGCTGGACGAGGTCGTCCCACACCTCAACCCACGTTGTCTCGTCGGCCGTCAGCTGGTACCTGGACAGGTCTTCGATGGATGAGTCGTCGTCAAGGATCCATTCGGCATTCCAGTCGTGGACGTTCCAGCCCTCAACGGGAGCGCGGACCACCGTCGGGGAAACGTCCGTCTCGCTCAGCGCTCGCTCCCGGCCCACGTAGGTGCCCAGGATGAAGACTCGGTCGCGGACCTGTGGCGTCCCACCGAGAGAAGGTGGGAGGAAGTGCGGGGAGAACACCGATGGTGTCGACGAGACGCGGTAACCGATCTCACGCAACGTCTGGATGATGACGTCCCACTCGTGTGTGTGACGGGGACCCGCGATGTTCCGCACGTTCTCGAGGAGGACAACAGCCGGCGTCCGGTCTTCGAGGATGCGTGCGATGTTCCAGAAGAGCGTTCCCCGTGCCTCGTCCATGCCGCGCTGGCGCCCTGACTTCGAGAACGGCTGGCAAGGAAACCCTGCGGCGAGGACGTCGAAAGCCGGAACGTCGACCGGGCCGTCATCCGGGGTTGCCATGGTGATGTCGGTATTGATGACGGGGCGCCGCGACTCCGGCAGCGGTTCCACCCAGTTGCGCAGGTACGTCTGGCGCGCCTCGCGGTCGATCTCCGAGACGTAGACACACCGCCCGCCCGCGTGGTCAAGCATGGCGTGGAAGCCCCCGATGCCGGCGAAGAGATCTGCGTACCTGAACGCTGCAGAGTCCTTCGCCATACCGGCAAGCTTAGCTGAAGCGACAGCTTTGTCAAACTTCGGCGCGGACTGGTTGAAGTGAAGCGGCAGTGCGTCGTTCATGGGAGCAAGGTCCTCTAGTCGTGCACATCCCACAGGGTCGACCCGATGCGCTAGGAGCGAGCATTACTTCGCAGGAGGTACTCCATCAAGAGGGTCCGACAGGCTGTGGAAACCACTTCGTCGGCTAGCTTCCTGTGGATACATCACGTGGTGGGCCACGTTCTCAGGGTCGCGACGGACTTGGCACTCCCACACCCTCACCACGAGCCATCCATGATCTTGTGCCAGCTGCGTGGACCGCCGGTCCCGCTCCGCGTTGCGGCGCATCTTGTCGGCCCAGAGCTCCGCGTTGGGCCCGACCCAGGGCGTCGTGCGGCCGTGCTCGGGACACCCGTGCCAGAAGCATCCGTCCACGAAGACAGCGACGTGGCGGGACGGCAGGACGAAGTCCGGGGTGCAGCCCTTCTCGATCTGTCGGTGCAGCCTGAACCTTCCGCCCGCCGCATGGACCGCCTGGCGGAGCAGGACCTCAGGCGCCGTGTTGACCTTTCGGCGACCGGCGAGGTGCGCACCTGCATTCGTGCTGACCCACCGCTTCGCCACCGCTCCAACCTACGTCGGCCGGACCCAGATTCGTACCCCAGAAAAGTACGGCAGCGAGGTGCGAAATTGCCCTGATTAGGTGCCCTGCAGCGCCCTGAACTGCGCTTACGCACCCCCTCACGGAGATTGCGTCCCGTGGGTTGG
>NZ_AVPL01000085.1 GCF_000768695.1 Knoellia aerolata DSM 18566
GTGGGGTGGGGGCCGGGCGGTGGGGGCAGGGGTCAGTCGGAGGAGGCGAGGAGCTCCAGGGCGCGGAGCCGGTCGTCGAGGGCGGTGGCCGCGTTGGTGACCATGACCTCGTCGGCGCGTGCGTGCTCCGCGAACCGTCCGAGGTAGTCCCGCACGGTCGTGAGGTCGCCCACGGCCGAGTAGGTCATCATGTGCCGTGCCTGCGCGGCGACGGGTGAGTCCATGAGCCCGTCGACGGCCGCGTCGTCGAGCCGGCCGGCATACGCGGGGACACGCGAGGCGAGCGAACGCACCCGGGAGCGGAGCACGGAGGCGGCCATCGCCTCGGCGTGCTCCTGCTCGTCGGCGACGACGACGTTGACCGCCGCGATGACGTAGGGCTCGGTCAGCTGGACCGAGGGGCGGAAGTCGCGCCGGTAGACCTCGACGGCCTGCTGCAGCGCGTCCGGTGCGAAGTGGCTCGCGAACGCGTACGGCAGGCCGAGCGCCGCCGCGAGCTGGGCGCCGAAGAGCGAGCTGCCGAGGATGTAGAGCGGCACCTTGGTCCCGCGCCCGGGGATGGCCTGGATCGTCGGCACGAGGCTCTCGTCGGAGAGGTAGCCCTGCAGCTCGAGCACGTCGTCGGGGAAGCGCTCGGAGGCGCGCGGGTCGACGCGCAGGGCGCGCGTGGTCACCTGGTCGCTGCCCGGCGCCCGCCCGAGGCCGAGGTCGATGCGCCCCGGGTGCAGCTCCGCGAGGGTCCCGAACTGCTCGGCGATGACGAGCGGCGAGTGGTTCGGCAGCATGACGCCACCCGAGCCGACGCGGAGGCGCTCGGTGCGGGCGGCGACGTGCGCGAGGAGGACGGCGGTGGCCGCCGACGCGATCGAGGGCATGTTGTGGTGCTCGGCGAACCACAGCCGTTCGAAGGTGCCGAGCGAGTCGGCCTTCTGCGCCAGCGTCGTGCTGACCTCGAGGGCCTCCCCGATCGGCTGGTCGCGCCCGACGGTGGCGAGGTCGAGGAGCGAGAGCCGGGGTCCCGCGGTGCTCATGCGGGCACCGCCACGCGGTCGCGGTCGCGGACCCGGTCGCCGTCCGTGGACGGGGCGGTCGCCTCGTCCTCCTCGAGCTCGAGACGGGCGTCGGCACCGCCGAAGGTGTTGGCGTCGTAGACGTCCTGGTCGAGCAGCCCGTTGCGCTTGGCGACGATGGTCGGGATGAGGGCCTGACCGGCCACGTTGGTCGCGGTGCGGATCATGTCGATGATCGGGTCGATGGCGAGGAGCAGCCCGACACCCTCCAGGGGCAGACCGAGGGTGGACAGCGTCAGCGTGAGCATGACGACGGCTCCGGTGAGTCCCGCGGTGGCCGCGGACCCGACGATGGAGACGAACGCGATGAGCAGGTAGTCGGTGACGCCGAGGTCGACGCCGAACAGCTGGGCGACGGTGATCGCGGCCAGGGCGGGGTAGATCGCGGCGCAGCCGTCCATCTTGGTCGTCGCGCCGATCGGCACGGCGAACGAGGCGTAGTCACGTGAGACGCCGAGGTTGTGGGTGACGACGCGCTGGGTCAGCGGGAGCGTGCCGATCGAGCTGCGGGAGACGAAGGCGAACTGGATCGCGGGCCAGGCGCCGGCGAAGAACTTCACCGGGTTGAGGCCGTTGGCGCGGGCGACGACCGGGTAGATGACGAGCAGCACGATGGCGCAGCCGAGGTAGACGTCGGCGGTGAAGATCGCGAGCGGACCGAGGAGGTCCCAGCCGTAGTTCGCCACGGCCGAGCCGATGAGGGCCGCGGTGCCGAGCGGCGACAGCCTGATGACCCACCACACGAGCTTGCTGAAGACCTCGAGGGCGCTGCGGGTGAGGTTGACGAACGGCTCGGCCTTGGCGCCCACGGAGAGGCACGCCGCGCCGATCGCGATGCCGAGGATGACGAGCTGGAGGATGTTGAACGACGGGCTGGAGCTCAGGGCTCCCCCGTCCTCGGCGGACGTCGAGACCTCGAGGCCGAGGACGTTGCCCGGCACGATCGAGGTGAGGAAGTCGAGCCAGCTGCCGGTGCTGCTCGGGGCCTTGCCGGCCGCGGTGTCGAGGGTGGCGTTGCCACCGGGGTTGGTGACCAGGCCGAGGGTGATGCCGACGACGACCGAGGCGGCGGCGGTGACCGCGAACCACACGAGGGTCTCGACGGCGAGCCGGGCGGCGTTGGTGACCTGCCGGAGGTTCGCGATCGAGACGATGATCGCGGTGAGCACGAGCGGGACGACGATGACCTTGAGCAGCTTGACGAAGATCCCGCCGACGGTCTTGAGGGTCTCGGCGAGCCACGCCTGGTCGAACTGGCGAGCGACGAAGCCGAGCACGACGCCGAGGACGAGGCCGATGAAGACCTGCGCCCAGAACGGCACGCCCGGTCGACGCGATCGGCGGGTGGTGGGCGACGCGGGCGTGACGGCGTCAGTGGTGCTGGCGGGCATGGGAGAGCTCCTGGGTCAGGGGTGGGGCGGACGGGACGGACGCGGTGAGGACCGTCAACGGTCGCTGGCGTCGAGCCTCAGGTCCACGTGCAGCCGTCGCCACAGGGCGGGGGTCGGCTTGAGGATGCTCACGAGGGCGCCAACCGTCCCCGCGCGGGGGCTATTCCCCGGACGCGTCCCCGGACGGGCTCTGAGCCACGTCCTCGGCCACGTTCCCGGCCACGTCCTCGGTCACGAAGTCACGCACGAGCCGCTCCCACCGCTCGGGCTCGGTGTTCCACTCCTTGCAGTGCCGTGCCACGCGCCACTCCTCGTAGGTCACGAGGTCGGGTCGGTGCTGCGCGAGCTGTCGCGACGGCCCGACCGGGACGAACTCGTCGTCGGCGGAGTGGATGAGCAGGACGGGATGGGTGAGCTCGTCGGCGCGGCGCACCCAGTCGGTGCGGGCGACGTCGACGGACTCGTGGACACCGACGAGGCGCTTCCCCCAGCGCCGGCCCATCATCGAGCGCGAGAGCGACCCGACGCCACGGGGCACGCGGTGCAGCCGGGCGTGGTGGGCGAGCACGTCGCCCCAGTCGATGACCGGGCCGTCGAGCACGACCCGGGACACGACGACGGCCCACGGCGACCGGTCGAGGAACTGGAGCACGATCGCGCCACCCATGGACCAGCCGACGAGCAGGACCTCCTCGGCCCCGCAGCGGACGGCGTGCTCGACGGCGGCCTCGATGTCGCGCCACTCCGAGAGTCCGAGGTTGTAGCGGCCGTCGGGCCCGGCCGGGACGTCCTCGTCGTTGCGGTAGGTCGGCACGAGCGAGGTCCACCCTGCGGCGTGCAGCACCGGCAGCGCGCGCAGGGTCTCCTGCCGCTGGGCGCCTCGGCCGTGCACGAGCACGGCCCAGCGGGACCCGGTGCCGCCCTCCGCCGGGACGAGCCAGGCCGGCATCGGGCCGAGCTCGCCGTCGACGTGGACGTGCTCACTGCGCAGCCCGAGCGCCGTGTCGGGGGTGCCGGCGTAGTAGTAGCCGTCGAAGCGGGCCCCGCCGGGGCGCAGCTCGCCGGCGTCGACGCCGAGCACCTCGCGCTCGACCGTGTCCTCGGCCACGTCGGTGTCGACGAGGTCGCCGAGACGCGCGTGGCCGCGGCCGCCGTCGAGCCACAGGCCGTAGCGTCCCGGCACCACGGTCTCCGCGGTCGCCGACAGCACGACGCGACCGGGGGGGACGTCGAGGATCTCGACGTCGTCGGGCCGGTTGCGTTCGGGGGTGAGCACCCGGCGCGCGAAGTATGCCGCGGCGGCGAGCGAGCCCGCGGCGCTCGCGATCGTCGTGGTCGCCCCCACCGCGGCGGCGGCGAGCGAGGCCCGGCGCAGGCCGGACATCTCAGGCATCGAGCACGTCGGCGAGGTCGTAGGAGACCGGCTCCTCCAGCTGGGAGTAGGTGCAGGACTCCGGCTCGCGGTCGGGGCGCCAGCGCACGAACTGGGCGGTGTGGCGGAAGCGCACGCCCTCCATGTGGTCGTAGCGCACCTCGACGACGCGCTCGGGCCGCAGCGGCGTGAACGAGAGGTCCTTGCCGACCGCCCACCTGGACCCGGCGGCGTTCTGCGGGGTGCGCGTGCCCTCCTCCTGCTTCGCCCAGGCCCAGGGGTGGTCGTCGAAGTCGGTGACGAGCGGCTGGAGCTCCTCGAAGAGCTCCTTGCGCCGGGCCATCGGGAACGCGCCGATGACGCCGACGCTGGCCAGGGTGCCCTCGTCGTCGAAGAGCCCCAGCAGCAGCGAGCCGATGACGTCGTCGCCGCTCTTGTGGGTGCGGTAGCCCGCCACCACGCAGTCGGCGGTCCGCTCGTGCTTGAGCTTGTGCATCGTGCGCTTGTCCGGCTCGTAGGTGCCCTCGAGCGGCTTGACCATGAGGCCGTCGAGCCCGGCGCCCTCGAACTGCTCGAACCACTCCTGCGCCTGCGCCACCTCACGCGTCGCCGGGGTGAGGTGGATGGGTGCGGCGACGTCGGCGAAGGCCCTCTCGAGCTCGGTCCGGCGGACCGCGAACGGCTCACCCATGAGGTCGCGCTCACCCAGGGCGAGGAGGTCGAAGGCCACGAAGCTCGCGGGCGTCTCCGCCGCGAGCTTCTTGACCCGGCTGGCGGCCGGGTGGATCCGCTGCTGCAGCAGGTCGAAGTCGAGCCGGTCCTCGCCGGGCCGGATGACGATGATCTCGCCGTCGACGACGCACTTGTCGGGGAAGTTCGCGAGGACGGCCTCGACGACGTCCGGGAAGTATCGGGTCATGGGCTTCTCGTTGCGACTGCCGATCTCCACCTGGTCGCCGGAGCGGTAGATGATCGAGCGGAACCCGTCCCACTTCGGCTCGTAGCTGACCTCGCCCTCGACGAGCTTCTTGCTCGGCTTGGCGAGCATGGGCGAGATCGGCGGCACGACCGGCATGCCCCACTGCTGACGCAGCTCCTCGTCGCGCTCGGCCTTGGGCCGCATGTAGTCCTCGTCCGCGCGGTCCGTGCGCCGCTTGCTCGGCTGCACGCGCGGGGGCTCGCCGGGCATCTTCGGGTAGTCCGGGGGGAAGTTGAGCTCGCCGAGCCCTCGCTCGACGTCGGCGTCCCACAGGGCCAGCGCCGGCAGGACGTCGCCGACGGCGTCGCCCATGCCCTCCCAGGCGTCCCCCCGGTCGGCGACGATCTCGGGCACGGTGAGGACGGTGAAGTCGCCCGGGGCGACCGTCACGAGCTCCTCCCACGACACCGGCATCGACACGGGGGCACCGGGCAGGGGCCGGGGGCTGTACGCCGAGGCGATGGTGCGGTCACGACAGGCCTGGTTGAAGTCGACGAACACGCGCTCGCCGCGTTCCTCCTTCCACCACGACGTCGTGACGAGGTCGGGCAGGCGCCGCTCCAGCTCGCGGGCGATGCCGATGACCCCGTGGCGCACGTCGAGGAACTCGTGGCTGGGTGCGACCCTGGCGAAGACGTGGACCCCGCGGTTCCCGGACGTCTTGGCCCACGCGGTGAGGCCGAGCTCCGCCATGAGCTCACGCAGCGCGACCGCCGCCTCGACGGCGTCGGTGAAGGTGCGCCCGGGCTGGGGGTCGAGGTCGATCCGCAGCTCGTCGGGGTTGTCGTTGTCGGCCGTCCGCACCGGCCACGGGTGGAAGGTGATGGTGTTCATCTGGACGGCCCACACGGCAGCGGCCACCTCGTCGACGACGAGCTGGTCGTGGCGCCGGCCGGAGGGGTAGCGGCACGGCACGGTGCGGATCCACGCGGGCATGCCCTTGGGTGGGTTCTTCTGGTAGAACTCCTCGCCGTCGATGCCGTCGGGGAATCGCTGCAGGGTGACCGGACGGTCCCCGATCACCCGCACCAGCGGGTCTCCGACGGAGAGGACGTATGCCGCGAGGTCACCCTTGGTGATCCCGTCGCCGGGCCACATGAGCCGGTCCGGGCTGGACAGCCGGACCTCGCGTGGCCCGTCCGGTCCGTCGATCTCCATCGTCGTCGCACCCGTCATGGCCACACCCTAGTGACGCACCACGACACCCGAGCCGATGTCGCGTTCCGGCGCCTCCCACCCGAACGGCTCGATCCCGACGGCGCCCCGCGCGGGTTCCCAGAGTTTGCCGAACGCTTACCCGCCGGACTACAGACAAAAGTGTGCGAACGGCATACGGTCTGGGAGTTCACTCCCTGACCTCGAAGGACTCCCTATGTCCGCATTCTCCCGTCGGACGTGCGCCGCCCTCGCCGTGCCGCTCGTCGCCCTGCCGCTCGCCGGGGCCACCGCCCTGTTCGCGGCCGCTCCCGCCAGCGCCGTGTCCACCACCGTCGTCATCTCCGAGGTCTACGGAGGAGGCGGCAACGCCGGCGCTCCCTTCCAGAACGACTTCATCGAGCTGGGCAACCGCGGCTCCGTAGCGCTCAGCCTCGCGGGCTGGAAGGTCGAGTACTTCTCCGCCGCAGGAAACAGTGGCGGCTCGACCACGCTGTCCGGCAGCCTGGCTGCCGGCAAGACGTACCTCGTCAAGCAGGGCGGTGGTGCGGGCAACGGTGCGGTCCTGCCCGAGCCCGACGCTGCGGGCAACATCCTCATGAGCGCGACCAACGGCCGGGTTGACCTGTTCGACGCGAGCGGCACGCTCGTCGACCGCATCGGCTTCGGCACCGCAAACCTCTTCGAGGGCACGGCGACGCGCGCGCTGTCCAACTCGACGGCGGCAGCCCGCAACGTGACCTTCGTCGACACCGACAACAACGCCGCCGACTTCACCGTCGGCACACCGACGCCCCAGGCATCCGGGGGCAGCGGCGGGACCGACCCCGATCCCACGCCCACCGTCACCAAGGCCACGATCGCCGAGATCCAGGGCACCGGCTCCACCTCCCCGATGGTGGGCAAGCAGGTCGAGACCACCGGCGTGGTCACGGCCGTGTACCCGACCGGCGGCTTCAACGGGGCCTACCTGCAGACGCCTGGCACGGGTGGTGGCACCGACCCCACGCCCGGTGCCTCGGACGGCCTCTTCGTCTTCCGCGCCGCGGACGTCCAGATCGGCCAGTGCTACACGGTCACCGCGACCGTCTCCGAGTTCGGCACGCAGACCCAGCTGGGGGACGCGACCCTGACGGCAGCCAGCGACTGCGCCGCCGTGACGCCGACGCCGTTGGAGACCGTGCCGGAGACGGACGCGGCCAAGGAGCAGTACGAGGGCATGCTCGTCCAGCCCCGGGGCACGTACACGATCACGAACAACTACGCGCTGAACCAGTACGGCCAGGTCGGTCTCGCGGTCGGTGACGAGCCGCTCTACACGGCGACCGACGTGGTGCTCCCGGGAGCTGCTGCGACGGCATACGAGGCTGAGAACAAGAGGAAGTACATCACCCTCGACGACGGCTCCAGCTGGAACTACATGTCGAACCGGACCGCCCAGGCCTCGGCGCTGCCCTACCTCTCGCAGGAGGAGCCGATGCGCACCGGGTCGCAGGTGAGCTTCGCCAAGCCGGTCATCCTCGACTACCGGTTCCAGTGGAACTACCAGCCCACCGGGCAGGTCGTCGGCTCGACCGACTCCGACGACCCGGTGACCACCGAGAACGACCGCGAGCTCACTGCCCCGGCCGTCGGCGGCAACCTCAAGCTCGCGACCTTCAACGTCCTCAACTACTTCCCCGACCTGGGCGCGACCGAGGACACCTACAAGAACTGCCCGTACTACGCCGACCGCGACGGCGTCCCGGTCACGACGAACTTCTGCGAGGTCCGCGGCGCGTGGACCGCGGAGGCGTTCAAGGACCAGGAGACCAAGATCGTCACGGCGATCAAGGGTCTCGGCGCCGACGTCATCTCCCTCGAGGAGATCGAGAACTCCGCTGCGATCTCCTACCTTCCGGGCCAGCCGCGGGACAAGGCCCTCGCCACGCTCGTCACGGCCCTCAACGCCGGCGGCGGCCAGTGGGCCTACGTCGCGTCGCCGACCGTGACGCCGAGCAACGAGGACGTCATCCGCACGGCGTTCATCTACCGCGCGGACCGGGTCATGCCGCTCGAGGCCTCGCAGATCCTGCTCGACGGGGCGTTCGCCAACGCGCGCTACCCCCTCGCGCAGAAGTTCAAGGCCCTCAACGCGGGCAGCCCGTTCGTCGTCATCGCCAACCACTTCAAGTCCAAGGGCTCGGGCGCGGACGACGGCACCGGCCAGGGCAACGCCAACCCCTCGCGCGTGGCCCAGGCCAAGGCGCTGACGACGTGGGCGAACACGCAGTTCGCCGACGAGGCGGTCTTCCTCGTGGGTGACTTCAACGCCTACTCCATGGAGGACCCGATCCGCATCATCGAGGCGGCCGGCTACACCAACCTCGCGAAGGCGTTCGACGAGGGCTCGGCGAGCTACCAGTTCGACGGGCGCCTCGGCTCCCTCGACCACGGGTTCGCCAACGCCAAGGCGCTGAAGATGGTCACCGGCGCCGGTGTCTGGGACATCAACGGTGACGAGTCGGTCGCGATGCAGTACTCGCGTCGCAACTACAACGTCACGGACTTCTTCGCCGCGACGCCGTTCTCGTCCTCCGACCACGACCCGCTGCTCATCGGGCTCTCGGTCGAGGGTCGCGGACCGCGCTGACGCCGTCCTGACGCATGACCCTCGAGGCCCCCGGGAACGATCCCGGGGGCCTCGTGGTTACCTCTTGTCATGGAGCCCACGAACCGCACGTATGCCGTCACCAAGTCCGACGAGGAGTGGCGCGCCGAGCTGAGCCCGGAGGAGTACGCCGTCCTGCGCGAGGCCGGCACCGAGCGCCCCTACGCCGGTGAGTACACCGACACCAAGACCGAGGGCGTCTACTCGTGCCGCGCCTGCGGGGCCGAGCTGTTCACGTCGACGACGAAGTTCGACAGCCACTGCGGCTGGCCGTCCTTCTACAGCCCGCTGGCCGGCGACTCGGTCGAGCTGCTCGAGGACTCGTCCCTCCCGGGCCGTCCCCGCACCGAGGTCCGCTGCGCGTCCTGCGGCAGCCACCTCGGCCACGTCTTCGAGGGTGAGGGCTACGAGACGCCGACCGACCAGCGGTTCTGCATGAACAGCATCGCGATGACCCTCCGCCCGGGCTCCCCCGACGCCTGACCCGAGGACCGTTTCCCGCCGTCCCCGTTAAACGGTTCCGGAGCAAGGGTTCCGTTCCCTTGCCCCGGAACCGTTTGCCTTGCCCGCAGCCCGCAGGCCGCAGCCGCACCCCGGTGTCAGGCGCTGACCGCGGGCATCGCCCGCCGCACCTTGGCGGAGGCCTTGCCCGGCGTCTCGAGGTCCGACCACGTGACCCGCACGACGATCTTGCCCGCGGCGCGCATGTCGTCCTCGCGTCGCTTCTCCCGCCACAGCACCTGAGGGTCCCCGTCGGCGTACTTCATCTTCCCGTCGACCTCGATGAGCACGTTGGTCCCCTCGACGCCGAAGTCGGCTCGCCCGATGACCGACCCGTCCCAGTCCCGGACGAGGACCTGCGAGACGACGCGTATGCCGTGTGAGTGGAACTCGACGCGCGCTCGGCTCTCTGCCACGGACTCGGCCTTGGCGTCGACGTGCGTCATCATCGCCCGCGGACGGTGCGACCGCGCCCACGTCGCGACGGCGTCGACAGCCGCCTGCAGCTCGTCCATCGACACCAGCCCACGGTGGAGCGCCGCGTCCGCGGACACGACACCCTGGACGATCCCGTGGTCCATGCACAGCTGCACCAACGCCTCGGCCAGCGGAACCGTCGGTCCCCACGGTCCGTCGACGGCTGTGCCACGCAGGGGCCGAACGCGGTAGGGCTTCGTTCCCGCCTGTCGCTCGATCGGCCGAAGCAGGTCCGGTCGGTCGAGTCGGCAGCCCCAGACCGGGAGACCGTGGGCCAGGACGGCGGTGACCCCGGTGAGCACCACGTCCGGGTAGAGCAGCTGGGCCCCGGCAGCCAGGTGGCGCTGCCACGGAACCGCCTCGGTGTCGACCAGGGCGGACACGGCATACAGCCCTCGCGCCGGATGGCGCACGGAACCGGAGCGGACCGCCTCGCACAGACCCTTGCGTCCGACCCCGAGGTCGGCGGCCTGCTTCGTCGTGAACATGCCGTGCTGGCCACCAGCGATGCGAACGAGGTCGTCGAGGTACATGCCAGCAATCTCGGGGCACGACCAGGGCCGCCGGAACCCCACCAGGAGCCACCTGTGGACGCCCGGGCAGGGACGACGGGGCTGTGGACAGCCCGGGGCGCCTCAGCCGCTGGCCACTGAGCAAGGGCAACGGTTCCAGAGCAACGGAACAGTCCCCTTGCCCCGGCACCGTTTTCCGGGGACGGCGGGTAAGGGGTGGCGGGTGGGTCAGCGCTGGCGGGCGACGAGGTCGGCGACGGCGACGCGCGGGCCGGTGAAGAACGGCACCTCCTCGCGCACGTGCAGCCGCGCCCGGGAGGGCCGTAGCTCACGCATGAGGTCGACGATCCGATGCAGCTCGTCGGCCTCGAACGCGAGGATCCACTCGTAGTCGCCGAGCGCGAACGACGAGATGGTGTTGGCGCGCACGTCGGGGAACTCCCGCGCCATCTGGCCGTGCTCGCGCAGCATGTCGCGGCGCTCGGCGTCCTCGAGGAGGTACCACTCGTAGGACCGCACGAACGGGTAGACGCAGACGTAGTCGCGGGGCTCCTCGCCGGCGAGGAACGCCGGGACGTGGCTCTTGTTGAACTCCGCCGGCCGGTGCAGGGCGGCGTTGGACCACACCGAGGACAGGTGCCCGCCGAACTCGGTGCGCAGCAGCCGGTGGTACGCGTCCTGGAGGTCCTCGATCCGCTCGGCGTGCCACCACACCATGAGGTCGGCGTCCCCGCGCAGCCCGGCCACGTCGTAGAAGCCGCGCACGACGACGTCGCGGGACTCGAGCTCGGCGACGAGCGCCTCCACCTCGGCCGTCATCACGGCGCGGTCGTCCTTGCCGAGGGGCTCGGTCACCTCGAACACCGACCACATCGTGTAGCGGATCGTCTCGTTGATCTCGCGCATCTGCGCAGGAGTGGGCTTGCTCGGGGCGGGACGACCGGTGGGGGTGCTCATGCGGTCATTCTCCCGCCCGCGCCGCGACCGCCGTCAGGTGGGTCGTGGTCGCCTCCGCCGCAGCATGTGCCGACGCGATGACCGCCGGGATCCCGATGCCCTGGTATGCCGCACCGGCCACCTCGAGGCCGGGCACCGTCGCGAGGGCGCGAGTCACCCGCGCCACGCGCTCGTGGTGACCGACGGTGTACTGGGGCAGCCCGCCGCCCCAGCGCTGGACGTGGCTGTCCAGCACGGTGAGCGGCGCGGCGCCGACCGCCTCGGTGATCTCCCGGGTCGCCAGCCCGACCAGCTCGGAGTCGTCGCGCTGCAGCGACGCGGTCTCGCCCGCTCGCCCGACCGACGCCCGCACGTATGCCGTGCCGTCGCCTTCGTCGGCCAGCCACCCCCACTTCGCCGTGCTGAAGGTGCTGGCCTTGATGCCCCGGCCGTCGACCGGGGGGACGAGGAAGCCCGAGCCCTCCCAGCCGGCGACCTCCGACCGCGGGACGGCGAGGGTGATGACGGCGACCGACGCCATCTCCACCTCGCCGAGCGCCGCACCGGCGTCCGGGGCGACCGGCGCGAGCAGCCGCGCAGCGGCGGGAGGGGGCACGGCGATGACGACGGCGTCGGCCGTGAGGCGTCGCGGGGCGGTCGTCGGGCCGGTGAGGACCGACCAGCCGTCGGGGGTGCGCTCCAGGCCGCGGACGGTCACGCCGACCT
>NZ_AVPL01000086.1 GCF_000768695.1 Knoellia aerolata DSM 18566
CCACGACGGCGAGGACGGCGACCGCGGCCAGGCCGGCCCTGAGACGGCGGTTGGTGCGGCGCTGCGCCAGCAGCCGGGTCTCCCCCTCGCGCAGCTCGACCGCGGCCCGGGCCTCGGACTCGTCGAGGAACGCCGCCTCCACCTCGGTGAGGCGCGGCCGGTCCCGACGGCGCCACTCCGCGACGCGCTGCTGGCGGGCCCCGCGGTAGAGCTCGCTCTCGGGCCGGCCCATCGCCTCCCACGTCTGCGCCGCGACCGAGAGGTGGCGCATGGCCCGAGCCCCCTCGACGTCCTCGTCGAGCCACGACCGCAGCCTCGGCCAGGCGAGGGTCAGCGACTCGTGGGCGATCTCGACGTTCTCGCCGTCGCTGCTGAGCAGCCGCGCGTCGACGAGCCGGTCCACGAGCTGGCGCTGGCTGTCGTCCTGCCCGACGGTCCTCACCGGGACCCGGTGCCGCACCGACGCCGCGTCCTCGTCCGTCGAGACGAGGCGGGTCATGAGCTGGCGCAGCAGCTCCTGGTCGTCCACCGCGAGCGCCCGGTAGAGGTCCTCGGCGGTCCGCGACACCGCCTCCTGGATGCCCCCGGTGGAGCGGTACCCGGCGACGGTGAGGGTGCGCCCCTCCCGTTCGGCCCAGGTCGCGCGCAGCACGTGGGACAGCAGGGGCAGGGCGGCCGGCTGGCCCTCCACCTCGCGGACGAGCAGCTCCTCCAGCCCGGGCTCGACGGACAGCCCCGCCTGCTCCGCGGGGCCGCGGATCGCGCGCCGCAGCCCCACGTCGCTCATCGGGCCCACGAGGTGCAGCCCGCCCTCGACCCGCCTCGCCAGCTGGACGTGCGACGACAGCTCGCCCATCGTGTCGGCGCGGATCCCGAGCACCAGCCCACTCCCGTCGGCCACGACCCGGAGCAGCTGGGCGACGAACCGGTCCTGCTCCTCCCGCGGAGCGGTGAACAGCTCCTCGAGCTGGTCCACGACGAGGACACCGCCGGTGCCCGGCTCCAGCGCCGCCAGCGCGGCGACGGTCGTCGTCGCCGGCGTCACCACCGTGGGCGCGCGCCCGTCGCGGACGAGGGACGCCGCCAGCCCCGCCCGGACCAGCGAGGACTTGCCGCAGCCCGAGGGCCCGACGACGGCGAGGACGCCGCTGCGGTCGAGCAGGGCGAGGCAGGCGGCGATGTCCGGCTCACGGCCGTAGAACATCGCCGTGTCGCCGACGTCGTAGGCGAGCAGCCCCGGGTACGGGCACTCCGTCTCGCGGAACGCGGGCGCGACGAGGTCCAGGGCCGGAGCCTGCGCGAGGATCGAGACCTCGAGCGCGCCGAGCTCCGCCGACGGGTCGAGGCCGAAGTCGTCGAGGAGGATCCGCCTCGCGCGCCGGAGGGTGGCGAGGGCGTCGGCCTGGCGCCCCGAGCGGTACTCCGCCAGGGCGAGGAGCTGCCACCGGCGCTCCCGGGTGGGGCGGTCGCCGGCGAGGCGGAGCAGCTCGGGGACGACCTCGGCGTGCAGGCCCAGGTCGACGGCGGCGGCGGCGCGGACCTCCTCCGCGGCGTGGTGCTGCTCGACCAGCTCGGCGCGCTCCGCCGACGCGCCGGGCCAGTCCTCCAGCTCGGGGAGGGGGTCCCCGCGCCAGAGATCCAGGGCCCGGCCGGCGTGGTAGTGGGCGCGGTCCGGCTGCCGGTCGGCGAGCAGGTCGGCCGCCACCGACACCGCGTCCGCGAAGACGGTCGCGTCGATCTCGTCGTGGTGCAGCGCCAGCCGGTAGGCGCCGCCGCCGCCCACGGTCTCGATGGCCGTTACGCCGAGGGCTCGACGCAGCCTCATGACGCAGCCCTGGACGACCTTGGCACTCGAGGCGGGGACCGCCTCGCCCCAGAGCGCATCGGCGATGGCGTCGGTGCGGACGGTGCTCCCGGGGCGGCTGGCCAGCACCGCGAGGACGACCCGGTCCCGGGGGCCGAGGGCGTGGTGATCGCCGCCAAGCACCAACGGGCCCAGCACGCTCAGCCGCACGGTCTCACTGTGTCGTCCGTGTCGGGAGGTGTCAACGAGCACGACACCTCCCGACGCGGGTCGGCGGGCTGCCACGGGCCGCAGTCGGCTCAGGCCAGGAACTCGGCAGCGATGTCGCAGTCGATGCGGCCGGCGAGCGTGTCGACGCCGTTCGGCTCCGACCAGGTCTCCGACACGAACACGTCATCACTCGGGTCGTCGAGCGTCCCGGCGTGCTCGAGGACGACAGTCACCTCCTGGTTGCTCACCTTCTTGGCCACGAGCCGGCCGTCCGAGGAGTGGTACGACTCGTGCCTCTGTGCGCTCACGGTGACCGTGATCGTGCCGTCGCCGTTGTCCACGATGCGCTGGTCGGCATCGCGAGTCCTCGCGAGCGCCGTCAGCGACTTCCCGTTGTCGAGGTTGGTGTAGACGCTCTTGAACTGGGCGTTGAACGCGAAGAAGTACACACCGTTGCGCACGTGGTCCTTGAGGTGTGCGTTGTAGGTGATGTCGTGACGGATCGGGAACGGCACGTCGAGGCACGAGTCGATCTCGTGCTCGATGTGCCAGTTCGTTCCCTGGATGTGGGTGACCACCGGCGGGTCCGCCGATGCGGACGTCGCACTGACGAGCAGGAGCCCGAGGGCCGCGACCGCCGCCGGGACGAAAAGACGAGGCACTGCCTGACCTGACATGAAGTCTCCTTGGGTGAGGTGTCCCGGGGTGGGACGGCTGTCTCACGCACGGTCCAGAGCAGCGGTCTCAGACCGGTATCAGCCCGTCCCCAGCAACACGCTCGTCACACGGGAGCACCCCGTCCGCAACGCACGGAGGCGACGATGGTCGGCATGGCACAGGTCAGTCAGCGCCCCGCACCCGACACCATCCGGGTGCTCGACTGCCCGCTCCCGGGCCGGCACGTCCTCGTCGTCGGCGGCGGGCCGGTCGCCGCGCGCCGGGTCGACGCCCTCGCCACCAGCCCGCACCCGGTGACGGTCGTCGCGACCCACCTGTGCGACGACATGTTCGACCTGCTCGCCGAGCGCCGGATCACGTGGGAGAACCGCGCCCCGCGACCGAGCGACCTCGACGGGGTCTGGCTGGTCCACGCGGCGAGCGGCGACGCCGCGCTCGACGCCCTGGTGGGGAGGTGGGTCGAGGCGGTCCGTCGCGCGAAGGTCAGCGCCGAGAGCCTCCCCAGCTGAGGTGGTACCTGCCGTCGTCGCACGCGAGCCCGCCCTCGCCGAGGTCGAGGGGACGGAAGGTGTCGACCATGACGGCGAGCTCGTCGAAGTACTCGGCGCCGATCGAGGCCTCCGCGGCACCCGGCTGCGGTCCGTGCGCGTGGCCACCGGGGTGCAGCGAGATCGAGCCCTGCCCGATGCCCGAGCCCTTGCGCGCCTCGTAGTCGCCCTCGACGTAGAACATCACCTCGTCGGAGTCGACGTTCGAGTGGTAGTACGGCACCGGGATCGACAGCGGGTGGTAGTCGACCTTGCGCGGCACGAAGTTGCACACGACGAAGTTCCAGCCCTCGAAGACCTGGTGCGCCGGCGGCGGCTGGTGCACCCGGCCGGTGATGGGCTCGTAGTCGCGCACGTTGAAGACGTACGGGTAGAGGCAGCCGTCCCAGCCGACGACGTCGAGCGGGTGGAACGGCAGGGTGTGCACCGTCCCGACGATCCCGCCGCTGCTGGCCGGCCCGCTCCCCCGGTGCTTGATGTAGACCTCGGTCTCGGCGTTCTCCTTCTCGCCGACGTCCTCCGCGAGCAGCGGCCCCGCCGGCACCCGCAGGTCGCGCTCGCAGTACGGGCTGTGCTCGAGGAGCTGGCCGTACTTGGACAGGTAGCGCTTCGGCGGGGCGATGTGGCTGTTGCCCTCGATGCAGTAGGCCCGCAGGGGCTCCTTGCGCGACGACGTCGGGATCCAGCGGTGGGTCGTGGCCCTCGGGATGATGATGTAGTCGCCCTGCGCGACGTCGAAGGCGCCGAACACCGTCTCGACCCGCGCCGCGCCGCGCTCGACGTAGACGCACTCGTCCCCGATGCCGTTGCGGTACCAGGGGCTGGGCGCCCCCGCCACGGCGTACGAGATCCGCACGTCGCCGTTGCCGAGCAGGAGCCGCCGGCCGGTCACGACGTCGGTGCCCCTGACCGTCCTTGCGTGGTCGAAGAGCGCGTGCGGCTGGAGGTGGAGCGGCTTGAGCGGGTGGTTGGGCGTCGTCGACAGGTCACCCACCGCCCATTCCCGGGCGTCGAGGATCGTCGACGGGATGTTGCGGTGGTAGAGCAGGGACGAGTCGGACGAGAACCCCTCCTCACCCATGAGCTCCTCGTAGTAGAGCTCGCCGGTCCTGCCTCGACCGGCCGGTCGCCGGTGCTGCGTGTGCCGCTTGGGCGGGATGCTGCCCATCGACTGGTAGTGCGCCACGTGGTCTCCACCTCGTTGTGTCGGAAGCGTGTCGGAACTCCTGCCTTCCCAGACTAGTAGCGTGTCCGGCATGTCCACGGCGCCCACCGCCCTGCTCGCAGGGCTCATCGACGATGCCGCCGTGTTCCCTCCGGGCAACGCGCCCCTCCCGGTCGCCGTGAGCCGTCACCGGGCACACCGCACGGCGGCGTATGCCGGCCTCGTCGGTCCGCTGCTCGTCCCCGTCTCCGACGTGGGCGCCCTCGTCGCGGTGCTGGACTCCGACGGCGGACCTCCCCTCGACGTCGGTCTCATCGCCCGCCCGGGGGTCGACCCCTCCGTCCTCGTCGACGCCGTCCGGCAGCTCGCGTCCACCACCGCCGTCGACGTCGTCGGCGCCGAGCTCGGCTGGTTCGCCGGCTGGCGCGACCTCCCGGTGCAGGGGCTCCCGCTGACGCTCGAGGTCCCGCGGGGCCCGGACCGCGACCGCGCCCTCGAGGACGTCGCGGCCGCCGTCGACGAGGTCGGGCACGCGGCGCAGGCCAAGTTCAGGACCGGCGCCACCCCGACGTGGGAGTGGCCCGACGAGGTCGAGCTCGCCGCGTTCGTCCACGACTGCGCCCGGCTGGGCGTGCCCTTCAAGCTCACCGGAGGGCTGCACCACGCCGTGCGCGCGGAGCACGGCGGCGAGCCCCAGCACGGCGTGCTCAACGTCCTCCTCGCCGTGCACGCCGCCGCCCACGACGGCGCCCCCGCTGCCGTCGAGACCCTGCTGTCGCAGCGCGACCCCCGGCTGCTGGCCGACGCGGTGCGCTCGCTCGAGCCGGGCGACGTGCGCCGGCTGCGCAGCCTCCTCACGGCATACGGATGCTGTGAGGTCACCGACCCCATCGGCGAGCTGGACGACCTCGGCCTCGTCGACCTCGACCCCGCCCCTTCTGAGGAGAAGCCGTGACGACCTGGCTCGACGTCCCCGCCGACCACCCGTTCGGCGTCACCAACCTGCCCTACGGCGTCTTCTCGATTGACGGCTCCGCGCCCCGGGTCGGCACGAGGATCGGCGACCACGTCCTCGACCTCGGGCCGTGCGCCGAAAAAGCGGGGATGGAGTCGTATGCCGTGTGGTCGGCCCCGACGCTCAACCCGTTCCTCGCGCTGGGCCGGCACGCGTGGTCGTCGGCCCGCGAGTGGGTCACCGAGCTGCTGACCAACCCCGCGCGCCGCGACTGCGTCGAGCCGCACCTCGTCCCCGTCGAGTCGGCGACCATGCACCTGCCGTTCGACGTGGCCGACTACGTCGACTTCTATGCGAGCGAGCACCACGCCACCAACGTCGGCCGGCTCTTCCGCCCCGACTCCGAGCCGTTGACGCCCAACTGGAAGCACCTGCCGATCGGCTACCACGGCCGCGCGGGCACGGTCGTCGTCTCGGGCACCGCCATCACCCGGCCGAGCGGGCAGCGGAAGCCACCGACCGAGGAGAGCCCGGTGTTCGGGGCGAGCGCCCGCCTCGACATCGAGGCCGAGCTGGGCTTCGTCGTCGGTGGGGCCACGTCGCTGGGCTCGCCCGTCCCCGTGGCCGACGCGGACGACCACCTCTTCGGGGTGGTGCTCCTCAACGACTGGAGCGCTCGTGACCTGCAGGCGTGGGAGTACGTCCCTCTCGGGCCCTTCCTGGGCAAGTCGTTCGCCACCTCGATCTCGCCCTGGGTCGTGACGATGGAGGCCCTCCGCGCGGCCCGGGTCCCCCTGCCCGGACAGACCGACCCCCGCCCCCTGCCCTACCTGCAGGGTGAGGACACGGCCGACGGTGCGGGAACGGCATACGGGCTCGACATCACCTACGAGGTGGAGTGGAACGGCACCGTCGTGTCCCGGCCGCCCTACCGCTCGATGTACTGGTCGCCGACGCAGATGGTGGCGCACATGACGGTCAACGGCGCGACCCTGCGCAGCGGCGACCTCTTCGGGTCCGGCACGATCTCCGGACCCGACAAGGACCAGCGCGGGTCCTTCCTCGAGCTGTCGTGGGGCGGCCGGGAGCCGGTCACGCTCGACGACGGGTCGCAGCGCACCTTCCTCGAGGACGGCGACACGGTCGTCCTGCGCGCCACCGCACCCGGCCCGGGTGGCACGACCATCTCGCTGGGCGAGTGCCGCGGCACCATCGGCCCGGCAGTGCACCCACAGGCCTGATCAGTCGAAGGGGCTGTCGATCCACCCTCGGGCCGCTGCCCGCAGTGCGAGGTCGAAGCGGCTGCGCGCGTTGAGCGTGACCGCGAGACCGGCCACCAGTCGACGGACCGTCCGGGTCGACTGCCCGGTCGAGCGGGCGATCGCCTCGTCCTTGTGGCCCAGGGCGAGCAGGTTGAGGATCGCGAGCTCCATCGGCCGGGGCCCGACCGCGGGCTGCGCCGGCGCCGTGGCCGACAGGGGGTCGGAGTCCTTCCAGTGGATCTCGAAGAGGCTGTGCAGGAGGTGGACGATCGTGCCGTGGTCGATGACGACCGCGCCCTCGCCGGAGACGGACGGGTCGAGGGGAAGCACGGCCACCCGGCGGTCGAAGACGAGCATGCGGGTGGGCAACGTCGGCCGCGTGCGGATCCTCAGTCCCATCTCGGCCGAGTCGATGAGGTGCCGGGCCACCGCGGCGTCCCGGTAGAACGCCTCGAGGCAGATCATCCGCAGGGTGACCCCGCGGTCGAGCAGCAGGCGGTCGAGCTCGCGGCCGTCGACCGCCGCCTGCGGCGGGGGCTGGACGGTGACGAACGAGCAGACCTCGTTCTGCACTTCGCGGCCGAGGTCGGTGAGCCGCTCGGTGACCTCGGCCCGGTTGCGCAGCGTCACCACGCCCGGTGAGTCGATGTGGCGTCCCCCGTTGGCGAAGACGTCGGAGAGCCGGTCCACCAGCTGCCGGGCCTCGGCGAGCTCGTCCATGTGCACGGCCAGCCGGCGCTCACGGTCGGCGAGCAGCCCGTTGAGCGCCGAGCGCGGGTGGACGAGCGACCACCCCTGCTCGGTGTCGTCGCGGGCCTTGAGGACCCCGAGCGAGACGAGGTCCTCGACCCGCGCGGCGACCACCGTCTCGTCGAGCTGGGTCGCCGTGCCGATCCCGGCGACGCCCACGCCGGGCTGGGCGATGACGCTCTCGAGGACGGCCATGAGGGCCTCATCGCGCACGTCGCCGCTCGCCACGCGCTTCTCCGGTGACCACCCCATGATCCACACGCTAGTGCCCTAGCGATCCGTCGCACACGAGACCCACGCCGAGTGGTCGCCCCGGGTCACCAACAGACCATGCACCAGCCCGTCACGAGGTCGATGACGTCTCCCAGCGGGAGCCAGCCGAGGCTGCCCCAGAGACCGGAACCGGTGAACGACGAGAAGAGCTCCATGACGTGTTTCCCCTTTGGTGTGGCGACGTGTGCTACGCGTCGAAGCCTCACATCTCGGTTCGAGGCACGCATCACCTTCGGGGTGTCCACTATCGGCAATGTCCGCTTGCGGCCCGGGTTGACCACCGGAAGACCTGCCCCCCCGGGGGGCAGGGGCGTCAGCGCTCGACGCGCCCCTTGACGACGATGGTCTTCGCGACCTTGTCGTGCAGCGCCTGCCTCCTGTCGTCGGCGAGCGGCCAGACGAGGTCGGTGATGACGACGATCGTCGCCAGGCTCGCGACGAGGGGGACGTTGCCGAGCGCCTGGGCGACGGCCTGGAAGCCGACGCGTCGCACGGCGGTGTCGACGTCGAGCAGTCCCGGCCGGTCGAGCCGTCGGACGCTGATGCCGAGGAGCAGCTTGCCCGGGGTCGCGCCGCGGCGCGTGAGGAAGAAGGTGTGGTAGCCCACCATGATGAGGAGCTGGACGGCGAGGAACGCGGCGAGCCAGCCCAGGCCGGCCTCGCCCAGAGCCGAGCTCATCGCGCGGAAGTCACCGGCGACCAGGGCGGCGTCGAGCCGGTCCGCGATGGGCTCGATCGCCTTCCAGAGGAACCAGCCACCGACCACGAGCGAGGCCACGGCGATGACGAGGGTGTCGATGAGGTACGCGACCACCCGGGTGAGGTACGGGGCCAGCTCGGGCTGTCCGGGGACGGACGCCATGGGGGACGGACGCTTCCACCCCTGTGGGGCGGACTGGGCCCCCCAGCCCGGGGGGACCGGGGCCGGGGGCTGCTGCGGGACGGGGGTCTGCTGCGGGACGGAGGTCTGCTGCGGGACCGGGGGCGCGCCCGGAGCGCTCACGGCCGGGGCCGCCTGCTCCGGTGCCGGGCGCTTGCGCAGGACCGTCGTGTTGGACGTCCACAGGATGCCGTCGAAGTAGCGGAGCTCGTCGGGGTTGTCAGGGTTCTCGTACCACCCGGGCCTGCTCGGCGTGCTCATGCTTCGCAGGATGTCACACGGGCCCGGGAGAGCTCGCATCGTCACGACCGGCCCGGGCCGCCCCCGCCAGGGCGAGGACCGCACGGGCGACCCGGCCGGGGTCGTGCAGGTGGTGCAGGTGCCGGGCCCCGTCGAGGACCCGGGTCGGCCAGCCCAGGCGGCGCGCGCGGGCCAGCTCCACGGCGTACGTCCCGCCGAAGGCGAGGTAGGCGTGCGGACCGCCCTCCCACCCGGTCGGGGCCTCGACCTCGGACGAGAAGTAGCGCAGCGGGAGCCGGGGCTGACCGCCCTCGACCCGACGACGCGTCGCCTCGTCGGGGAAGAGCGGCGCGACGTCCGACTCGTCCCACCACTGCGTCCACGGCGGCAGCAGCCCGCGCTCGTCCGCGAGCGCGACCAGGCGCGCCATGAGCGGCTCGGGGGCCATCGCGCCCGGGCCTGCCGGTGCGGGCAGGGCCGCGTCGACGAAGACGACGGGTGCGCCCCCGGACGCGGCGGGGGCGACGAGCCCGGCGTTGCTGTGCGCGACGACGAGGTCGGGCGCCGTGTCGCGGACGGTGAGTCGGAACGCGTCGAGCACCTCGCCTCCGGACGTCACACCGTCGGGGACCGGCGCGACCGTGGCCCGGGCGCCGGACCCGCGGAACGCCGCGACCAGTCCGGCGTAGGCGCCGGCGCCGACGAGGGGGCTCGGCAGGACGAGGACCGACCCGGCCCGGTCGGTCCCGACGGAGCCGGTCAGCCCCGGGACCGCTCGAACGTCACGAGCACGCCCTCGGTGCCGCCGGGACCGATCCGGCCCTTGACCTCGACGGCGGTCACCGCCTTGAGCTGCCAGCCCTGGGCCGCCCACTCGTTGAGGACCGACTCGAGCTTCCCGGCCGACATCTTGCCGCCGACGAGCCCTTCACGGATCTGCACGACCTTGTACTCGTATCCCATGCACCGAGCGTATGCCGCGGGGCCGGGCCGGGCGGGCCGCTCGCGACAACCCGGCCGGGTCCGGGTCTATGGCCGGGACGCGACGCTGCGCCGGTAGGTGCGCACGGCCACGGCGTGGGCGACGACGAGGACGCCGAGGCACCAGGCGAGGGCGACCCAGACGTCACCGCCCACGGGCTGCTCGGCGAGGAGGCGGCGGACGACGTCGACGATCGTCGTCACCGGCTGGTGCTCGGCGAACGCGCGGACCGGGCCGGGCATGCTCTGCGTGGGCACGAACGCCGAGCTGACGAACGGCAGGAGGATGAGGGGATAGGCGAACGCGCTCGCGCCGTCCGCCGTCCGCGCCGTGAGCCCCGGGATGACCGCGACCCAGGTCAGGGCGAGGGTGAGCAGTGCGAGGATGCCGAGGACCGCCAGCCACGCGAGCGGCCCTGCGCCGGAACGGAACCCCATCGCGACCGCCACGAGGACGACGACGGCGAGCGAGGCGAGGTTGGCCACGAGCGAGGTGAGGACGTGCGCCCAGAGCACGGACGACCGGGCGATCGGCATCGACCGGAACCGCTCGACGATGCCCCCCTGCACGTCGAGGAAGAGGCGGAACGCCGTGTACGAGATGCCCGAGGCGATGGTGATGACGAGGATGCCGGGCAGCAGGTAGCCGACGTAGGACTCCGCGCCGACGTCGATCGCACCGCCGAAGACGTAGACGAACAGCAGCATCATCGCGATGGGCATGATGAGGGTGGAGATGATCGTGTCCGGGCTGCGGACGATGTGCCGCAACGACCTGCGGAGCAGGACCGTCGTGTCGCCGATGGCGTGGGTGGTCATGAGGGCCCTCCCTCGTCGCGGGGGGCGCCGACGACGGCGAGGAAGACGTCCTCGAGGCTCGGCTGCTTCTCGACGTACACGACCTCTGCCGGTGGGAGCAGGGCCTTGAGCTCCGCGAGCGTGCCGTCGACGATGATCCGGCCCTCGTGGAGGATGGCGACCCGGTCGGCGAGCTGCTCGGCCTCCTCGAGGTACTGCGTCGTGAGCAGC
>NZ_AVPL01000087.1 GCF_000768695.1 Knoellia aerolata DSM 18566
CGGTCGCCATCGGCCCGCGATGCCTCATAGGACCGGCCTTGCTTGGGACAAACCCCTTCCCTCGATGCGCCGACGGCCGGGGTGCGAACGCGTCGGGCGGGCCTTACGGGGCCCCTTCTGGCCCTCGCAGGGCCGCACCGTGATGTCAGGTCCTTGTCCTCGTCTTAGCTTCCGTTAGGAGCGCACACCCCATGAGACCAGTGCTTCTCTCCGTGTTCGGCTTCGACGTCCAGACCTACGGTGTGAGCAAGGTGCTCGCGGCCTGGGTGGCGGCCCTGCTCCTTGGGCGTGCGTTCGAGCGGCGCAGAGTGGGTAGCCGTCAGCACGCGTACTCGCTGGTCATGTGGTCGACGGTGTGGGGTTTCGTTGGGGCCAAGGTGTACTACCTGCTCGAGCAGGTCCCGACTCTCACGATGCACGACTTCGGCGGGATGGGCTTCACCTGGTACGGGGGACTTCTTGGGGGCGCAGCGGCGGCCCTCATCATGGTCCGGCGGTGGCGCCTGCCTCTCGGGGTCGTCGCGGGAGCCTTGGCCGCGCCACTGTCCGTCGGCTACGCCATCGGACGGCTGGGTTGCCTCCTCTCGGGTGACGGCACCTACGGGCGGCCGACGACGCTGCCGTGGGGGATGACGTTCCCCAACGGTGTGGTGGCCACCGACGTTGCGGCACACCCCACCCCGCTGTACGAGGCGATCGGCGCTTTGGTGATCGCGGCGGTGCTCTGGCGGCTGGGCCGGGTTACCAGCGGCCCCACCGTGTTCGCCTGGTACCTCATCCTCAGTGGTGGCGCGCGATTCGTCGTGGAGTTCCTGCGCACCAACGCACCGGTCCTCCTCGGCCTCACGCAGCCCCAGCTGTGGGCCCTAACGAGCGTTCTCGGGGGAATGGGAATGTTGGTCTGGTCCATCCGCCGCGACAGGCGCCTGTCGCACTCGACTGCGGCTGCGGCTGCTGACGCACCCCAGGCGCCGCAAACCGCTGCCCTTTCAGCAGGCGATGGTCACCCGAGGACCCGCACAGCTGAGGAACCGCACATCGCGCTCGGCGGCTATGTCCTGGGTTCACTGTCGGCAGAGGACCATCGGGGGTTCACCACTCACCTGCGCTCCTGCCCGCTGTGCCGCACGGAGTTCGACGGGCTGACTGGACTCCCGCGGCTGCTTGACCTCCTCGATCAGGCCGCCGTGGAAGCGCTCGCTGGATCGTTGCTGTCCGGGCGCGCCCGCCCGGCCCGTGCTCGCCCGACCTCGTAGCCACGTTCACCTTCATCAGACCTTCACGGATTGTCGTTCGGAACCGACGGATCTGTGGGGTTCCATTGAACCCAGTACCTGGTATGGAGATGGCGGTGGCTCGGATGGCCCGAGCCGCGCCGGTCGACGAAAGTGAAGTCTGATGACCCTTGGTGATGGCGTCACCATCTTGGCAGCGCTCCTGCTCACTGGCCTGTTGGCGTGGTTCTTCTTTGGTCCGAAGAAGACCCGACAGGCCGACATGGAGGAGGGTGTCCAGCTTGTGCGGGTCAGTGTGAAGGGGGGTTACAGCCCGAACTTGATCGAGGTCCGTGCTGGTGTCCCGGTACGGATGCTCTTTGACCGGCAGGAGGCCGGCGACTGCTCGTCCAGGGTGGTGATGCCCGCCTTCAAGGTCAACAAGCTGCTTCCGGCCTACGCGACGACGGCGGTGGAGTTCGTGCCCGGCGAGGAAGGTGCCTTCCGGTTCGCCTGCGGCATGAACATGATCAGCGGCACGTTGCACGTCGTGGGCGCAGACTCCGGCACGGCAACCATGGGCAGTACGTCCACGAACGGGACCGCGGTGGCGCTCCTCGAGCGCGGTGCAGGCGACGGACACGGGCCAACCGCCGACGTCAGCCCAGCCGAACCCCATTTGGGCAGTCACGGAACGGATGGCTCCGCGGAGCCGAGCGGCCCACACGCTAGTGCTGCCGAGTCCTGTGCCGTCGACGCCGAGGACGCGGAAGCAGCCGAACGGGACGCGGAGATCAAGGACCTGACCCGTCGCGTCGTCTTCGGCGCGATCCTGACGGCGCCGGTGCTGTTCGCCGTGATGCTGACGGAGTTCTTCGGCGCGGCCTGGGTCCCGGAGCTGCTGATGAACCGCTGGTTTCAGTTGGCCCTGATCGCGCCGGTGATGTTCTACACGGGGTGGCCGATCCACCGAACGGGGTGGCTCGCACTGTCCCACCGGACGGCGGACATGAACTCACTGATCACGCTGGGCACGGTGGCGGCGTTCGGCTACAGCCTCGTGGTGACGTTCGTACCCGCGCTCCTGCCGACGAACGTGCGGGAGGTGTACTACGAGGCGGTCGGTGTCATCATCACCCTGATCCTCCTCGGCCGGCTGCTGGAGACGAGGGCCAAGGCGGGGACTGGCGAGGCGATCCGGACCTTGATTGGGCTGCAGCCCCGCACGGCCCGAGTGGTCCGCGACGGTGTGGAGTCCGAGGTCGCCATTGACGAGGTTCGCGTGGGCGACGCCGTCCTGGTGCGCCCCGGGGATAAGCTGCCGGTCGACGGACAGGTTATCGAGGGCCGTTCCGCGGTGGATGAGTCCATGGTCACCGGGGAGCCGATGCCGGTGACCAAGTCCGCCGGCGACCCGGTCATCGGCGCCACGATCAACCAGACAGGGTCCTTCCGATACCTCGCCACGAAGGTGGGCGGGGAGACGATGCTGGCCCAGATCATCAAGCTGGTCCGGGAGGCTCAAGGCTCCAAGGCTCCGATCCAGCGGCTGGTGGACACGGTGTCGGGCTACTTCGTTCCGGCAGTGATCGCGACCGCCATCTGGGCCTTCGTGGCGTGGGCGCTGGTCGGTCCGCCGCCGGCGTTCGTCTTCGCCTTGGTCGCAGCGGTGTCGGTGCTGATCATCGCCTGCCCGTGCGCCCTTGGCCTGGCTACACCGCTGTCCATCACGGTCGGCACAGGAAAGGGCGCCACCAACGGGATCCTCATCCGTTCGGCGGAGGCGCTGGAGACCGCGCACAAGCTGGACACGATCGTCTTGGACAAGACGGGAACCATCACCAACGGCACACCCACTCTGACCGACGTCCTGCCAGCTGAAGGCATCGAGGAGCGGGTCCTGCTCGCCTTCGTCGCTGCGGTGGAGGGCTCCTCGGAGCACCCTCTGGGGGCGGCGATCGTGGCGGCCGCGCACGAGCGCGGCGTTGAGCTGCCCGCCGTGGAGGGATTCGCCTCAACGACAGGGCAGGGCGTGCGCGCCGTCGTCTCTGGACGCGAGGTCCTCGTGGGTAACCGCAGGTTGCTCGAAGCCGCAGCCATCGACCCGGCAGCGCTGATGGGGAACCTGGACCGTCTGGCACGCGACGGCAAAACCCCCATCTTGGTCGCGATCGACGGGCGCCCGGCCGGCGTCATCGGTGTCGCAGACACCGTCAAAGACGGCTCGGCGGCGGCCGTGGCTGCACTGCAGGCCCGCGGGATCGAGGTCGTCATGATGACCGGTGACAACCGTGCCACAGCAGCAGCCATCGCCCGCCAGGTCGGCATTCGCCGGGTCGTGGCCGAGGTCATGCCCGAGCACAAGGCCGCCGAGGTCAAGCGCCTGCAGGGCGAGGGCAAAGTCGTGGGAATGGTCGGGGACGGCATCAACGACGCCCCCGCACTGGCCCAAGCGGACGTCGGCTCGGCCATCGGCACTGGCACCGACGTGGCGATCGAGTCCTCCGACATCACCCTGATCTCGGGCGCCCTGTCCGGGGTGGTCACGGCGGTCGACCTTTCCCGAGCCACGATGCGCAACATCAAGCAGAACCTGGTGTTCGCGTTCATCTACAACGGGATTGGGATTCCGATCGCTGCGGGCGCTCTCTACCCAACCTTCGGGCTCACGCTGAGCCCGATGATCGCCGCCGCTGCGATGGCCCTGTCGTCGCTCTCGGTCGTCGCGAACGCCAACCGGCTCAAGGCGTTCCGTCCCAAGGCCATCCCAGACACCGTCACGCCCGCGAACGCCGACCCGGTGGTCGAGATCGGACGGGACGAAGAGAAAGAGGAGACACCCATGCCCACCCAGACAACCGTCACCGACCCCGTGTGCGGGATGAGCATCGAACCGGTCAGCGCAGCCAGCACGATCGAGCGCAACGGGACCACGTACTACTTCTGCTCGACTCACTGTGCAGCCACCTTCGAGAAGGACCCCGACAAGTACGCCGGCACCTGACACCACTCGGTACCCGCCAGAACTCCAGGCGGGTACCGGCGGAGCAAAATCACGACCGTCGCCGCACCACGAGAGGAAGCCCATGAGCAGGACCACCGCTTCACCGGCGCTCCCTGCGGGCCAGCACGGCAAGGTCCGCGAATCGAGAAAATGGTCGAGCAAGACCGCGACTGCAGAGACGTCGTGACCCAGATCTCAGCCGCATCCCGCGCACTGCAGGGCGTGGCCCTGACCCGGCTCGAGGACCACGTGCCGCACGGCCTGCTCCGCTCCGCCCTGGGTGTGTCGGAGGCCAAGCTCCAAGAGGCTTCCGAAGCCATCGCCCGGCTCGTGCACAGTTGAAGAACAGAGGACGCGGCATGCCGCAAACCTTGACCGACCTTGGGGTGCCAACGCAGGCGTCCTGGCAGCGGGACTTCCTTGGGCAGCCCAGAGCCGGACGAATGCTGTTCATCACGGCCACGTGGGGCGCCTGCTTCATCTTCATCGCGTGGGGGTTGCGGGACGCATCTGCCCTCTGGTTCGGCGCCCTGCGGGCGCTCATCGCCGGGGCAGCCCTGGTCGCGCTGGGCCTGGTGCAGCGCCGCCCTCAACCCCGCGGTGCACGCGCCTGGGGCTGGATCACGCTGACCGGGCTGGTCAATGTGAGCCTCGCGTTCGCCGCCATGTTCGCCGGGGTGGCCGGTTTGGCGACGGGGACCGCAGCGGTCTTGGCGAACGCCCAGCCACTGCTGATCCTGCTCCCGGCCTGGTGGCTGTACGGCGAGGTCGTGTCGGCACGCACCGCCACCGCGCTCGTCGTCGGATTCGCCGGGCTCGTGGTGGTGGCCCTGCCCGGCGGCGGTGGCAGTGGAGCCGCCCTATCGCTCCTGGCGGCGGCGGCCGTGACCGCAGGTACGTTGCTTTCGCGTCGACTGTCCGGCATCGACGTCCTGGCCGCCACTGGTTGGCACCTGCTCATCGGAGGCCTCGCCCTGGGCGTGTTCGCGATGCTCGTCGAAGGCGCCCCGGTCGTCGACTGGACCCCCCGGTTCATGCTCTCTTTGGCGTTCTTGTCGCTGGTGGGTACCGCTGCCACGACCGTCGCCTGGTTCGTCGAGGCCCGACGAGCCCGCCTAGACGTCCTCACCGCCTGGTTGTTCTTGACACCCGTGGTGGGCATCGTTCTGGCTGTGTGGGTCCTCGGCGAGCGCCCGGCCGGGTGGACCGCGGTGGGGCTCGTTGCGACCTTGGTGGCCATGTGGGTCGCTCTCAAACCTCAGGGGGACGACCTCGAAGGACCGCCGTCTGCGTAGCAAGATTCCGGACAACGCCGCATGGTCTCAAGCAGCTCCCGGCGTCTCTCGTGGTTTTCGGCGCCGGCTACGTCGGTCGGGAGCAGGCCCGCTTGTTCGCTCTCCTCGGCGTGCCAGTGGCCATCATTGGGCGACTCGCGCCGAGGGCCGGACCGGCTCCTGTTCCCTATCAGCGTCGCACGGGCTCATGGCGTTCGGCGAAGCAGGTCGAACACCGGGATCAAGTCTTCGCCGGCTTGTGGGCGTGAAACCGCATGACGTGGCCGTGCACGGCCCGCCGGACCGTGATCCGGGTGAAGCCCGCACCCAGCAGTCCGTTGATGAGTTCGTCCGGGGCGATGATGCGGTGAGGCGAGCCATCGACTTGGTGTACCCAGCGGGCGAGCCGGGTGTCGGTCAGGTCGTAGCCGAGGAACTCGCCGCCGGGTTTGAGCACACGGGAGGATTCGGCTATGGCCTCGCGCCAGTCGATCACGTGGTGCAGCATCAGGTACGACATGACCGCGTCGAAGCGGCAGGCGGCGAACGGCAGCGACGTGACGTCGGCGACGTCGGCGGTGACGGCGGCGAAGCGAGCGAGTTGTGCGCGAGCGGCATTGACCATGGCTTCGTCCACGTCTGTCACTGTGATGTTGGCAGCAGGGAATCTTTGAGCGAGACCGGCGGCCATCGCTCCGCTCCCGCCACCGATCTCAAGGACGTCGCCGGTGAAGGAGTGTCCGTCAAGTGCCCATGGCAGGACTATCCGCCCTGCGAAGGACCGCCACGGCGTGCTTCGGCAGAAGGCGCTTTCGATGCCAGACATGACCGGCATGTTCATCTCCTTCACTCGGGCACGGTTGCGGCCCCTTCTGAGTGCATTCCGATACTGACGCTGCCGGGCCGACAAGGCGAGCCGCCGGCACGGGCGGACGGCTCGCAGGTGGGGCCTAACGGAGGAACGGGTACAGCCTAACCAACTGTCTACTCGCCCATCTTTGCCAACGCCGTACGGGTTAGCAGAGAGGCTGAGCGCGAGGACGACGACGCTGGTGGCGCCGAGCACGTGGTCGCCGACGAGCGGGGGGCATGAGCGCAAGGGGAGCACGCCGCGGCGGCAAGCGTGACCACCAGTGAGATCGCGACCATGATCTGCCGGCCGTAACTGGTTGCACGGGGCAGGTCGGGCAGGGGGCAGAGGAGTTGACGCGCACGGTGTACCGGGATACCGGGCGGCATTGGGGCTGGGTAGGCCGGGCGCAGCCGCTATGACACTCGGGGCCGCAGCCGGCCCATGGGGAGGCGGGGGTGTAGCGCGCCGACGAGGCGAAAGAAGGTTCCCGGCGTGCTCTGCGCCGGTCGTCCCTTCTGTGCAGTCCGACATCGGGGGTGGCCCCGATCAGGGGGCCTTCGAAGTCCGTGAGCAGGGCTGTGGTTTGTGGCGCCGTAGTTGAAGGCTTGACGAAGTTCGCGGAAGGCATTGGCGCGAGCTCACCCTTTCGGCGCTGTGGCAGACGGGGCTGGATCTTCATCGCCGCGACACCGGATCTCCATGCAGTGTGGCGATACTCGCAATGTGTTCAGTAATCACCTACTCGGCTTGCTCGACTGGCCCGACGGCGTCCCAGAGAACGTGTCCGCTCGCGCGCCATCAGGTCTACCAGTGAGGCGCTGGGACCCGGCTCAGGACCGGTGGGACCCATGAACCAAGGCGTGGCCCTGGTTCAGGCCTACTTGCACGTCAACGGGTACTTCACGGTGACGGAGTACCCGGTCATGGATGTGTTGCGTTCCGGGAAGCCCTTCGCCGTGACAGACCTAGACGTCCTGGCCTACCGGTTCGGGGGCGCCGGCCATGAGTTGGTCCATGGTGGCGCAGGCCGTGAGAGCGCGTATCGGATGCCCGTCGATGTGGCTTTGCATCCCTCATCCGTGATTCCGGACATGATCGTAGGGGAGGTGAAAGAGGGGCGGGCTAGGCTGAACCCTGCCCTCCGGCAGCCCGAGGTGATGGCGGTTGCCTTGGCACGCTTCGGGTGCTGTGGCGTTGAGGAGGCTCGCGGGCTTGCCCGTGAACTGGTACTACGTGGCCACGCTGTCAGCGCCGCGGGCCATCACGTGCGCACGGTCGCCTTCGGCGGGCGCGGTCAAGCCGGCCAGCAAGGACCAATGTTGGTGATCCCGATGAGCCACGTGGTGTTGTTCCTCGAGGAGTACCTCAGCGCCGCGTGGCCCGTGCTTCGTCACGCTCAGCTCAGCGACCCAGCTTTGGCACTGCTCGCGCTTCTGAAGAAGAGTCGTGTCTTCATGCCCGAAACGAAAGCCGGTCATGACTGAGGATCACCTGCAACCGGAATGCGGCTGCTCTACGCCGCACAGGCCGAAGCGGATCGTCTTGACGGGCGGACCCGGTGCTGGCAAGACGGCCCTGCTCGAAATGGTCCGCCGCACCATGTGTCGTCATGTTCGCATCCTTCCCGAGGCCGCCAGCGTTGTCTTCGGTGGCGGGTTTCCTCGGAAGAACGGTGATGCGTTCCGACGTGCGGCTCAACGGGCGATATTCCATGTGCAACGCGAGCTGGAAGTCACTGGTGAGCTCTATCGACCGGCGATCGTGCTCTGCGACCGCGGAACGGTGGACGGCGTGGCGTACTGGCCGGGACCTGTCAACGATTTCTGGACCGCGGTGGGGGAGACACCGGGGAACGAGCTCCGCCGATACGACGCCGTGATCCACCTACGAACGCCCGCGCCAGACCAGGGTTACAACCACGTGAACCCACTTCGGGTCGAGTCCGCGGCCGCGGCTGCCGTCATCGATGGCCGCATCGAGGCTGTCTGGCGCGAACATCCAAGCCGGTACGTCGTCGCCGCAACTCACAGCTTCCTCGAAAAGGCCCGCTCCACCTTGGCGATTCTGCACTCCGAACTTCCCGACTGCTGTGCCGGACACCTGGAACGAAGCCTCGGATCGTCGCAGGCGTGAGCGGCCCTCCTGTGCTTTAGGTCTTGCTCCTGGTACTGGCCAACGGGGCGCGAACTCACGCCAGGGCGGTGGACTTACTCGACCCAGCGGGTCTGGAGTTCGCGGACCAACTGGGTATGTACCAGGCACGCGGACGCGTGTTCGCCCTATCTGTGCTCGCATGCCTTGTTGATGCTGATGACGCTGAGCCCTGGCAGTCGGCGTGCACGCCGTTGCCCAGCGTGCCGCTGACCAGCACGACCGCGATGGAGCAGCAGGACCTGCCAGGGTGGGTGGTGATCGTCGGCGACGGCTACGTCGGTCTGGAGCAGGCTCAGCTGTGGGCCCACTTGGGTGTGCACGTCACGGTCATCGGCCGGTTGGCGTCGCACGCTGAGGCAGAGGTCGCCGACGTGCTCCGTGGGGTGTTCGCCGACGATGGCATCACCGTCGTCGAGGAGCGCGCCGTCGCTGTGGAACGCACCGGCAACGGCGACGTTCTGGTCCGGACCGAGCGCGGCCACGAGCTGACCGGACAACGACTGCTGATAGCGACCGTTCGGCGCGCGAACACCGAGGGCCTCGGGCTGGATGCCGCCGGGATCAGCACCGACGACCGCGGATTCATCACGGTCGACCGGTATCAAGCCACCAGCAACCCGCGGGTGTTCGCCGCCGGCGATGTGTCCGGCGCCGCGCAGCACGTCTACGTGGCGGCGCAGACCGGGCGCGCTCCGGCTGCTGGAGCCCTCGGCCAGCCCACCACAGTCGACTACCGGGGGCTGCCGACAGTGACGTTCACGACTCCACAACTCGCCAGCGCAGGGCTCACAAGAGGAGCAAGCGCTGGCCGCCGGGTACGACTGCGACTGCCACGTCCTAAGCACGCAGGACGTCCCACGGGCCCTGGTCAACCGCGACACCCGCGATGTCCTCAAGCTCGTCGTGGACGCCGGCACCCGCAGGTTCTGGGCGTCCACCCGCGCTCGACGGAGCCGGGGACGCAATGCTCGCTGCGACCTACGCGATCAAGTACGGCCTAACCGTGGATCAGCTCGCCGACGCCTGGGTGCCGTACTTGACGATGAGCGAGGCACGGCGAATCTGCGCCGGCCCATTCCGCAGTGACAAACCGACGAGTTGCTGCGTGTGACCGGCTAGCTGCTGAGCGTGGCAAGTTAAGAGGCACAGCCGCGCTGCATCGCGCCGAGGTCGATTCGACGCTGTCGACGCCGGGCAGTGGGCAACGCAACGCACTGTCAAAATGTGGCGTGCGCCGGCGATCGCGATAGCCGTCTGCTCAGCCATGCTCCTCGTCTCGGTGCTTGTTGTGGGGCCAGCCTTCACCGTCGACAGCGCCCCGATCGATGCACCGAGCCTGGTCCTAGCCCTGGCCAACGGTGCAGCACACCGAGCACCACATGGAAGGCCTTCAGCAAACCTTCACAACGGGCCTGCGGCTACCTCTACTTCGGTGGACCACGGTGGAGATGGAAGAAGGGAAGGACGACATGGGCATCGAAAGACCCTCGGTGAACATCACCCCCACTGAACGCATCGCAAGAGCTGTTCTAGGCCTAATGGCTGTCGTGACGGCAGTGACGCTCTTCCAAGACGCGAGCTCCGTCGCAGCAGTGATCCTCAGTGTTCTGCTTGGCCTTGCCGGGCTCGATCTGGTCGTCACTGGCGCAACGGGCCATTGCCCGCCGTACGGGATGCTGGGCCATGTTGCGGCATCACCGGAAGGACGAAGGAGCACTACGACGCCAGACGACGAACGTCGTCTCTTCGGTTGGTACGAAGACACACCCACGGAGAAGCCGACATCCGACTATCTGACGGACGAGCCCGACGGTCAGCCGGCAGGTGACTCCATCAGCAATAGTGAGGACCACGCTCAGATGTTGCTGGCCTCCGCGACTCTGATGCTGTTCATCGTGTTTGCGCTTGTGGGAACCGGTGTGTGGGGCTCGGCTGCCATCGCCTACGCGCTCCTGGGCGTGGGCATGCTGGCCGCGATGATGTTGCCCCTGCCCGGGCACCGGGGTTGAGCGGAATACCCCGGGTGGGTATACTGTTCCTCCTATCTGACATAGAGTTTCGAGCCGATCCACGGAGATGCGTTGTCATGAGTCAGAAGACCGTCCTGCAGCTAGGAGGCCTGCACTGGGCCACCTCCGCTCGAGCCATCGAGTCCACACTGACTCGTCGGCACGGCGTTGAGGCAGTCGAGGCAAACGCCGCGAATCAGACCGCCACCGTGACGTACGACCCCGG
>NZ_AVPL01000088.1 GCF_000768695.1 Knoellia aerolata DSM 18566
CTGTCCGCGCCTGCGCCGCGGCGCCGCCGGCCCGGCGTCACCCTGCTCCCGCTCGTCGCGACGCTGGCGATCACCGGCGGGCTGTTGTGGCTGCGCGGCGCGGCCAGCGAGCAGATCGACCACGTCGCCGGGATCATCGCCGTCGACGGCGGTCACCCACCGCTGCCCGCCGACGCCTCGACGACGCGGCTGCTGCCGGCGCCCCAGGCACCCGCCGGCACCGACGGCTACGCCCTGCTCCTCACCACCTCGACCAGCGTCGCGGCCTACGACCCGTGTCGGCCGCTGCACCTCGTCGTCAACACCGAGGCCGCGCCGCCGACGGCCGCGAGGATCCTCGACGACGCCATCGCGATGGTGGCACCCGCCGCCGGGCTGCGCATCGTCGTCGACGGGGCCACCGACGAGGTGGCCGCCACGGACCGGGAGCCGATGGACCGCGGGCGCTACGGCAACCGGTGGTCACCGGCGCTCGTCGCGTGGACGACACCGGAGCGCGTGCCGCTCCTCGAGGGGAACACGGCCGGTGTGGGCGGCAGCGTCGCCGTGAGCGACCGGCTCGGCCGGCTGCACAACGTCTCGGGGATCGTCCACCTCGACGGGCCCGAGCTCACCGACGTCAGCCGGAGCAGGGGCGGCCACGCGCTCGCCGTGGCGATCGTCGCCCACGAGCTCGGGCACCTGCTCGGCCTGGACCACTCCGAGGACGAGGACCAGCTGATGTTCGCCGAGAACTCCGGCCAGACCCGGCTCGGGGACGGCGACCGGCGGGGACTGGCCGCCCTGGCGAACGTGCCCTGCCGGCGCGAGTTCTGACGCGGTGCGCGCGTCGGTCAGCGGCCGCGCTGGCGCGCGTTCCAGTCGCGCATCCGCTGCGGGTAGCCGGTCTGGTTGACGTCGTAGGTCGGGAGCTGCAGCTCGGTCGCGATCCGGAACCCGTCCTCGCGGGAGGCCACGGCCCGCCGCGTCCACTCCCCGTCGTGGGCGATGAGGATGACCGTCGTCGCCGTGACATGCGTGGCCGGCTCGACGAACGCCTCGACACCACGCCGGCTGGAGGCGAACTCGGTGAAGTGCTTCCGGGCCCGGCGCGCGTCGTCCTTGGAGGGCGCGGCGGACCCACCTGAGGTCCGCCCACCCTTTCGCCGCCTCCACCACGCCATGCGGACACGATACGGGCGAAGGTTGAGAACGAACCGAGGGTTCGCTGGACACGCGGGAGTGCGCGAGGGAGCGCCAGGGCGTGCGGACGGCATACGGCATCGGTGGTGGGCGGCGGCCAGACCTCGTGTGACGGGCGACACGGTGCAGTGATTGGATGGGCGGCACTGGCGCTCGGTCGGCGAGACCGCTCGGCGTGCGCCGCCCAGCGAGCAAGGGAGCAGCAGCGATGCCGGCCACCGCCGAGGACACCTACGACGTCGTCATCCTGGGGGGCGGGAGCGGCGGCTACGCGTGCGCCTTCCGCGCCGCGGAGCTGGGCATGCGGGTGGCCCTCGTCGAGAAGTCGAAGCTCGGCGGCACCTGCCTGCACGTGGGCTGCATCCCGACCAAGGCCCTGCTGCACGCCGCCGAGGTGGCCGACACCGCCCGCGAGGGTGCGCAGTTCGGTGTGCGCAGCACGCTCGAGTCGATCGACATGGCCGGCGTCAACGCCTACAAGGACGGCGTCGTCGGCCGCCTCCACAAGGGCCTCCAGGGCCTGGCCAAGGCCCACGCGGTAGACATCGTCGAGGGCGAGGGCCGCCTCGTCGACCGCTCCACCGTCGAGGTCGACGGCCGGCGCGTCACCGGACGCCACGTCGTCCTCGCCACCGGGTCCTACCCGAAGACCCTGCCCGGCCTCGAGATCGGTGGCCGCGTCATGACGAGCGAGCAGGCGCTCCAGCTCGACCACGTCCCCGACCGCGTCGTCGTGCTCGGCGGCGGTGTCATCGGGGTCGAGTTCGCCTCGGTCTTCCGGTCGTTCGGCTCGGAGGTCACCGTCGTCGAGGCGCTGCCGCGGCTCGTCGCCGCCGAGGACGAGGCCGTCTCCAAGGTCCTCGAGCGGGCCTTCCGCAAGCGCAAGATCACCGTCAAGGTGGGCGTGAAGTTCACCGGCGCCACCCAGGCGGGCGAGGTCGTCACCGTCTCGCTCGAGGACGGCACGACCATCGAGTCCGACCTCCTGCTCGTCGCCGTCGGTCGTGGCCCCGTCACCGACGGTCTCGGGTACGAGGAGGCCGGCGTGACCCTCGACCGTGGCTTCGTCACGACCGACGAGCGTCTGCGGACCGGGGTCGAGGGCGTGTATGCCGTGGGCGACATCGTGCCCGGGCTCCAGCTCGCGCACCGCGGCTTCCAGCAGGGCATCTTCGTCGCTGAGGAGATCGCCGGGCTGGCTCCCGCGACGATCGTCGAGTCGACGATCCCGCGCGTCACCTACTGCAACCCCGAGATCGCCTCCGTGGGGCTCACCGAGGCCCAGGCCCGGGAGGCGCACGGCGAGGTCGAGACCTACGAGTACAACCTCGGCGGCAACGGCAAGTCGCAGATCCTCCAGACCCAGGGGTTCGTCAAGCTGGTCCGCACCAAGGACGGCCCCGTCGTGGGCGTCCACATGATCGGCGCCCGGATGGGCGAGCAGATCGGCGAGGCCCAGCTCATCGTCGGCTGGGAGGCCCACGCCGAGGACGTCGCTCCGCTCGTCCACGCGCACCCGACGCAGAACGAGGCGCTCGGGGAAGCCCATCTGGCCCTTGCAGGCAAACCCCTGCATGCTCACAACTAGAGTTCTAGAACGCCACCGTCGTGAAGGAGAACTGACACCATGTCCGAACGTGTGACCATGCCCGCCCTCGGCGAGTCCGTGACCGAGGGCACCGTCACCCGGTGGCTCAAGAACGTCGGAGACCAGGTGGAGGTCGACGAGCCCCTGCTCGAGGTCTCGACCGACAAGGTCGACACCGAGATCCCCTCCCCCGTCGCGGGGACGCTGCAGGAGATCCTCGCCGAGGAGGACGAGACCGTCGCCGTCGGCGCCGACCTCGCCGTCATCGGTGACGGTGCCGCCCCCAGCGGCGGCGACACCGCCCCCGCCGAAGAGTCCGCCTCCGCCTCCGCCGACGACACCGCGGACGCGGCACCGGCCGCCGAGGACAACACCGGCCAGACCGGTGACGGTGACGCCGTCGACTCCCCGTCCGACCAGGACGCCGTGACGCAGGCCGGCGACGAGGGCGGCCAGGAGCCGGCCGAGCCCCACACCGACGAGGCGCAGGACGCCCCCGCCGACTCCGCGCCGGCGCCCTCCTCGGGCGACAGCGGCGGTGGTGGCGGCGGCGGCACGACGGTGACGATGCCCGCGCTCGGCGAGTCCGTCACCGAGGGCACCATCACCCGCTGGCTCAAGGCCGAGGGTGACGAGGTCGCCGTCGACGAGCCGCTCCTCGAGGTCTCCACCGACAAGGTCGACACCGAGATCCCCTCCCCCGTCGCCGGCACGCTGAGCAAGATCCTCGTCCAGGAGGACGAGACCGTCCCCGTCGGCGCCGACCTCGCCGTCGTCGGTGGCAGCGGGTCCGCGGACTCCGGCTCGGACGAGGGCGCGCAGGCCTCGCAGCCGGCCGAGCCCGCCGAGGAGAAGCCTGCGGTCGCGCAGAAGGAGCCCGAGGCTCCCGCCGCGCAGAAGGAGCCCGAGGCTCCCGCGAAGCAGGAGGAGCCCGAGGCCACTGCGAAGCAGGAGTCCGCTCCCGCCAAGGACGAGCCGGCCGACGAGCCCGCGAAGCAACAGCAGGTGGCTCCGGACGAGCCCGCGCCGTCCGAGGGCAAGGTCGCGCAGGCGACCGCACCGGCGCCCACGACCGGTGGCTCCGACGACGCGTCCGCCTACGTCACACCGCTCGTGCGCAAGATCGCGTCCGAGAACAAGATCGACCTCGGCACGGTCAAGGGGACCGGCGTCGGTGGACGGATCCGCAAGCAGGACGTCCTCGCCGCGGCCGAGGCTGCCAAGGCACCGGCTCCGAAGGCGGAGGCCGCGCCCGCCGCGGCGCCCGAGAAGCCGGCGGCCGCCCGCACCGGAGCCGGTGGCGACACCGACCTGCGCGGGACGACCCAGAAGATGAGCCGCCTGCGCAAGATGATCGCCACGCGCATGGTCGAGTCGCTCCAGAACTCGGCCCAGCTCACGACGGTCGTCGAGGTCGACGTCACCAAGATCGCGCGGCTGCGCGACCGCGCCAAGGCCGACTTCGCCAAGCGGGAGGGCACCAAGCTCAGCTTCCTGCCGTTCTTCACCGTCGCGGCGATCGAGGCGCTCAAGGTCCACCCGACCGTCAACGCCAGCATCGACGGCGACACGGTGATCTACCACGGCAGCGAGAACATCGGCATGGCCGTCGACACCCCCAAGGGCCTCATCGTCCCGGTGCTCAAGAACGCCGGCGACCTCAACATCGCCGGGCTGTCGCGCAACATCGCCGACCTCGCCGAGCGGACGCGCACCAACAAGATCACGCCGGACGACCTGGCGGGTGGCACCTTCACCATCACCAACACCGGGTCGCGCGGTGCGCTCTTCGACACCCCGATCATCAACATGCCGCAGGTCGCCATCCTCGGCACCGGCGCGGTCGTCAAGCGTCCGGTCGTCGTCAAGGACTCCGACGGTGGCGAGACGATCGCGATCCGCTCGATGGTCTACCTGGCCCTCTCCTACGACCACCGCATCGTCGACGGCGCGGACGCGGCGCGCTTCCTCGGCACCGTCAAGGAGCGGCTCGAAGAGGGCGCCTTCGAGGCGGACCTGGGTCTCTGACTCCATGACACAGCGCATCGCCGTCGCAGGCTCGTCCGGACTCATCGGCGGTGCGCTGTGCCGTTCCCTGCGGGAGCGCGGGGACGACGTCGTCCGACTGGTCCGGCGACCGCCGGAGCACGCCTCGGAGGTCCAGTGGGACCCTTCGACCCGGCACCTCGACCCCGCGGTGCTCGACGGCGTCGACGCGGTCGTCAACGTCGCGGGCGTGAGCATCGGGGCCCGCCGGTGGACCCCCGAGTTCAAGGCCGAGCTCATCTCCTCGCGCACCGACGGCACGACCGCGCTCGCGACGGCGATCGCGGCCACCGGCCGGCCGATCCACCTCGTCAACGGGACTGCGGTCGGCTACTACGGCGACCGCGACGACGAGGTCCTCACCGAGGAGAGCGAGGGCGGCTCCGGCTTCCTCGCCGACCTGGTGCGCGCCTGGGAGGGCGCGACCGAGCCGGCGCGTGCCGCCGGCGCCCCCGTCGCCCTCCTGCGCACCGGCATCGTGCTCGCGCCGACCGGTGACGCCATCAAGACGCTGCTCCTCCTCACCCGGCTGGGGCTGGGTGGGCCGTTGGGCGACGGCCGGCACTTCTGGCCGTGGATCACCCTCGCGGACGAGGTGCGCGCCATCGAGCACGTGCTCGACGAACGGCTCGAGGGGCCCATCAACGTCACCGGCCCGGAGCCGGCGCGACAGCGTGACATCGTCGCCGAGATGGGGCGCCAGCTGCGTCGCCCCACCTGGCTCCCGGCGCCCACGTTCGCCCTGCGCCTCGTCGTCGGGGAGATGGCCGGGGACATCGTCGCGAGCCAGCGTGCGCTGCCGAACCGACTGCGGGACAGCGGTTTCGAGCACCACCACCCCACCCTGCCCGACGCCGTTCGCTGGCTGCTCGCCGCACGCTAGGCGGACCTGACGTCCCTGACCCGCCACCCCGACCCGGTGCGGACGAGGTCGAGGAGCACGGGGGCCGCCGACGTCGCCGGACGCGGCTCGTCCCCGCGCGGGCCGCGGACGACGTGCGCCCCGGTGTCGATCCTGGCGCGGACCGTGACCACGTCGGCGTCCTCCCCGACGACGCTCGCCTCGCGAACGACGAAGGTCAGGCCGACATAGCGCTGCCGTGCCCGCTGGACCCCCGCGAGGACCTCGGTGTCACGGGCCAGTGCCGGCGAGCCGGGCGCATCGACCTCGACGAGACGGGCGGCGATCCCCGTCGCCCAGGCGTCGGCCCGGGCGGCCGCGAGGGCCCGGACGAGACCGACCGGGTCGCGCACGGGAGCGTCCGCGACCAGCCGGAGGTCCGGCGCGGGCGCCGGTGAGCGGCTCGACGCCTGCGACGCTCGCGGTGCGCTGGACGGCTCGCTCTCCCCCAAGCCCCCCACCCACGACACGGCGGCGACCGCGAGGGATACGACCGCGACGACGGCGACGGCGGCTCCAGCCCACGTCCGCGTCCGGGCGAGCCGGTGGCGCAGCGCCACCCAGCCCACCCGCCCGAGACGGCCAGCCCATCCAGCCCGTCCGGACGTGCCCCCGACCGCCTCGGCCCGGGCCGCCGCGCGGATCCGTCGGGTCAGGAGGCTGACGTCGTCACCCCCGCCCGCCAGGAGCAGCGGCTCCGCCGGGGCACTCTCGAAGAGGGCGAGCGCCAGCTCGTCGGCACCCGGTCGCCCCTCGGGGCGCAGACGCAGCGCGCCCTCCACCGCCTCGACGAGTGCCCCGGGCAGCCCCGGCACGAGGTCGCCCAGGCGAACCCGCACCCCGGCGAGGTCGGGGGCGTCGCCGGTGAGGCAGAACCAGGCCAGCGCGCCGAGCGCGTGCACGTCGGACGCGGCCGTCGGCACCGCACCGAGGACGACCTCCGGTGCCACGAAGCCCTCGGTCCCGCGGGCCTCGGCCGAGCGCTCCCCCGCGATCCGGGCCACCCCGAGGTCCGCGAGGAACGGCCGCCCGTCGAGGTCGAGCAGGACGTTGTCGGGCGAGACGTCGCCGTGCACCACCCCGGCCGCGTGAAGCCGGGCCAGCGTCGACGCGATCGGGCTGAGCACGGTGACGACCTCGCCCGCCGCCAGGTGCCCGCGCGCCCGCACCACCGACCCGACCGTGCCACCGGGCAGGTGGTCGAGGACGAGTGCGACCTCGCCGGAGGGCAGCGCGACCGCCTCGTGCAGGCGCACGAGGTGTGGGTCGGTGATGCGTCCGAGGACCGCGAGCTCGACCAGCGCGTCGTCGGCGTCGGTCGCCGGGACGACCTTGATCGCCACCGGGTCGCCGGACGGGGCGGTGGCCGACCACACGGTCCCCGACCCTCCCCGCGCGAGCGGACCGACGACCTCGTAGCCGGCCACGCGGGGAGCGTCGTGGTCCACGGCCCGGTGGCGGCCGGCATACGTCGGCGGAGCGGTGAGGCGGGCGGTCTCCATGACCTCACTGTGGCCGAGCCCGGCGACGCACCCGCCGGGTTGTCCACAGGCTCAGCCGAGGCGCGCTCCGGCCGATGCCACCCCGAGCCAGGAGTGCGGGTTGCCGTCCCAGCACCAGCCGAGCTTGGGCGCGCGCTCGCTGATCCACATCGCCGGAACCCGTCGGTCGCCACGCCGCGAGCCCGAGAGCATGAAGCACCGGTTCTTCTCGAGCAGGTGCGGGGCGTGGGTGACCACGGCGACGCCCTCGTCGATCGTCAGCGGAGTCCGCCCGCGGCCCCGGATCACCGGCAGGGCGTCCTCGGGCGTGACCCCGCAGAACTCCTCACCGCGGTCGACGTCGACGAGCAGGTAGGCGCCCACGTCGGGCACCGCGAGCTCCGGCAGCGGGTGGTAGGTCGCGAGGTCCCCGGGCGCGTGGTTGCGGTCGACGACACCCGGCTTGCGGCCACCGACGAGGCGGAGCAGCGGGACCGTCGTCGCCGGGTCGACGAGCGCGCGCGTGACGACGACGACGTATGCCGTCCGCCCCGGTCGGTCGTCCGGCCTCGCCTCGTCGAGTCGGTGAGCCTCGACGGCGAGCGGCGCGAGCAGGTCACGGAACCCGCTCTCCCCCATGCCGGCCAGCGTCGGGTACCCCATCGTGACGAGCCGGTCGACCTGCTCCTCGAATGACATGCGTTCTCCCTGTGCGTAGGCGGCGGAGGGTCAACGCGCGGTCGGCCGTCGGCGTTCCCCCGAGGGCTCGGCCATCGGCCCGGGTCAATAGGGTGCAGGTCATGCCTGCCGACCAGCCGACGATCCTCGCGACCTCGGGCGGCTACCGCCCCGCCCAGCGCACCCACCTCGAGTTCGACGCGCTCGTCCACCACGCCGTCGAGCTGTCCGGGGTCACCGGACGGCGGCCGCGGGTCACGGTCCTCGGGACGGCCAGCGGGGACCAGCGCTTCTTCAACGACCACCTCCACCAGGCCGCCCGGGTCGCCGGCTTCGAGCTCTCGACGCTCGACCTGTTCCCCATGCCCAACCACGACGACGTCCGGGGGCACCTGCTCGACCAGGACGTCGTCTGGGTCAACGGAGGGTCGGTCGCCAACCTCCTCGCCGTCTGGGCCGTGCACGACCTGGGCCCCTCCCTGCGGGTGGCGTGGGAGGCGGGTGTCGTGCTCTCCGGGGTGTCGGCGGGGTCGATCTGCTGGTACGTCGGCGGCACGACCGACTCGTTCGGTCCCGAGCTGCGCGCGGTGACCAACGGCCTGGCGCTGCTCCCCTTCGGCAGCGGTGTCCACTACGACTCGGAGGCGCGGCGACGCCCCCTCGTCCACGCGCTCGTCGCCGACGGCACGCTCCCGACGACGCACTGCACCGACGACGGGGTCGGGCTGGTCTACCACGGCACCGAGCTCGTCGAGGCGGTCTCGGAGCGCGACGGGAAGGGCGCCTACGTCGTCACCCGGGACGGCGACCGGGCCGTCCAGGAGCGCCTCGAGCCACGGCGGCTCGCCAGCCCCTGACGGGTGGTCACCGGAAGTGGTCGGCCGTGTCCTGCACCCGGTCCCGGTAGGCCTGCCACGACGCGGCGTCCTTGTCCGGCAGGTTGGAGACGTCCTCGCGCAGGCCGGCCGTCCCGTCCACGAGCTCACGCACGATGTCCATGTGACCGGCATGTCTCGCGGTCTCGGTGACGACGTGGACGAGGAGGTGGTGCACCGGCACGTCGCGGCCACGCTCGCCCCACCACGGGACCGTGCCACTGGCGTCGCCGTCCAGGTCCGCGACGACCGCGTCGGCGTGTGCGGTCACTCGGGAGTAGAGGTCGAGGATCGACTGACGCGACTCGTCCGCGGTCGCCCACATGTCGAGGTTGTCCTCGGAGCCCTCCTCCTCCATCTCGGCGTACCACGAGGGCAGGTCGGGGACCGGGCGCCCGAGGCACTCGCCGAGGTAGCCCGCCTCCACGCCGGAGAGGTGCTTGACCAGGCCGAGCAGGTTGGTCCCGGTCGGTGTCAGTGGTCGGCGGACGTCGTACTCGGACAGCCCGTCGAGCTTCCACACCACCGCGCCGCGCAGCGTTGTGAGGTAGCGGACGAGCACCGCCGTGGCGTCCTCGGGCACGTCACACCTCCTCGGCGTGGCCGGGCCGGGTGCCGGGCGTGATGACCTCGACGACCCGCTGCCCCTCGGAGCTGAGCCGTGCGGCGTCGATGACGGCGAGGGTGTGGACGGCGTCGTGCGGGTCGACCGGCATCGCGGCCTGCGGGTCGGCGGCGGCCAGCGCCGCCCCGACGGCCCGGTAGAACTCGACCGGGCTCGCCGGCGTGGTCGGCACCGGCTCCCGCTCGGTCTCGCGGTACAGCCAGCCGCAGTGCTCCGGGTCGGCGTCGGCCGTGTCCGGGAGGACGTTCGCCTCGCCGTTGAAGTCGTTCTGGACGTATGCCGCCCCACGCCCGAGCAGGCGGACCCGCGGCCCCGGCGCCCCGGACAGGGACGTGGCACCCAGGTGGCTGACCACTCCGGAGTCGTGTCGGCAGACGAGGAAGGCGTCGTCCTCGGACGTCGTGCTGTGGGCCTCGATGGTCGCGAAGACGGTGGAGACCGGCCCGAAGAGCCGGACCGCCATGTCGATGAGGTGCGAGTGCAGGTCGAGCAGGATGCCGCCGCCCTCGCTCGCCGGTGCGTTCTCGCGCCACCGGTCCTTGGCCACCGGCCGCCAGCGTTCCCACCGCAGTTCGCACCGGAACGGTTCTCCCGCAAGGCGATCGGAGACGACCGTCGCGAGGGTGGCGAACTGGTGGTCGTAGCGCCGGTTCTGGAAGACCGTGAGCGGCACGCCCGCCCGCTCGGCGGCGTCCACGAGCGACAGCGCGTCGTCCGCGTTGACGGCGAGCGGCTTGTCGACGACGCAGGCGACGCCCGCCTCGATGACCCGCTGGGTGTGCTCGAGGTGGCTGCCCGTCGGGGTCGCGAGGACGATGACATCGAGACCCTCGACCTGGAGGAGCGCCTCGAGGTCGTCGACCACCCGCGCCTCCGGGACGTCGGCGGCAACCTCGGCGCGGCGCTCGGGGTTGGCGGTGGCCACGGCGGCCAGCTCCAGCCCCGCGTCGCGGATGAGCGGCGCGTGGAAGTGGCGCCCTGCCGATGCGTACCCTGCGAGACCGACTCTGACCATGGCTGGACCCTAGTGCGCGGCCGGCGCCCGGGGGACGAACGCCTCGTCCGCCGAGTCGCCCCCGGCGCCCCCGGTGTCCCCGGCGCCCCCGTCGTCGGCGGCCCCGTCGTCGG